>JAQIBH010000182.1 GCA_027859205.1 Bacteroidales bacterium | reverse complement strand
CAACAATATCTAGGATCTCAGAATCAAAATTATGTTGGTTGTTTGTTACAATTTCATATGTAAAATTAACTGCTTCTTATGTTAATTTATTATAATTAAACTCAACTTTGGCATATGCTTTCATATTAGCTCCAGCTTGAATTAGTATTACACCATTTAAATCTTTAGCCACTACCTGATGACAATGTCCTCCACCAATTATACTAATTCCATTTGCTTTGGCAATTGTCACAAGTTCTTCCATTTCATATTCACAAATATGACCAACAAGAATTAACACATCTGCTCCTTCGTTTTTTGCTTTTAACGAATATTCTTCGATTGCTTCAGAATATGAGGTAAACTCAAAATCGACAACATTTACAGGAGCCGTTGTATAAGGTGTGTGTATAGATGCCAGGCCAATTATACCAACATTAACTCCTTCAATTTCTTTAATGATATAAGGTTTTACAAAATTAGGTATTTCATCGGTAGATTTATTAATTATATTAGCCGATATCAAAGGGAAATTCATTTGTTCCAATCGGTTATTTAGGCCTTCAATCTTAAAGTCAAATTCGTGATTACCAATAGCAGATACATCATATTCCATTGCATTCATTACCTCTACCATCGATTCCCCTTGAAACCATGTTGAAACAGCAGGCCCTGTCCACATATCGCCTCCACTTATAATTAGATATTTATCTGAACCATCATAAGCTTCTTGAGTTTTCCACAGTTCCATAAGTCCGGGTGCTCCATCAAAATCATTTGTTGGTTCCATCCAACCATGTTCATCATTAGTATATAAAACAACAATATTTACAATATCATTTTCGTCATTATCAGATGACTTGTTTTCACAAGAACCAAATACTAGAATAAAAGTTAAGCATATAGGGAATATTAATTTTGTCATTTTTATTCAAATTTATTTATTTCAAATATACAATATATCAGGACTCATTAGATAAATTAATAAAAAAAAAGCGAAACCAAATGGTTTCGCTCGAAAAAATTAACTTAAACTCCTCACTCCATAAAAGGTGAACTTCCATTTATATTACATTAATCGATTTTTCTTTTAATTGTTTCTCTAATTTCTTTTTCGGACAGCAAACCAAGTAGATAGTTAAAAGAGATATGGATAAAATAATAAATAGATCAACTAAACCAAAATTAATTCTGTTTTCAAATAAACTTAACCACAATTTCTGAATTATTATCGCCAAAGGACTGACCACAAATCCAAAAATTGCAATTAAATAAATATAAGTTTGGGAGATTACAAGAGTTAAAATATGAATACCTATTCCAAGAATCTTAAATAATTCCTTTTCTCTTTTAGCGGTATATTTATTACCAATAAACCCTATTCCTACAAGTAATATAATGAGATTTATAAAGAAAAAAGCACTGTAAATAGCATCCTCAATAATCTTATATCGGTTTTGGAGTCGGGAATGAAAAGAAATTGTACCACTAGCTATTATATTTTCACTATCCTTTATATTTAATAATGTTTTATCGTAAAAAGCATAATTCAAATGCTCATTATTTAATTCGTAAATTTTAGCCTGACTCCTTGGATTAAGACACAAATTACCAAAATCCTTAACCACACCACATACAATAAATTCATGATTATTTGAAGTAAGAATTTTTGTTCCAACCACACCATCGATATTATATATACCCAACTCTTTTACAGCACTTTCGTTAATATAAACTAGGTTCGCTTCTCCGTGATTTATATATAAATTCGGATCCTCACATAATATTGTATAGTTAAAAAAAGCGAAGTATGTATTCGAAATAAATTGATGTGCCAGCATAACATTCTCACTTATGTTTTCGCTAATAACTTCAATTGTATTTTTAACAGGGAAGCCCGGCAAATCAGACGAAAAGACCAATGAATCATTCAAGATTACTTTACTATCATGTGTTAGTATTGTATTAACACTATCTTTATTAAATCCAAGATCAGTATTAAAAAGAGTATTCATTCTATTTACAGTCAACAAGATAGAAATTGTACCGAATATCGCCAAACATAAAAGAATGTACAATATGATTTTTGGTGCTATATGTTTGTTAAAAAATCGCATTAAGCTGTGATAGAATTTCTAAAATTTAACTTCAAATCAAAAGTAATAGTATAACGAACTCTGTTTAATCAAATTGTAATGACTTTTAAATTGTTAGTATTTAATAGTTTGATTTTATTACATTTTAAATTGTACAACATCAAAAATAGAAGCCCATACTATAGACGACCGAAATTAATAAACGTTGCAATTAAAACCATACTTATTAAACTATTTAACAATTATTTAACAAACCTTAACATTTCATTAAAAGATACTTTTAATAAGATCAATAAATATTTAATTTATCGAAACAAAAGGATTTTTCAATTTATTGAAATTGTAAATAAAAGAAACTAGATTTTGCACTTATTCAGAGATTAAACTACTTATTAAAATATTATAGTAAATCATTCATTTTTTTATATTTTTACCGATCTATTTAATCAAAGCAAAAAAAATGTCAAAAGAATTTAAGCCAACGGAGTATATATTACAATCGATAAATACATCAAAGCAATTTATTGATGCAGGATGGACATTAGATGCACCTGATGAGCAAGAACCGACTCTTATTCGGGCAATTTATAAGAAAAAACAAATTGATGTTAAAGATCAATCGTATGGCATTTACCGTTTTGCCGATTGGTTACCAATACATAAAACTCTTGAAGGATCTTCAGCTCCTGTAACATATAAAAGTGAAGAATTTGCAAAACATCTAGGGCTAACTCATTTATACATTACATTTAGTGGATATTGGCCAGAAAAGGGAGCAAACTTTCCAACATGTTCATTTAAGGAAACAGAAGCATATTCGGTATGTGGAAGACTTCCATCCGACGAAAAAAAGGTTTTAGTTGTTGCTTCAGCAGGTAATACAGCAAGAGCTTTTGCACATGTTTGCTCAAACAACAACATTCCTTTGCTACTTTGTGTACCAGAAGATAATCTAGAAGCTTTATGGTTTGATAAACCAATCAATGATTGTGTAAAATTAGTGGCAACCAAAAGCGGGAGTGACTATTTTGATGCAATTCATTTATCAAACCTGGCATGTCAGTTAGATAATTTCTTTGCTGAAGGAGGTGCAAAAAATGTAGCCCGTCGTGAAGGTATGGGAACAACTGTTCTTTCAGCTGCAAATGAAATCGGTAAAATTCCTGATTATTATTTTCAAGCTGTTGGTAGCGGAACAGGTGCAATTGCAGCTTGGGAAGCGAACCTACGATTAATTGAAGATGGTCGTTTTGGAAATAATAAAATGAAGTTAATGATTTCGCAGAATGAGCCTTTTATTCCGATTCATGATGCATGGAAAGCAGATTCAAGAGCAATGCTACCAATGGATGATGACATTGCACGCAAACAAGTTGAAGATATTATTGCTAAGGTATTATCAAACCGAAAACCTCCGTATCCAATTATTGGAGGCTTGTACGATGCTATGAAAGATGCCGGTGGAGATGTTTTAACAGCAAATAACGATGAACTATCAGAAGCAGGCAAACTTTTTGAAGCCTTAGAAGGTAACGATATTCATCCTGCCTCAGCAGTTGCAACAGCTACATTAATTAATGCTGTAAACAACGGGACAGTCAAAAAAGATGATTTAATAATGCTGAATATTACCGGAGGTGGCGAAGAAAAATTCAAACGTGAAAACGATATTGTATTCTTAAAACCAAAACATATTTTTGACATTACTCCTGATATTGAAACGGTAAAAGAAGTTTTAGATAAATTGTTTTAAAAAAGATTCCCGCCTGCGCGGGAATGACAAAGAATAATGCAGAACTAATCAGTTCTGCTTTTCATTTTCCCTATTATTCTTTCAAGTTCTTGTGGCTTTTGCGTACCAAAAAGAATCTTTTTACCATCTTTTAATATTAATTGCAAGCCGTTTTTACCAGAAACAGTAAAAGCTCTACCGTATTTCATTTTTCGTTGTAAACCATGTCCACCATACTCTCTCATTGGTTTATAATTGCGAACATAAAAATCTGAAACATCATCCCAATAAATAATTCGAGGTTTCACATGAAAAGGTTTATACCTATAAGTAATTTTAACCTCATCAATATCTACATCTAACCGCATAACAATAACAACAACATTAAATAGTATTATTAAGCTTAAACTAAATACCATTGAAGATATAGCAGTAACATCAATCTCATCATTTAAAATAGCAAAGAAAGCCCAAAATATTAATCCATATAAGCAAATAAAGATTATCCATAATCGAGCCATTTTAGCTTTTTGTGATTCTTTAAAATGTATACCTGCCATAACAAAATATTTAAATAATTTATAAACTGCAATTTATAAAAACATTTTCATTTATCGATTCTATCACAATTGTTTTGTCTTACGAATTATTTATCTGTTTAAATTTAAATTGAACATTTGATAAATTGTCAGGTTGCTTATAATTACACGACTAAACAATAAAATAGATTTTAGATAAATAATTTAAGACTATATACAACGAATAATAACAAACCATTTAAAATTTACACCTCTCAAAAATCTAAATACTCTGTACTCGAAACTAAACGCTAAATTCAAAATTATGGAACATGCAATTAAAACAATCTTGATATACTTTAAATTCTTATTAAAAGAATTGATTAGTCCTTTAAATTATTTTATGGCATTTTTAATTGGTGTTGTAATTAACTACTTTCAAGGTATTGGAATATTTTCATCTTTGGTTCCTTTTATTGTACCAATAATAGTTCAATCCATATCAAAGGCTTCGGTTAAATTTGGAAACCGAAATCTTGATTTACTAGTTCGACTACCAATGGAAAAGAAAGATCCTGCATTTGTAATTAATACAAGTGGAGAAGTGGTAGCTTCAGAAGGAAAAACGAAAGATTTCTTTGTGAAAAATAAAGTTACAAATTTTCAGGATATATTTGAAAATCAACAGGTTAAAGTTATTAAAAACTTAATTACTGAAAGTTGCTCGACAAGTGTACACACTACAGAAGAATGGTATTCTCCTCGAATTGAAAAATGGTATTCCATAAACATGAAATCAGATGAGTTTAGTAACAATGTATTAGTATGGCTTGATGATATTAGTTTACGCAAAAAGCTTGATGAACGTCTAAGTAAAATTCGCAATTTTAGCACTCAAATGATGCTTAGTATCGATGAGCAATTAAAATCGACTGATAGTTATGATCGCTTAGCCCAATTTGTTTTGGATCAAGGATATAAAGGAATATTTATTACGAACAAAGAGAAAAACGGTAATTTAAAAGGATTTGTCTATAGTTTAATAAACGGACAAATTTCGAAATCTGGTGATATTGTGATTCCTAAAGATTCTGAAGCACCTATCTGGAAGTCAAGACACAGTCTGGGAATTGTGACAGATAGCATTAATAATTATACTGATCTTGACGTATTTTATCAAAATAACCGTTTTGACACAAGGGTGCTAAAATTTCTTGATTTTAAAATTGAAAATTTTATTAATTATCACGAAGAAGATATTTCAGTAATAACATTCAATAAACAATCGGAAATTACACAACATGATTTAATATTAATGGAAGGAATCGTTAATTCAGCCTTTACAATAAATTACCTAGTTAACATTATTAATAACTGTAAATAAGAATGGTACAAGATTTAAAATATACAAAGAACGAAATAAAATCAATGGCATTATTTGCCAGATACAACCCTGCTCCTGTTTTTCGTTTCGATAAAAATGGAAATATTTTACAATCAAATTTCGCAGCAGATGAAATGTTTTCAGAAGTAATTTCAAAAAACGGTAAAGCTTTTGAAATGATAAAAGGCATTGACCAAAGTAAAGTCGAAAAGTGCATTCGCGATGGAGATATTCTTTCATTAGTTGAAACCATAGATTATAAAAATGTTCGTTTCGAGTTACGCGGTATTCCAGAGCTAGAAGTAATGCAGGTTTATGGCGCCGATATTACTGAAATAGTAAATACTCAATACGAAAACGAGAAACTTTCAACAGCAGTTTCTCAAACATCAAATTCTGTAATGATAACAAACGTAAAGGGTAATATTGAATTTGTAAATCATGCCTTTGAATTAATATCGGGTTATAACAGGGAAGATGTAATCGGGAAGAATCCTAAAATTTTAAAAACAAATTATCTTTCAAAAGAAATATATCAGGAATTATGGAAAACAATCTCTTCAGGGAAAGTATGGAAAGGCGAATTCCATAATCGCCGTAAAGACCTTACTACTTATTGGGAGGAAGCAACCATAAGTCCAATTCGTAATAGGAATGGAGTAATCCAAAATTACATTGCAGTTAAAGAAGACATAACAGAACGAAAAAAAATAGCTGAGAAGTTACATTCAATGGCTTTATTTGCAGAGCTTAACCCTGAGCCAGTCATACGATTTGCAGATAATGGATTGATTCTTCAGTCAAATAAAGCAGCCAATGATATTTTTAGTAAAGAAACTCTGTTAGGCTTTGAAATTCAGAATCTGGTTAGCGAAACTCAAAACATCAATTTTTCTGATTTTATAAAAACCAATAAAATACAAACTATTGACACCCAATTTGAGAATAAACATTATCGTTTTATACTTAAGGGAATTGAAGAAATTAATGTTTGTCAGATGTATGGTTCTGATATAACCGTTCGAATTGAAGCTCAAAAAGAAGCAGAATCCATGGCTTTATTTGCTAAACTAAATCCGGAACCAGTGTTTCGATTTAATAAAAACGGACTCATTTTACAATCGAATCCTGCGGCAAATAATGCTTTTCTTCTGGAATCAATAGTTGACATGCAAATAAAAGAGTTAATCCCTGAAATTTCAGATATTGATTTCTTAGAGTTTATTAAACAAAATAAACTTTTAACTATTACAGCTGAAATAGGAGATAAAATAATGCGTTTTATCCTACGTGGATTAGATCACTTAAATATTTGTCAAATATACGGCTCGGATATTACAGAAAGAGTAAAAGCTCAACATAAGATAGAAGAACAAAAAAAATCAATTACCGACAGTATTCAGTATGCAAAAAGAATTCAAAATGCTATACTCCCAAATCATAAAATAATGGATAAGTATTTTGCTGATCACTTTATTTATTTTAAACCAAGAGATATTGTAAGTGGCGATTTTTACTGGATGACAGAAAAGAACAATAAATTAGTTCTTGTAGCAGCTGACAGTACAGGACATGGAGTTCCGGGAGCATTTATGAGTATGCTCGGAATTTCTTTTTTAAATGAAATTGTGAATAAGCACAGTTCTTTAAAAGCAAGTACGATACTTAAAGAATTGAGAAAACTTGTCAAATCAACATTAGCACAATCCGGTAAATCCACAAGTGATGGAATGGATATTGCATTAGTTGTTGTCGATAAAGAAAAAATGCAGATAAATTATGCTGGAGCTTATAATCCTTTATATATAGTGCGAAACAAGGAATTGCTTATTACAAAGGCCGACAGAATGCCAATTGGTAGTTATGTTACCGATGATAAGTCTTTTACCAATCATGAAATTGACATTAAAAAAGGAGATTCATTATTTATATTTTCGGATGGTTATGCCGATCAATTTGGAGGGAAAACGAATACTAAATTTTCGACTAAAGAATTAAAAAAATTATTAACTGAAATCAGTGATCTCAATGCTCAAGAACAATTGGATATCCTAGATCAGAAATTCCTAGAATGGAAAGGAAATTATAAGCAAATTGATGATGTATTGATTATTGGTGCAAAAATATAAATAATTTTATCTTCCAATAAAAAAAAGTCATACTGAACGAAGTGAAGTATCTCATCTATTTATATAAGATTCTTCACTTCGCTCAGAATGACCTTTATAGTTCCTATTATACTATTTCAATAATCTATTACGTTATTTCTGATCTTGCTCTTTTCTTCGATCCACATAATCGTTATAAGTCTGCTCACCTTCATTACTACTCCAAAAGTCATCGAAATATTTCCAATCTTTAAACTTACGATCTTTCCTACCCTTATCACACCAGTTATCAAAGAATTTTCTTTTGTGAAAATCACCTCTTCTACTTGACGAACAACCTGGGCCATGTTTAAATCCACCAAAAATCAATCGTGCTAACAGAACTATTCCAGCTGCTTTCCAAAAGGTAATGGTTACTAAACCAAATAATTCAGGCATTATCCAATTCCATAACAACATTACAAAATATCCAAAAAGGAATGCAAAACCTGCTGCTGCTATAGCTCCCATAATTATAAATCCTACAAATCTTAATCCCCTTAAAAAAGGACTTGTTCTGTGTTTGTATACTCTATCTTCCATAATTTCTAAATTTTATTTTTTATATTAATTTATCTTCATTTTCATTATAAAAATCATCAAGCTTGATTAATTCTTTTAGTTTTTTTACTCCTCTGTGTTTCCACGAAAGAAGTGTCCCTATTGGGATATTTAGTTCGTCCGATAATTCATCAAAAGTGCATCCATCTATTTCTGTAGCTACAAATACCATTTGTTGATTAGGACTAAGTTGATTTAATGCTTCATAAAAAGTCTTATAAAATTGTTCATCATCTATTGTTTCAAAAGGGATATCAAATTCCTCATGTATGTTTTCCGATATATATTCCTCCCCTTCATCATTAACAAAATTTTCAAATGGAACTTCCTTTTTCGATTTTCTTTGAAAATCGGTAATTCTATTTCGAATCGATCGATAAACATATCCAGCTATATTTTCCACCTGCTTATCAATATCTAGTTTCGAAAAAATATTAACTGCGACATCTTGAACAATATCTTCAGCGCTAACATCATAATAATTTTCATTGAAATATCTGCGTACATACGAAACCAGATTTTTATATTCCGATGAAACAAATGATTTTAAGCCTTTATGTTCTTTCTCGACTTTCATACTTAACTTGACGAAATAATTTTAATTTATTGCACTATAGATTTAGAATTTCTAATTTTATTTTAGATTTCGGTTTATTAAAATAAGGATTAACTGAAATCAATATTCTCAATTAATAAAAAAATCAATTATTAAGGATAAATGTTTTGGAAAGGTAAGATTCTAAATTTTAGAACTTTAGCTTCTTATTTCAATATCTTTTAACAAATCTTTGAATATTATTGAATGGAAAGGCACAAAAGAGTACCAATAAATATTGCCCGCCAGGCCTTTTGGATGAAAATATGCAGTTACTGACAACTGATTTTCTCCATCGGTATTTTTTATATTAAATTCAAGCCATGCTTTACCAGGTAATTTCATTTCTGCACGCAGTAATAAACATTTATTTTCTTCTAAATTTTCAACACGCCAAAAACCAATTACGTCATTAATTCTGAGTTTACTATTGCTTCTTCTACCACGTGAAGTCCCCACGCCCATAATCATTTTGTCTCCTGCGCCTCGCAATCGCCACATCCAATTATTATGAAACCATCCTTCTTTACCACCAATTTTACATATTGTTTGATAAAGAGAATTAGTCGTTTTTTTAGATTTACGAGAATAAGTACTAATAAATTTAGGCTTCTCTAATTCATGTAATTTAGCATCCAAATCGTGTGAATGTGGATATGCGTCTGACCATCGAGTACCGATCATGTCCTGTGATTCAATATTTAGAGCTAAAATAATAGCTTCAGAATAGCTTAGTGGCTCAAAATCAAGAACTTTTCTAATATCAATATTCTTGCAAATAACTTCATTTTTTATACCTTCAAATAAAGACATCACAATTGGAGCAGGTACAGGAGTTAATAAGCTGGCTATATATCCAAAAAATTTATAATCTGAAACAAATGTGTTAATATAAATTTTCTTTTTACCAATTAGATATGAAAACATCCTTATCATTTCCTCATAAGTGTGTTTAGTCTTTCCCCCTATATCATACCATTTTCCTGCGGTTTCTCCCAGTTCAAGAACACCAACAAGATATTTAATAATATCCCTTATCCCAATTGGCTGACAATAAGTTTTTGACCACTTTGGTAATAAAACAACGGGTGTATTTTTTACCAAATTCCCAATAATTTCAAAAGAGGCACTTCCTGAACCTATAATAATTGCTGCCCTGAGAACCGTTACTGGAACTTTTCCATTTACCAATTCAACAGCCACATTATTTCTACTCTGTAAGTGTGTTGATAAATCACAGCCATCATCTCCTAATGCACCCAAATAAATTATCCTTTCAACACCATTTTTTTCTGCTGCATTCCTGAAATTTGCTGCTGCTTTTACTTCTATTTCTTCTAAATTCTTTCTTCCATGTAATAATGAATGAATAAGATAATAAGCTACTTTTACGCCTTTAAATGCATTTTCTAAACTCTCATAATCAAGAGCATCTCCAACAACAATTTCTGAATCTGGCCATCGTTTTGCATGATCCGGTGAAGCCGATCGTACTAATAACCTGAGATGATACCCTCTTATCAATAACTCTTTAACCAGCCTACCACCAATATAGCCAGTAGCTCCAGAAACGAGGATTGTTCCAATTTCAGGTTTAGGAATTGTTTTTAAATCCACGCAATATGGAATATCTGCAATATTCATTTATATTATTGTTTAAAGCCAAATCAAAAACTTGCACTAATCTATAAACACAAATTCCATAATAATGTTGAATGATATAAGTAAAAATACAAAAGAAGTAATAAGGAACAAAATCAATAAAGTGAGAGATTAAATCCTGCTCAATCAGTAAATAAAATATTAGAATTGTAGTGCAAAAAGAATAATGTTCGGTAAATAAACGGCTATCTGCTAATTGTGTGTTATTAACATCTCTTCTAGTAGATCTACTGAATGATTAATAAATGTTGTACACTTTTTATTAAAAACATCTAATTCCTCTGCTTGTTTTTTACCTTCTTCAGTATTAAAATCAACATTTATTAGGGCTTTGCAATTAATTTCACCGAATTTCTCAACAAACTTTTGAGTGAATTCCTGTATTAATTTATTGGTGAGTTCTTTAGTTTCGTCATCGCCATCTTTATACTTTCCTTTTAAATACCCAATTACCATAAAAGCACCGGTTACAGCTCCGCAAGTTTCTTGCATGCCTCCCATACCACCTCCAAAACCGGAAGCTATCCGAAGAGCCGTTTTTTCATCAATTTTTAAAATGTCAGCAAACGATACAATAACTGATTGCGAACAGTTAAACCCATTAGAGAAGTATTCAAGAGCTTTTTCCGTTCTAGTCATTATTTAAGCGAACTTTTTCCTATTAATAACCTGATTAAATTTCTGCGTAAAAATACTATTACAATTTACCAAATTATACTTTGGTATAAAAGGTACTGTTAAGTCAATTTCTATGCGAGCACCAGGATTTTTCTCAAGATGACCTATAACTTTTAAATAATCTATTACTACATCATATTCAATATAATCAAGGTCAAGAGGATCTTTATGAACAATTTCTTTTCCGTTTTTAACACAAGTTAATTTCATACTGTAAATTTTATATTATGCTTTTCAAAAACCAAGCCAAATATTATTCTGAATACTTACAAGCTATTATGGTTGATGTTTATACTTTTATACTTATTCGTGTTTCATATCAATGATGCCTTTTTTATTCAAAAAGTTGCGTTGACCTAAATTAAATATATTCCACATTTCTTTTAAATAAATCTATCCTCCTATGTTTCAACAAATAAAACAATTTAATATGAAGCGAAAATGAATTTTAATAAAAAAATAAATAACCCAGTCGAATAAATATTTATTTAGCAATTTGTTTTAGTGCTTCATTTACTTCAGTTACCGGAAGCCTGCAGGCTTTGTTCTGACATACATAAATCGTAGTTTGTCCTTTTATTAATTTTCCTTTAAGTAAAGTTAGCTTTGCTTCATTTTTCCCTCCCGATAATAATATATTCGGTAAATAATTACGATCAAGCTCTTTTCGCTTAAGGTTAGCATCTTTCCCGACAATAGCCACTTCATAGGGTTCTCTTGCAAACCAAGACATTAATATATCCCAATTTGCAAAATATGCACCGCTTTTTAAAGTGTTTTGCTTTACATTATTTAACATTTTTTCGGATTTTCGGATAAAATCATCATTGTAAAAATACTTTCCAAGAATAAATAAGTTTTTTGCCATTTGTGAATTCCCGGAAGGAATAACGTTGTCCATGATTTCAATTTTACGTGCTATTAATGCAGGATCAATATCAGACGTAAAATAGAACATTCCACTGCTATTGTTATAAAAATGATCAATTGTATAATCTAATAAACTCAGTGCTTCGTTTAACCATTTTTCATCAAATGTGACTTGATATAATGAAATAAGAGCCTCTATAGCAAAAGCATAATCATCTAAAAATGCATTTATAGTAGCCAAACTGTTCTTGTAGTTTCTATATAATCTGTTATCGATCGATTTAATTTTCGAGTTAATAAATTCAGCATTTTTAATGGCAGCTTCTAAATATTTTTTATTACCAAAAGCCCTATAGGCATCAACATACGCTTTTAACATTAAAGCATTCCATGAAGTAAGAATTTTATCATCGAGTCCCGGACGAATTCGTTTCGTTCTTTCTTTTAATAAAATCTTTTTTGCTGTTAAAAGCTCTTCTGCTAATTCTCTTTCAGTGATTTTATATTGGTTCGCAATTTTCTGATCACTTTTAGTTTTAAGTAAAATGTTTTTCCCGTTTTCCCAGTTCCCTTTATCAGTAACATTATAATAATCGATAATTAAATCTGAATTTGAACCCAATATTTCATCCAGTTCTTCTCTAGTCCAAACATAAAACTTACCTTCTTCGCCTTCGCTATCGGCATCTAATGAAGAATAAAAACCGCCTTCTTTTGATGTTAATTCTCTTTCAATAAAATCTAATGTTTCGCTAACTATAATCTTATATTCCTGATTTTTAGTTTGCTGATAGGCCGCTGAATACAAACTAACCAGCTGAGCATTATCATAAAGCATTTTTTCAAAATGAGGTACTTTCCATAACTCATCGACAGAATATCTTGAAAATCCACCGCCAATTTGGTCATAAATTCCACCATCGGCCATTTTATCTAATGTTAATGTCACAGCTTTTAAAGCATCAGTATTATTAGAAAAATAATCATATTGAAGCAAAAACTGATAGCCTATAGGTAATGGAAATTTCGGAGCACCAAGAGTTCCTCCATTGGTATAATCTATATTTCTTTTCCAATTATCAAAGATATTATTTAGATCACTTATGGTATACTCTTCTTTTTTGGTATTAGAATAAATTGGTTCACTTGCTTGCACACCTTGAGTAAGAGATTTTGCTTGCCGCTCAGCTTTATCTGGATTTTGTTTTACAAAATTCGAAACTTGATTAAGCATATCAAGCCATTGCTCTTTTGGGAAATATGTTCCTCCATAAATTGGCCTTCCATTGGGTAAAGTAATACAATTTAAAGGCCATCCTCCTCTACCCACAATCAATTGCACAGCATTCATATAAATCTGATCAATATCGGGTCTTTCTTCTCTATCCACTTTAATCGCAATAAAATTTTCGTTCATATATTTGGCAACTTCCTCATTTTCGAAACTTTCATGCTCCATTACATGACACCAATGGCAAGCTGCATAACCAATACTTACAATAATTAATTTATTTTCTCTTTTAGCCTTATCTAAAGCTTCTTCTCCCCACGGAAACCAATTTACTGGATTGTGTGCATGTTGTAGCAAATACGGGCTACTTTCGTGAATAAGCTGATTAGTATATTTATGATCTTTAGATTTCATAACATTATTATTATCGTGTGATTCTCCACAGGAAGTTAACGTAAGTAAATAAAAAATAATAAGATTCAAAGTTCTCATGGTGAACTCAAATTTTGACAAATTGTAATTATAAATGAAAACGCATACTTACTGACATTGTTCATGAATAATACAAGCTTACAGTATAATTATGAGATCGTGATTATTTGTTTGACCAGAAAAATAACTCCACATTGACTTATTAAATATAAACTATTGGACACTTTAGCAATGAAAGTAATCAATCTTTTTATTAAATTAGCAAAAAAACATTAGATGGGTAAACACAATAACAAAATGATGTATTCCTTTAAAAATGAATTAGGAAGGTTGTTTTTTATATGTATTGGTGTTTTTCTTTTTACACTTTTCTTTCAGCCTTTTCCGCTTGATATGCTTGATTATGATAGTCGTTTATTATTTGTTACAGGCTTTGGTGGTATTACTTTCTTATTTGGTTGCATTGTTTTCATCTTAATACCCTTTCTTATTCCTCAATGGTTTAAAATAAGTGAATGGGAAAGTGATCCCCCATATATTCTTAGCGCATTATTACTAATTTTAACAGCTACTGCATTTGCATTTTATATAAGATATGTTGGTAAGGTTTCTGTAAGCCTTTACATAATGTTTAAAATTGTTTTAGTTTGCCTAATACCTATATTCATTTTAGTAATTTTATATAAAAACAAATCACTGGAACTAGTTATTGATATTCTAAAAGAGCAAAACAAAAACTATCTTTCAAGAATAAGAGAAGATGAAGAACTCAAAGAGGATGAAAAAATTGAAATCTCTTCCGACAATAAATCTGGCAAACTTATTTTAATAAATAAAAATATTATTTCTATTAAATCAGCAGATAACTATATTGAAATTTTTTATTTGGAAAACGATCTGGTTGAAAAAAAGTTAATAAGAAGTACATTAAAAAATATAGAATCACAACTAAAAGATCACAGAAATTTTATTCGATGTCATCGCACGAGGATTGTAAATATTTTACACATTAACAAAATAGCACGTAATTATAGCGGTTACTTTTTAAAAATGAGGCATTTAGACGAAGAAATTCCAGTATCAAGACAATATTTTAGCCAAGTAAAGGAAGTAATTTCAACCCAATAATAGATATGTCATTCACCACCAAAAAGATACAATTCACCCCAAAAAAGCCCTACTCCGCCCCTTAACACAACTTTACAGCCCTTTTGTTTTTCAAAGCTATTTATTCGCTTTATATTTCCCTTGAACTAAAACCTATTTTACATGGCTAATTTTGTAGACAATTATTGTGAATTCCCTGTTGCTTTAAAACGACCAATGTGGCGTATTTGGCATAATCTAATTATTCGTTTTGATAAAGATGTTAAGGCAAACTTTATGAATTATGGATATGAAGGTTTGAATGGTGATAAAGCAATTGAACTGGAAAAAGATGATGAAAAAAACAGATATTGTATTCAATTATACGATCATGTTGTTAACAGAGTTAATCTTGAAAATAAAAGAGTATTAGAAGTAGGATCTGGTAGAGGTGGAGGAGCACATTTCATCTCTCGTTATCATAAAACACAAAAATACACAGGTCTTGACATATCGTCTGGAGTTATAGATTTTTGTAATAAATATTATAACGAACCTGGCTTATCATTTGTACAAGGCGTAGCAGAAAAAATACCCTTTGAAAAAGGAAGCTACGACGCTGTTGTTAACGTTGAATCGGCAAGATGTTATCGTGATATAGAAGTATTCTTTAGAGGCGTTCATCGAGTTTTAGATGCTGATGGTCATTTCTTATTTGCTGACATGATTGAAAAAGAAGAAGTAGCAGTTATCCGAACAAAATTACAAAACTGTGGTTTTAAAATAATCACTGAAAGTGAAATAACTAAAAACGTTACGAAAGGGCTTGAAAGGGATACAATGCGAAGAAAAGAACTTATTCATAAAAAAGTTCCTGGAATGTTAAGAAAACCATTTGAGAGTTTTGCCGGAACAGAAGGTACAAAGCGTTTCAAATCATTCACCAACGGTAAATTCGAATATTGGAGTTTTGTTTTAGCAAAAAACTAAAGATCTAATTATATATTAGTTTATATTATAAAGGCACGGACAAAATATCCGTGCCTTTCTTATTTCTATAAAAAATATTGTCAATAAACAAACATCCCTTTTCAATATTAAAAAAGGGATGTTTGATTTTATCAAGCCCAGCGAGACTTTGGGTAAGAATTATTAATTTAAATCTTTATAATTGTTCTGCAAGTTTTATAAGTTGAATAAATTCGCTTCGGTAACCTTCTGCATCTTTTCCTTTTGCAGTTATTGCCAAATTAATTAAGGATTTATGAGTTATATTTCCTTTGTATTGTGAGTCGCGAAGTAACAATCCAAAACCTGCCACTGCAGCTGAAAATCTAAAGTTATCAGACATATCGTTTGCGTAGTTATTTCTATAAGGAATAACCTCTTCTAACAAAATACTTGTTATTTCTTTTGGTTTTTTATATCTGAATTTAACTGTAGCGAGCTCATCACCTTCTTTTGCTAAAGTATTAAGCTTTGTTGTTTGATATTTTAAATCGTTCTTTTTTAAAGTAGATGTATTTGCAAGCTTAATTTCATATAAAGCGGTAACAGTATGCCCTGATCCTAATTCACCTGCATCTTTTTTATCATCAGCAAAATCTTCATCGTTAAGCAAACGATTTTCGTAACCAATTAATCGATAGGATTCGACAACTTGCGGATTAAACTCAATTTGAATTTTAACATCTTTAGCAATGGTAAATAATGTTCCACCAAACTCGTTTACTAATACTTTCTTAGCTTCCATAATATTGTCGATATACGCATAATTACCATTTCCTTTATCGGCTATTATTTCCATTTTATCGTCCATGTAGTTTCCTGTTCCGAAACCAAGTACTGAAATAAAAGTTCCTCTTTCGCGTTCTTTTTCTATTAATCGTTCCATTTCGGCATTGCTTGATTGTCCCACATTAAAATCGCCATCGGTAGCTAAAATGATTCTGTTATTTCCATCTTCAATAAAGTTTTCCGACGCTACTTGATAAGCAAGTTTTAATCCTGCTGCTCCTGCTGTAGAACCACCTGATTGCAATTTATCCAACGAGTTTACTATAGTCTGTTTTTTGCTTCCCGAGGTTGATGGTAACACTAATCCTGAACTTCCTGCATAAACAACTATTGCAACACGATCTTCTTCGCGTAATTGCTGAACTAACATTTTAAATGCTTTCTTTAATAATGGAAGTTTATCTGGCGAGCTCATTGATCCTGATACATCAATCAAAAAAACGATGTTAGAAGCAGGTAGATTATCCATAGCTATTTTTTCTCCTTGCAAACCAATATGCAATAACATACTTTCATTATTCCAGGGGCAATTTGCCAGTTCTTGAACTATTGCAAAAGGATGTCCGTTATCTGGTTGTGGATAATCATAATTAAAATAGTTTATCATTTCTTCAATACGAACGGCATCCGTTGGTGGTTTTTGTCCATTATTAAGAAATCGGCGCATATTACTATACGATGCTGCATCCACATCAATAGAGAAAGTGGAAAGTGGAGTTTTAATAGCGTCTTTATAACCATTCTCGTGAATTGCGGAATATCCTTCACGGTTAAAATCTTCTGCAGGTAAATAAAAAGCAGTTGTTGAATATTCAGCATGCATTTTTTTCCCTCGCACTCGATAAGAAGATACCATTGGTCGACTTTTATCATACTTAAGTTCTTCACATTCTGCAATTTCAATATCATCAACAACTAAAAATAAAGCATCAGATTCTAAAGCAACATTAATTATTGTTTTATTGCCTACGTTAACTTCTTCGGTCTTCATTCCTACAAAACTAAAAACCAGAATATCAGTATTAACCGCCTGAATAGAGTAATTTCCTTTATTGTCGGTAGTTGTTCCAATGCCTGGGTTACTTTTCAAAATAATAGATGCTCCGGCGATTGCCTTACTATCATCTAGAGAGATTACAGTTCCTTTAATAGTGCGTGCACTAAGACCACAGTTTAATAGTACTGTTAAAATTGAAATAAGAATTACATTTTTTTTCATAACTTTAAGATTTTAAATTTAACAATTTGCATTTCCTATAAGGTGCAGCAAAAAAGAAAAATGCATAAAAATATTTCATCTTTTTTTTATTCTTATTAATTAAATTAATATAAGTACTTGATATTTAAAATATAACGTGGAAGATATTTTTTCAAAAAATAAGAGTGAAAAGGAAGAATCTGAATTGCTACAACAATTTCAAAGTACTGGTAATCTTGAAATATTAGGCGAACTATATAATATATATATCCATTTAGTATATGGAGTTTGTTTAAAATATTTAAATAATCGAGATGAAAGTAAGGATGCGGTAAGTAAAATATTTGAAATTCTAATTATTGAAATACCTAAATTTGAAATACAGAATTTTAAATCCTGGCTCTATGTAGTTACAAAGAACTACTGTTTAATGGAGATTAGAAAAAAGAAAACTGAAAAAAAACACCTTCAAGTATATACCGAAGAAATTTTTATGGAATCATCGGAGATTTTGCATCCTATTGATGAAGTTCCAGAATCAAACCTGGCAGAAGAACTTAAAAATTGTATTGAAAAGCTAAAACAAGAGCAGCAAGAATGCATTATAATGTTCTATTACGATAAGAAATGTTATAAAGAAATATCAGATAAATTAAAAATAGAACAAAGTAAAGTAAAAAGTTATATACAAAACGGAAAACGAAATTTAAAAATCTGTCTGGAACTAACCACCTCTGGAATAGAAAATTAGTAACAAAATGTTTAAACGAAAATTGACATATAAAGATTTTAAACAATACTTCAGCAACAACCTGCCGAAAAAGGATAAACATGCTTTTGAAAAAAATATCATGCAAGATGCTTTTGAAGAAGAGGCATTCGATGGTTTATCGAAACTAAGTGAAAATGAACTGGAACAGGATATTATTGACTTAAAATCAACAATAAATCAAAAAACAAATAAGCCCAGAAGGATAATTCCTGTTTGGTATAGATATGCTGCAAGTGTAATTATTTTAGTGGGTGTTGGACTTAGCATATTCTTTTTAAATAGTCGATTTTGGCAAAATTCGATGTTAAAAGAGCAAGTATCCGAAGAAATGGAAATTATGGATAGTATGCTATTAGATGCTGAAATTGAATTTGAGAAAGTTGATGCACGAAGCAGAACGGATACCTCAGAAAAAATGCCCACAGAATTAATTGCTGATAATCGGGAAATTGAACCAAAAGAAGAAATTATTGGAGCTGTTGATAACATTGAAATTGAAGATGAGATAATATTAGATAATTCGGAAGTATATACAGAAGAAGTGGTTGAATCTGATAATGAAAATGCATTGAATGAATTTGAAGAAGAAGAACTTAGTTTAAACGAACAAGAAATAATATTTGAAGATATAGCTGAAGGAGAAAAAGTTTCTTTAGCAATGCAAGGAAAAAATGCAGAAGTAACAAGTCAGAAAAGCTCTCAACCTCTTTCTGCTCAATCTAAAAAACGATTATATGAAAACCCGGAAGAGACTGCATTTGCTAATGATAAACCAGATGAAAGTGAAATATTAAAGTCGGAAGCAAAACCCTCAAGTCCAATAGAAAAAGCTAATCTTGAAAAATATATAAACGAAAAACTAGATCATTCGAAACTTACTGATTTTCCAGGTAACCACACTATCAAATTTTCTTTTGCAGTTGAAACATCTGGAGAATTAAGCAATTTTAACTTTACACAATCACCTGGAATGGCATTTAATAATGAAATTATTCGGGTTATAACAGAAGCCGGTAATTGGATTCCTGCAACAGATAAAAACCAGAGTATAAATTCTACTGTAGAATTCACTTTAGAAATTGAGGTCCTAGAACAATAAGAAAAAATGCTCATTACTAAAAAGCTCCAAAACCCTTTCAAACTCTGCAAAACTACACCAAAACCCTTATAGATTATTCTATATCACCTAATTAAGGTGATATATGTCACCGTATTTTTGGTAACAATTTTATTCTTTGACCGTAATATTGTACAAGAATTAAAAGTTAAAAATATTCTTCAAAAATAAATAGTTAGGTTAAATTTTAGGTTAATATTAGGGTTAATAAATTAGGTAATTAAAAAGGGAGCAATTAGCTCCCTTTTTTTTAGTTTTTAACAATCTTATTCTTAATTGTTTTATCTCCTTGTGTTATTAGAATATAATAAGTTCCCGATTCCTCTTTCGAGATATCAATCTCCTCAGAAAATGTTCCAGTGAATTTTTTCACCTTTTTAGAATAAACTGATTTCCCCGATTCATTATTTACTTTAATTACAACGCTCTCTTTATTACTTAATTCAAATTCTAAATTGAATTTACCATCAGTAGGATTTGGTGAAATTTTTATCTTCTTAAATTCTTTTTTAATTTTTTCTTCTCTCCCTTTTCTGAATCTGTTATTTCTGCCTTAACAGTAATTTTGCCATCATCCGTTTTATACTTATAGATTTTTACGTTTTCTTCAGCATGCATTAAGTCATCATCATCACCTATTATTTTAACAATTGAATAATCTCCATCTTCAGTTACCATTATTTCAATAGTTTTTTCAATCTCACCGTTTTTCTTAACAATAAATTCCTTAATAATTTGATTTTCACCATCCTCAGATTTTATGATATCAAAAGTTTTATCTCCGGTTTTGTATATAAATACATTACCATCATCAGTAATTTTATGAACACCTTCTTCTTCAGATATCCAAACCATTGAATCTCCAATTTCTTTCTTAATAATCTTTACTTTTTTACCATCGCCATGAATAAATACATGCTCATCATCTGAATCACAATCAGAATGTACGAAAACCATTCCTTCCTTGCTCTCTATTAATTTTTTATCTCCATCCTCTGATATAAATATCATCTTTTTCATTTTAACGGGATCTCCTTCCACATCAGCATTAATTGTATGCCAAACATGCTTTAAAGAATCTTTTGAATGATACTTGTCAGATATTGTCATAAACTTCATTCCCTCGTGACCTTCAATCTTAAACTCCTTTAAAATACTGTCAATATTAATGTCCTTTCCATCAATATCTCCAAAATAATGCAATCCTTCTTTATCTGTACCTTCAAAAACGGTGTCAATTTCAGTTATTTTATCATTTTCTTCTTTTATAATCTTCAAATGAACTTTCTTCTTTTCTTGATTTTCTTGTGCATTTAAAGCTATTACACAGGCAAAGAATACAAATACACTAGTTAATAAATACTTTTTCATAATATGCGTTTTAGTTAATTTATTGATTTCTAAATTTCAAAACAAAACTACAAGTCTTTGATATTTAAAGTCGTTAATGATCGGTTAAAAATAGTTAAAGAAATGTTAAAGTTGATTTTACAGCTTTTATTATTTTTATCTTTGATCTCAAATTAAAAGCACATGAAGAAATACGTTTTGCATATTATAATTGTTTTTATGACTATTTCGCTGATAGGGATAATTGTAGTACAATTATTTTGGATTAAGAATGCAATATTGGTTAAAGAAGCTGAATACGAAGAAAATATTCGAGAAGCTATTAATAACATTATTAATGAAATTGATTTAAAACATACAGCAGTATTCATTAGTGAAAACCTGGATAATTTTACAATAGAGAGAATTGGAGTAAAATCCGATAAAATCGATAACGATAATCTTATACATTATTTTTCTGATGACAGCAACACTAATGCTAATAATGCAATTGTAAAAATTAAAACATCAAAAGATAATAACTTTAATTTCATTACTAAGAATGATACAAATAGCAATTTATTAAGAGTCATAGGAGAAAGAACAAGGGATATTCAAATTATTAGTTCAATAAATCAATCCGAAAATGAAAACGAGGATATTATAGTTGTTAAAGACTCCATTATTAGTAATAATCAAAAAACAATTTCGTATAAAGTTACCGATAAGTATAACAATGCTTTTACTAAAATGATAGTTGAATACGAAACACGTTTAAAACCTATTGAACGGATTGACATTGCTAAACTTGATACTTTAATTAAATATGAGATATTAAATAAGGGTCTTGATAATGATTACGAATATGCAATCATTAATAGTGAGAATGATAGTATTGAAAAACAATCTGAAGGGTTTATTCCCAGCTATATTCCTAAATCTCATAAGGCAAATCTTTTTCCTAAAGATATTATTGAAAAATCGACTTACTTATATTTATATCTATCGGGTAAAAACAACTTTATTTACAAGTCAATCTCTTTAATGCTACTTGGATCTATATTTTTTACCCTTATAATAATTATAATATTTTTTATAACAATTAGAATTACTTTCAAACAGAAAAAAATATCTGAGATTAAATCTGATTTTATAAATAATATGACTCATGAGTTTAAAACTCCAATAGCAACAATCTCATTAGCTGCCGATTCTATTAAAAATCCAAAAATAATTTCTAATGAAAATCAAATAAATCATTATCTGAAAATTATTAAGGAAGAAAACCGAAGAATGAATAACCAGGTGGAAAGTGTTCTTCAAATATCCCTGTTAGAAAAAGAGAAGTTTAAAGTTAATTTATCGGAATTTGATTTGCATGAACTAATTCAAGAAGCAGTTAAAAACATAAATTTAAAGGTGATTGAAAAAGGCGGAAAAATGAATATCGCATTACATGCCGAAAATCCTTTCGCATTAGTTGATGAAACACACTTTCTGAATATTATTCATAACCTGCTTGATAATGCGATAAAATATTCTCCGGATAAATTATACATTACCCTTAGTACTGAAAATCAAAACGGGAATATTAAAATCATTTTCGAAGATCACGGAATTGGCATTAAAAAAGAAGAGTTAGTTAGAATATTTGATAAGTTTTACCGTGTGCCTACTGGGAACGTGCACAATGTTAAGGGTTTTGGTTTAGGGCTGAGCTATGTAAAAGCCATTGTCACTGAATTCAATGGAATAATTCATGCAACGAGTGATTTTGGAAGCGAATCACGATTCGAAATTATTTTACCAATAATACCTGTAAGTAATGGAAAATAAACACCATATATTTCTAGTAGAAGATGATGAAAACTTTGGTTCTGTGCTAAAATCGTATCTCGAAATGAATAATTTTAATGTTACATGGTTCAAAGATGGAGCCGATGCGATTGCCAACTTCACCACACAAAAATTTGATTTCTGTATTTTAGATATTATGCTACCAAACGTAGATGGATTTACTGTTGCTAAAAAAATTAAACAATTAAATCCCGAAATCCCTACCATATTTTTAACTGCAAAAACCTTAAAAGATGATGTATTGCAGGGTTACAAAATTGGTGCAGACGATTATATTACCAAACCTTTCGATTCCGAAGTTTTATTGTACAAAATTAAAGCAATAATTAAACGTAACTCCGAACCAACAGATGATTCACACAATTTCTCTATCGGCAAATATCGGTTTAATTCGGAACTAAGAACACTACGTATTAAGGATAATTCTGTGAAACTATCACCAAAAGAAAGCGAGTTATTACAAATGCTTTGTTTACACGAAAATAAAATCCTTGATAGAGATAAAGCCTTAAATAAAATTTGGGGCGAAGATGGTTATTTTACAGCCCGAAGTATGGATGTTTATATTACCAAGCTTCGTAAATATTTAAAAAATGATCCATCAATTGAAATTGAAAATATTCATGGGAGTGGCTTTATTTTAAAGATAACAAAAACTGAATAAAATAATTACGATAATTTTACTAGCAAAGCACTAGAAATAGGATATTTTATTAGTGCAAATATAAAGGTATGCATAACAAAGCAGCTTCTGTTATAGCCCGTTTTAATTTACTTTTATATCTCCTTGACCATTTAGTTCACAACTTTCTCCATATATTTTATAATAAACTCTCACAATGTCATTCTGAACTTTTATATATTCAAAAAGCGGTAATTACGGTTTAAGTTTAACTATTGACATACCACAATTTGGACATTCATGTTTCTGAGAACCCATAAATCCATCTACGTTCTTCGCTGTAATAATGAGGTTGTTTTTACATTTCGGACATAGGTCTTTTGAACGCTCACCTTTTATTGAAGATGTGCGTGTTATTTCTGATTTTAGCTCCTCTATCGTAACTCTGGAAGCAATCGCTTCCTTTGAATTACTAGAACCGTACTTTAAATAGCCCTTGAAATCCTTGATTGCATCTTTGTATTTTCCTTGGTCTTTGTAAACACATGCTCTGTAATAGTATGCCATTGGGTATTTATTCAAACCAATTGCTTTTGAGTAACTATAGATGGCGCCATTTAAATCACCTGAATTGTCACAATTTATGCCAATCTTGAAGTGTTTTTCACTCTCAGCTGTAATATTTCTCTTTTGACCAAATAATTTTACAAATATTCCCATATTATTTACCTCCTATTTTTTGTAATTCACAATTAATTATATTAGTAAATCATTTTATCCCGGTTTCTTCTACCCAATCTAACAATTTATAATAATCACTTTTTTTATTTTGAAAGTGCATGCCTGACGCCTGAAAATCTTGCCTCCAATCCAATTTTTGAGATAATTCTTTTATGGCTTTTTGTCTGTCATGTATTTCATAATTAGGTGCAGGTTCAGATAGCCATTCTGATAAGAGTATCATACCTGACTCTGTAGTTGTTCTATTAACTAATTGAAAAATGGAATGTTGTCCGAAAATATCTAAATCAGATGTGTATGGGTGATTTTGATTAATAAACTTATGTCCGGTATCAAATTCGTCCAGATTACATTTTTCTCTTAGAATTTCGGATTCATTTATTCTTTTCAGGAATGATGTATGTTTTCTCAAGTAAGCTATTTCGTTATGATGCTTGATAACTAAAGCAAAACATATTATTGAAATAGGAAAAACAATAAAAAAGGGAGTCATTAATTTGATACTAAGCAAGGTTATAAGAATGGTACTTGAAATTACAAAAATAAATAACCTAAGAAATGAAATACGATTTAATATCTTACTTAGCTTAAGTAATTTGGCATCATACATTTTTATATTATCTCTAT
>JAQIBH010000166.1 GCA_027859205.1 Bacteroidales bacterium | reverse complement strand
TTAATCTTCGTATTCCATAGTAATTTTTGTTCCGTAGGTCCGATCTTCAAGCTTTGTAGCTTCAGTAATTACACTTTTCTTTCCACCTTGCTCAATAAACTCTAAACAAGCTTTAATTTTTGGAGCCATGCTACCTTGCGCAAACTGACCTTCAGCTAAATATTTTTCAACATCAGCTTTATTTAAGAATTCTTTTATTTCCTGATTTGGTTTCTTATAGTTTATATATACGTATGGTACATCTGTTAATATATAAAATTCATCAGCTTTTATTCTGGCACCAAGCAAAGCTGTTGCTAAATCTTTATCTATTACAGCTTCTGAAGGTCTAACATCGTTTTTTTCATCAATATATACAGGAACTCCTCCGCCGCCTACAGCAATTACGATATTTCCTTGACGAGCTAATGATTCAATTATTTTTTCATTCATAATACTAATAGGTCTTGGTGAAGGAACAACTCTTCTCCACCCACCATCAGCTTTTACTTCTTCTTTAAATTCCCAACCTTTATTTGCAGTTAGTTTATCAGATTCTTCTTTTGTATATATTTTACCAACACGTTTTTGAGGATCTTTAAAAGCAGGATCATTTTTATCAACAACAACTGAAGTAACCATTGTTACTATATTCTTTTCGATACCATGTTTTTTCATTACATTCCTCAGAGTTCTTTCAATCATGTAACCAATTCCACCTTGCGAATCTGCTACACAAATATCAAGTGGCATTTGAGGAATATTATACAATTGCTCTCCTGCATCGTTTCTCATTAGAATATTTCCAACTTGTGGACCATTGCCATGCCCAATAATTATATCATATCCGTCTTTTATTAAATACACCAAATTTTCAAGTGTATCAAAAGTATTTTGTTCTTGTTCCTCTATTGTTCCTATTTGGTCACCACGTAAAAGTGCGTTTCCTCCTAATGCAATCACAGCTAATTTATTCATATTCATCAGTTTAGGTAAAAATGTTTATTTGAGCTACAAATCTATAAAAAAAACATTTCAAAAATATGAAATACGGCAAGATTAACATGTTTTTAAACAAATGTTTAAAGACATTTCTTACATTTTCATCAAATAAACTTTATAACTTAATATAAGTCTTTGTTTTTTTCTTTACTTTCAGTATTTTAGTTTATTATTTTACACATTGTTTTGACTAAAACCCTAATATTGAAATATGAGAATTAGAACAGCTGCTATAATCGTATTGATTTTTGCTTCATTAAGCTCGTGTAAAAAAATCCAACGTTCAGATCGCATTAAAGAAGGTTATATTGAATATGATATAGAATACCTTAACGATTCTATAGATAGCTTTATGAAAGGCTTGTTACCCAAAAAAATGACAATAAAATTTAAAAATAATAACACAATAAATAAAATTGAAGGTTTCTCGGGTATAGTTAGTTTTACACATATACAGAATTACAGAGAGAAAAAGAACATTACGCTTGTAAAAGTTTTAAATAAGAAATATAAGTACATCGAAAAAATTAGCGATATATCAATGTTTTTTGAAGATATTCCTGGTATGATTATAGAACCACAGGATACAACAAAAATACTTAGTGGATTTAAATGTGAAAAGGCAAAAATTATAATACCTGATTCAGAAATAGAACCGTATTTTATTTATTATACAAATGATATTACAATAAATAATGTGAATGCTCAAACTCCATATAAATCAATAGATGGTGTATTGTTGGAATTTCGGCTGAAACTATATGATATGCCAATGAAATTAACTTCAAGAAAAATAGTGGAAACTGAAGTTTCTTCTGATGACTTTGAAATACCAGAAGGATATATTTCAATCAATAAAAAAACAATGATTGAAATTATTGAATTACTTAAACAATAATTCATTTTTTAATACTCCCAGATAAATAAAATTTTCTGTTAATTATTCCGTTTATTTATATTACTTTGTTGTAATTTTCGTGCTTCATTAAAGCAATAATTTGTTATTTAAATAATCAATGGCTAGAAAGAATAGTAATACAAAAGTTAAAAAAAAGAACAAAAAACTTTTTTCAGATGAGCGTATAAAAATAATATTAGGTGTAACTACGGTTTTTATGTCCGCTTTTTTAACATTAGCGTTCATTTCATATTTTTTTACATGGAAGGTTGATCAAAGTTTCCAATATTCGAAAGTTATTTCAACTGTAGAAATATCTGTGGAGAATTGGTCTGGGAAAGCGGGTGCTCATTTTGCTAACTTATTTATTAATAAATGGTTTGGAATAGCATCTTTTACGTTTCCATTTTTACTTTTTGTAATAGGACTTCGTTTTTTTAAAATAAAAATTTACTCGATTCGTAAAGCTTTTAAAATTTCAATTATCGGGACCGTTATTTTATCTATTTTATTAGGATATTTATTTGGCAATTCAAATGGATATTTAGGTAGCGGATTAGGGGGCGGACATGGTTTTATAATTGCACAATGGTTAAATTCATTTTTAGGAAAAGCAGGAACAGCATTTTTGCTTTCAATCGTGATAATTTCCTTTATTATTTTATCTTTTAAGAAAACGTATTATTTGTTAATTAATGTAGCAGCCAGTTTGTTTAAAAAAGATTATTCTGAATTTGAAGATCACCCAAATGATGAGCAAAAAATGGAAATAAAAAAACAAGTTAGTGTAGAACAAGAAGGAAATATAGATGACGATTTGATTTTTGTAACTAAAAACATTGAAGAAATTGTAGAAGAGGAGAGCTCTTCGGAAACTCAAAACGAGAGTGATGAAAATATTGAGCTTACAATCGAAGAAAAACACAAAGATGAGAAGTTAAAAGGTAACGTTAAAAACTTGCAACTTGAAGACTATGATCCTACTCTTGATCTTTCAAATTATAAATTACCTCCTTTAAATTTGCTCGAAAATCATGGTCAAGGTTCGAATGGCGAGATTAATAAGGAGGAAATTATTGCAAATAAGAATCGGATTGTTGATACTTTGGCAAATTATAAAATACAAATTGATAAGATTAAGGCTACGGTTGGCCCAACAGTAACTTTATATGAAATTATTCCTGCTCCTGGTGTTCGAATAGCAAAAATTAAAAACCTTGAAGATGATATAGCATTGAGTTTGTCGGCTTTGGGTATTAGAATAATTGCTCCAATTCCAGGACGAGGTACAATTGGTATTGAGGTTCCGAATCAAAACCCAGAGATTGTATCTATGCGTTCAATTCTTGCATCAAAGGTATTTAGCGATTCGAAATATGATCTGGCTATTGGGCTTGGTAAAACAATTTCGAACGATACTTTCGTAATTGATTTAGCAAAAATGCCACACCTTTTAGTAGCTGGGGCTACGGGTCAGGGTAAATCAGTTGGGTTAAATGCAATTATAGCTTCGTTGTTATATAAAAAGCATCCATCTCAATTAAAATTTGTGATGGTTGACCCTAAAAAGGTTGAATTAACTCTATATACAAAAATAGAAAAGCATTTTCTTGCAATGTTACCAGATTCTGAGGAATCTATAATTACCGATACACAGAAAGTAGTTAATACTTTAAATTCTTTGTGTATTGAGATGGATCATCGATATGATTTGTTAAAATTAGCTCAGGTAAGAAATATAAAAGAATATAATGAAAAATTTATTGCGAGAAATTTAAATCCTGAGAAGGGTCACAAATATTTGCCTTATATCGTGGTTATTGTTGATGAGTTTGCAGATTTAATTATGACCGCAGGAAAAGAAATTGAAAGTCCAATTACACGATTAGCACAGTTAGCCAGAGCAATTGGAATACACCTAGTTATAGCTACACAACGACCATCTACAAATATTATTACTGGTACAATAAAAGCAAACTTTCCTGCTCGTATTGCATTTAGAGTTTCATCAATGATTGATTCTAGAACTATTCTTGATAGTCCTGGAGCAAATCAATTAATTGGGCGAGGAGATATGCTTGTTTCAACAGGTGGAGATTTGGTTCGTCTTCAATGTGCATTTATCGATGCACCTGAATTAGATAAAATAACTGATTTTATTAGTTCACAACAAAGCTATCCAACCGCTTTTATGCTGCCGGAATATACTCCGGAGGGAAATGATGAAATAGGAGAAGTTGATTTTTCGAAGCGTGATGTTATGTTTGAAGATGCTGCAAGACTTGTTGTTAGAAATCAGCAAGGTTCAACTTCTTTAATACAAAGAAAATTTTCCATTGGTTACAATCGAGCCGGTCGAATAATAGATCAATTAGAAGCTGCAAATATAGTAGGTCCCTTTGAGGGAAGTAAAGCTAGACAGGTTTTATTTCAAGATGAATATTCTTTGGAACAGTATTTGAAAGATTTCCTTGACAATATATAATTCAATAAAATTGGAAATAATGTGTAAGTTTAAAATGGCTTGCTCATTTTTATTACTTTTTACTTGTTAACTCAAGAAATAATTTAACATTTAAAAAACATCAAATTCAATCATATGAAAAAGATATTATTATTAACAGCGATATTATTTTTAGGGAGTAATTTAATTTTTGCTCAAAAGGATGTTGAAGCAAAGAAAATACTCGATAAACTTTCAGAAAAAACAAAGTCACATAAAGTTATTAAGTCTGATTTTGAAATAACTTTTAAAAGTACTAAAGACGACATACAAAATACATCGAAAGGTACGATTACCATGAAAGGCGATATGTATTTATTGAAATTTATGGGTAGTGAAGCGTTTTTTGATGGCAAAACATTATGGAATTATATTCCCGAAGTTAATGAGGTAAATATATCCGAGCCGGAAGCAAATGATGAAGATCTTTTTAATAATCCAAAGCAATTATTTACGCTTTACGAAAATGATTATAAGTATCAATTAATTAAAACGATTTCTGAAAATAATGGAGATTACGCTTTAGTTGATTTGTATCCAATTAATTTGGATGAAGAATATTCCAGAATCCGGTTACAAATAAATACGAATGAGTATTATTTATCGTCGGCTACAATTTTTGGAAAGGATGGATCAAATTACGCTATAAAAATTTCTAATTATATAATAAACCTTGACCTTGATGATTCTTATTTTGTTTTCGATGAAAAAAATTACAAAGACGTTGAAATTGTAGATCTTAGATGGTAATTTATAACTTTACCATGCTAAAAAGAAGCTGTCTCAAAAGTAATAAAACTGTCATTCCCTTGAAAAAGGGAATCTCATACTTATCATATAAACAAGTAATTACGAGATCTCCAATCAAGTTGGAGATGACAAAAGTGACTTTTGAGAAGGCTTTTTCTTATTTTTATTTGAGATATTCTTATTTCTTCTCAGGATATTTTATTCTTGCATGATAAGCATTCATTAGTTTATCCTTAAATATTATTTTTATTTCGGTTAAATCTTTAAAGTTGATATCAACATGGTCAAATTGTCCTTCGTTCATTTGATCATTAATTATTGAGTCAACCAAATTACTAATTTTTTCTTCGTTAATATCAGATATGCTTCGAGATGCTGCTTCCACTGAATCAGCCATCATTAGTACGGCCATTTCCTTTGAGTAAGGTTTTGGCCCAGGATAAGTAAACATATTTACATCAATATCTTGATCGGGGAATTTTTTAATATATGATCTGTAAAAATACTGAACCTTTGTTGTTCCATGATGTGTACGGATAAATTCAATAATTGGATCTGGTAGATTATTTTTCTTAGCCAGTTCAACACCATCTTTAACATGACTGATAATTATATTTGCACTTTCGTCAAATTCATGCGTATCATGTGGATTAAATCCTGTGCGCTGATTTTCAATAAAATATATTGGATTAATTGTTTTCCCAATATCATGATATAAAGCACCGGTTCTAACTAAAAGAGGATTTCCACCAATTTTATAAATAGCTTCTTCCGCTAAATTAGCAACTTGCATTGAGTGTTGAAAAGTACCTGGAGCTTTTTCGGCAAGTGCACGAAGTAGCTTTTGATTTGTATCTGATAATTCCATTAATGTTAAATCAGATAAGAAGCCAAATATTTTTTCAAATACGTAAATTAAAGGATATGCCAATAATACTAAACTACCGTTGAGTGCAAAATATATGAAGTTATTGTAATCAATTCCCGACAGATTACCCTCTTGAGTTATAGCTAATCCGAAATATACAAAGCTATAAGTGAATATAACCAAACCTGATGATAGGAATAGTTTTCCTCTTCTGTAAAGATTGGTCAAACTAAAAATAGCTACAATTCCCGCAATAAAACTTAGAAAAATAAATTCAAAACCGTTAGGAGCGATAAAACCTACAAGTAATACCGAAATTATATGAATAAATAAGGCAAGACGTGAATCGTAAAAAGTTTTTATAATAATTGGAACAAGCGCAAAAGGAATTACATAAAGATAATTTATTGAGAATCTGGAAATGATTACTATTAATATAACCAGCATTAATATAAAGGTGGTTTTTAAACTATGTTTTAATATTTCAATTCTAAAATTTAGTAAAAACAAGAACAACATAAAAATACAAGCAAAAACAAAAATGGTTTGTCCAAGTAAGATTAATTGAGAGGAATATCCATCGCCAATTTTAGTCTCCGATTCGTATTTTAACGATACCAATATTTGATGTAACCTTGTATCTACTATTTCTCCTTGCGATATGATTTTCTCTCCAGCCTGTATCATCGCTTTTGTTAATGAAACATTACTTAAAAGTTGATTTTTAACCGTTTCGGAGGTGTTTTGATCATAAAAAACATTAGGGACGATAAATTCGTAGAGATTAATTGTTTTATAAAAATCAGGATATTTAATTCTTAGTTTATTCTCTTCTAAATATAAGTTTACAGAGTTTGTAACTTGTTGATATGCATTTTTCTGCGTATATGTATTACTCTTTATATGATTTTCTGCGAGTTTACCTTTTAATAATATAATTTCTTCATCATCAGTCAGGTTCTCTGTCACTTCATTAATCTCAACTATTCCCTTAAAATATATCTCATTAATAATTTGTATTGCGGTTTCTTTAAAATCTTCAGAATTTTTTAAGAAGTTTTGTTTTCTATAATTACTAAATCCATTTTTGTTTTCAGATGCTTTAAAAATAAATTCTTCCTGTTTATTTAAATAATAGTTAATAAATTTATTTGTTTCAAACGTTAATATTGTACTGTCATATTTGAAATATGGATTGAAATTTTTAAGTGTGCTATCTCTTTCTTCTACTAACAGTTTGTCGCTTTTGTATATAGGAAAATCGAATGGAGCGAATAGGTCTTGATGTAGCCAAGGCCTTCCTTTCTGAAATTCATATTTGAATTTTCCTTCTCTTGGAATTATATATACAATTAACGCTATTGTTAAAACAAACAGAAAAGCTCTAAAAATATATTTATAGTTTCTTTTTAGGTAGTTGAAGAATCGCATCGTTATATTTTATTGTTTTACACAAATGTATAAATTTTAATCAATATTAATTATTGAATAATGATTATACATTGCTTTCAATCTAACAAGTGAATGTGAATTTTGTTAAGTAAGCATAAAATAGCACATTCATTCCTATCTTAATTTTGTAATTTGTATTTTTAACATATTAAAAATAGTTCAAATGATAAAATACGGGATTAATGAATTAAGTGTGGTTGCTGTTAGGATAGAACCTAATGATAAAAGTGAAATGACAACACAAATATTATTCGGCGAAACTTTTCAAATTATTGAAGAATTGGATGATTGGAGCAATATTAAACTTAGCTTTGATAATTATGAAGGTTGGATTGATAATAAAAGTATTAGCATAATATCAAAAGATTTTTTTGAACAAATAAATTCTAGCTCTGGTTTTGTCACTCAAAAGCTTTCAAATATAGTTCAGAAAAATACAGATGAACAAATAATATTACCCGCAGGATCAACTCTTCCTAATTTAAACCAAGATTCTAAATCCTTTGTTATTAACAAGAATCAATATGTAATGACTGAGAATTATATTGATGATAAATTAGATATTGTAACTTTATCTATGAGGTTTTTAAATAGCCCGTATTTATGGGGTGGAAAAAATCCTTTTGGAATTGATTGTTCCGGATTTGTACAAGTAGTTTATAAAATTCTAGGGAAGAAACTTTCACGTGATGCAAATCAACAAGTAAATTTTGGAAACGAGGTGAATTTTTTTCCGGAGATTGAGCCAGGGGATTTAGCGTTTTTCGATAATAACGAAGGGAATATTATCCATGTTGGAATTATATTAAAAAAGAATGAAATAATTCACGCATCTGGGAAGGTCCGTATCGATAGGCTTGATCAGTACGGAATATATCATGCTGAACAAAAAAAATATACTCACAAGTTACGTGTCGTTAAAAGAATCTTTTAATTTCTTAAAAAATGGGTAGAATTTATATTTTGGTTTTTATAGTATCAGTTGTTATTGTTGTTTTTGTTATAAACAGGAGAGTAAAGCAAAAGGAGAAAGAAAATCAAATGAATGAAAATAATGAGAGTCAATTATGATTTATACATACGCATATCCTCGCCCCGCTGTAACTGTTGATATTATAGTTACTAAATATGTAAAGGACTCGATTCAGATTTTATTGATTGAGCGAAAAAACCAACCATTCAAAAACCAGTGGGCTTTACCAGGAGGATTTGTCGATATTGATGAAGAAATTGAAGATGCTGCTTATCGTGAACTGAAAGAGGAAACATCGATCTGGGATATAAAACTAAATCAATTTCGCACTTTTGGTAAACCTGGTCGCGATCCAAGGGGAAGAACAATATCAATTATTTATTTTGGCCAAATTGAAAATGAAAATCAAAAAATAGAAGCTGGTGATGATGCTAAAAATTTAAAATGGTTTTCTATTGATGAACTCCCAGAACTCGCCTTTGATCACTTTCATATAATTAAATCATTTTTAAAACAAAAAAGTGATACATAAATTCGTTTAGTCGAATTTCTTTGCAGCTTCCCAAATCACATTCATTTCATCTAAGCTCATATCTTTTAATGATATTCCTTTTTTTAATGTTTGTTCTTCAAGATAATTAAAACGTTTTATAAACTTCTTATTCGTTCTTTCTAAAGCTGTTTCCGGATCAATATCATATAAACGAGCTGCATTAATTAACGAAAAGAAAACATCTCCAAATTCCGATTCAATTTTTTCTTGATCTTCCGATTCTACTTCGTGTTGTAGCTCTGCAATTTCTTCTTTTACTTTGTCCCAAATTTGTGTCCGTTCCTCCCAATCAAAACCAACACCTCGAACTTTTTGTTGAACTCTGTTTGCTTTTACCAAAGCAGGAAGTGATTCTGGAACACCTGATAAAACCGAATTATCTCTGTCTTTTTCTTTCAGTTTTATTTGTTCCCAGTTTTCTTCAACTTCTTGGTAATCTTTTACATTTACATCGCCAAAAACATGCGGATGTCTGTTAACTAACTTTTCGTTTATTCCATTAATTACATCTGTTATATCGAATTCGTTTTTTTCAGATCCTATTTTTGCATAAAAAACAATATGAAGCAATAAATCTCCCAATTCTTTTTTGAGCTCATTCAAATCATTTTTTATAATAGCATCAGCAAGTTCGTATGTCTCTTCAATAGTTAGAGTTCTTAGAGATTCAATAGTTTGTTTTTTATCCCACGGACATTTTTCTCTAAGCTCATTCATTATTTCTAATAAACGATCAAATGCTTGTAATTCCTTTTTCATTGATTTTCTTATTAAAGCAATCGGCATAAGCCATTAACAATTTATATTTTATTGTAAAAGCTAATAGATATATTCTATAGCTTACTTATTGAAACTTAATTCGTATAGAAGATTTTGTATCTAAATTCAGAAGTTCAGCGGCATTGCCACCATTAATAGCGATCTCTAATAAATTTAAAGAATTAAATATGGCCAAGATTTCTCCATCTGAAGTTTCCTGATATGTTTTATTGATTTTTGAAATCATGTAAGCATTACTTTGGACAAATATCTTAAACTGGTTTCCATTTCCCACACGATCAAATAAATTTTTAGAAACATTTGTAATTGCATTTTGAAAGGAATCAATATAAACAATACTGCCTGTAATCACATTATCTTCAATAGTTGCACGTAAAGGAACCCTTCTGTTTATGGATTTGGCTTCAGAGCCTAAGGAATCTATATTTTCTCCTTTTGCTAGCAAACATGCCACCTTCGAAAATACATTTAATGTTGGGAAATTTACATGATCGTAATTATCTAAAGTGATATATTTAACATTATCTTCATCTTTAAAGAGTAAACTGAAGATTCCGTTATCTGTTCCCAAAAAATATTGCCCTTCAAATTCAGCCGCAAGATATCGTTGATTTTCATATTGTTCTGTTTTTACACCTAAAATATGAACCGTACCTTTTGGGTAAAAATTATAGCAATTTTTTAGTAAAAAAGCAGCTTGAAAAATATTAAAAGGCTTTATTTTATGAGTAATGTCAATAACAGTAATATTATCACAGTTACTGTAAATAGCTCCTTTTACAGCACCTATATAAAAATCGTCGTTATTCCAATCGCTCGTTAATGTTATTATTGGCATAAAATAAATTAAATCATTTGAAATGATTGTATTTTTAAAGATACAAATTTAACCGTTTATTACAGATTTTAATGATAAACAACGCAGTTTTAATAAAATTAACGAAAGTTAATACTTTATTTAAAATCGATTTAAGTTTGTTTAAAACTTTATGGTAACTCTGGTTTTGAATAAAATATTTAGAAAGTTTTTTTTATTATTTTCGATGATTCTAAAATCTTATGTTATACTTTTGTAGTCTGATATTTAGTAAAATACAACACGTTGAATGTAAAACTTATTGATTAAGTATTATTTATGATAGAAAAGATTATTTATTTAGATGGAATTGAGCCGGTTAATATTTATGGAGTAAAAAATTCGAGATTAGAAATCTTGAAAAGTTTTTATCCGAAGTTAAAAATTGTTGCACGAGGAGATGAAATAAAAGTAAAGGGAGAGGAGCAATTAATTAATGAATTCGAAGAAAAGCTGCAACTTGTTGTTGAATATTTTTTGAAGTTTAAGAAACTTGAAGATAATGAATTTGCTGCATTGCTTGGTGGAGACGGAATATCTTTATTTAAAAGAAAAGAAGAATCAGATGATGCAATTATATATAGTAATCAAGCAAAACCTATAAAGGCAAAAACTATAAATCAACAAAAATTGGTTGATGAGTATGATTCCAATGATTTGCTTTTTGCGGTTGGTCCAGCCGGTTCCGGTAAAACATATACCGCAATTGCGCTGGCAGTAAGAGCATTTAAAAATAACGAAGTAAAGCGTATTATTTTAACTCGCCCGGCTGTAGAGGCTGGCGAAAATCTTGGTTTTCTTCCCGGGGATTTAAAAGAAAAACTTGATCCATATTTACGTCCATTATACGATGCTTTAATGGATATGATACATCCTAGAAAATTAGCAAAATTGAT
>JAQIBH010000039.1 GCA_027859205.1 Bacteroidales bacterium | reverse complement strand
TTATTATACAGTGAAAATCCTAAAAGTAGCCTTACTGGCGAAGCCTTAACTCCAAAGCAAATTAGGGAAGCTGAACTCAATTATAAGCGTGAAAAGCGTGAAAGAGGTGAAGCCAAAGCTGATAAACCAGACGAATTTACAAAGTATTTTAAAGGAATTACTACCAAATTTGGTGAAAAAGATAATAATTACCCATTAAATTATCGAATAATAGAGTTTTCAAAATCAAAAGCTATTCGAAAAGCTATGAAATCGAATCCTAAATTTACTCCTATTTGGGAGGAACGTGGACCAGGTAATGTTGGAGGTCGTACAAGAGGTTTAATTGTTGATCCAGATGATGCAACTAATAACAAATGGTTTGCGGCTGCTGTAGGTGGAGGAGTATGGAAAACTGTTGATGGAGGACAATCATGGACTTGTCTTACTGATAATCTTCATAATTTATCAGCTAATGCATTAGCAATGTCTGAATCAAATCATAACATTATTTATCTTGGTACTGGTGAAGGATTTTACAATCTTGATGGAATAGCTGGTAATGGCGTTTTTAAATCAATAGATAGAGGTGATTCATGGACACAATTAAGTTCAACTGTAGATAATAATGATTTTAAATACATTAACAGGTTAGCTATAGATCCTACTAATCCAGATATTGTTATTGTAGTCACAAATACCGGTATATTTAAATCAATTGATGGAGGGACAATTTGGAGTAACGTTTATACTGGCTCCTCAAGAATTCAAGATTTAAAAGCAGATCCTAACAATTTTAATATTTTATATGCTACAGAAAACGGTAGAGGAGTTTTAAAATCGACGGATGCTGGTGATAACTGGGTAGGTTCTTCAGACGGATTAAGCGGAGGAAGTAGATTTGAACTTGCCGTTTCTCCTGTTAATACCTCAATTGTATATGTATGTCAAGAACTTACTGGTGAATCATCATACGTATATCGTTCTATGGATGCTGGTAATACATGGGTAAGATTTGAAGATAAATACGGTTCAAATATAAATTTCTTATCAGGACAAGGCTGGTACGACAATACAATTGCTGCACATCCTTATGATGAAGATATTGCGTTTCTTGGTGGTGTTAACCTCTGGAAAGTTGATTTTTCTGATCCAGGAACAGTTGCTGACAGCGATCCTCTTGTAAAAAATATTGTTTTAGACGGTATTTCAAGCTTTATGAGTTTTATTAATTTTGGTGGCAGTTATTTAGGTGGAGGATTGGAAGTGGGAACTCTTAATGATGCAACAGATATTACCGAAAGTGAATATGTATCTGTTGAAATACGATTTGGTACAGGATTAACTCAAAAAGCACATCGTTTTACCGTTGGAGGTGTGGGTGCAGGAGTCCCTGCTTCTGATTATATTTATGAAGATTATGTTGATGTTCCTTTTCAAGTTTGGGATGTTACAAATAATCAACAACTAATGGCATCGTTCAGGGATCAGGAAGAAGACGTAAAATTTGACCTAGAAGCTAGAGACACTTCTGATGCATCAATTGGAAGAGAATATCTATTTATTAATTTAGTAGATTATTCAGAAACAGCATCTCCAGATATTGCTAAAAATGCAGGACATTCATATAGACAAATGTATTTCTTTTGGCCAACTCTTGCTGATGGAGGAGAATGGAATGATGCTGCCTTACCCGATTCAAAAATATTTATTGATTGGGGATCGATTCAATTGACAAAAGGCACAACATATAATGTTTCAGATGGTTATGGACAATATGGAGGAAATAATTCCGACTTACACGTAGATCATCATAATATTTTAATGATACCTATAAATGAAGCAACAGACAGTTTTCTAATTTTAAATGCAAATGATGGAGGCTTAGGGATCTCATATGATAGTGGAGTATCGTTTGATCAACTTTCAAATGATTATATAACAACACAATTCTATGGTGCCGCAAAAAAACCTGGTGCTAATGAATATATTGGTGGAATGCAAGATAATGGAACATGGAGAAGTCCGGATGATGAAGATGCTTCTGTAACTACAAATTATCTATATCAAATTGGCGGTGATGGATTTGAGTGTATCTGGCACTCTCAAGATGATCAAAAAATTATTGGAGGTTCGCAAAATAATAATTTCAGAAAAACTGAAAATGGTGGTGCTTCGTGGAGCATAGCAACAAGTGGTCTTTCGGATGACGGACCATTTCTATCCAGACTTTCAACGAATAAAAACGCTCCGGATATCTTATTTACTGTAGGTGAGAACGGAGTGTATAAATCTACCAACTTCGGAAGTTCATGGTCTATGAAAACTATTAGCGAAGGTTGGTTAGGTGTTTCAAGTTCACATAATGTAGAAGTATCATTAGCAAATGAAAATATTGTATGGGCAGGTGCAGCAATGGCATCTGAATCCGGTTATAGTATTTTTGTTTCTACAGATCAGGGAGAAAATTATACTGCTATACCAGATTTTACTGATGCAAATTTAAACGGTTATATTAGCGGAATTGCAACACATCCTTATGAAGATTCTACAGCATATCTATTATTCTCATTCTCAGGTGAACCAAAAGTTCTTAGAACAAAAAATTTAGGTCAAACATGGGAAGATTTATCAGGTTTTGTTGGAAATACATCTAGCGATAACGGTTTCCCTGATGTAGCTACGCAATGTTTAGTAGTACTTCCAAATGATCCTTCAACTCTTTGGATTGGAACAGATATTGGATTATTTGAGTCGAATGACGATGGAGCAACATGGCATTATGCTGATAATGGTATACCAGCTGTTTCTATGTACGATATGTTTGTTCAGGATGGTCAAGTTGTTGTGGCTACACATGGACGTGGTATTTGGACAGCTTCAATCGAAGAATTGACATTTATTCCAGAATTAACAGGTGAATATTCTGGTGAACATACAATTTCTGCAAATTATGATTTAATATCAGGTGTTGATTCAGTTGAATTATATTTAAACAATGATTATCAAAGCAATACTCCAAATGTAATATCTGGAACAGGAACCATAAGCACAACTGTAAGTGCAGAAGGAAAATATTCAGTTCAATTGATTAGTTATGTAAACAATATTGCTTATTATTCAAATGTATCAGATGTTATTGCGGATTTTAGTCCAGTTATTACAAACCTTGTTAAAGGAGTGGAAGGAAATATAATTAACATTACAGCTGATTTAAATGAAAACTATGATTCTCTTCAGTTTATTTTAAATGACGAATATACTGGTTCTGAAACTACTATAGTGTTAGGTGAAAATATTTTCAGCCTTGCTTATAAAACTTCGGGTTCTCAAGTAATTTCATTAATTGGATATATGTCAGGAACTGGTTATGAATCAGCTGAAGATGATATTTATCTGACTTATGTTGGAATTTCTGGTCCTTCTAAAATCAATTCTTTGAAAGTATTTCCAAATCCATCAAAAGGTTATGTAACGGTTGATTTACCGGAAAATTTCAATGAAAATTATACAATTGACGTTTATTCATTATCAGGAGCAAAAGTTTATTCAACCAAAATAAACAACTCGGACAATAGAATAAATATTGAGAACCTTAAAGATGGTTTGTATATTATTAAACTTGAAAATAACGGGGAAATTTATTCTCAAAAAATCCAATTACGAAAATAGTAAGATTACAATATATCAATAAAAAGCCTCTCATGATAAATATCGTGAGAGGCTTTTTAATTATTTAAAAATATTATAATTATTCTGAAGCTCCTCTTAAACTCATTATATCTCGGTCAAATAAATACATATTTCCTTCACCTAATAAATTCAACTTATCAATAATTTCATGCACCGATGCTTCTTCTTCAACTTGTTCGGTAACAAACCATTGTAACCAGTTATGAGAAGCAAAATCATTTTCTTTTATCGCGAGAGCCACGATATCATTAATTGATTTAGTTATGTATTCCTCGTGCTCTAACACTTGATCGAATAATTTTTTAATACCTTCGAATTTAGCTGGAGGCTGCTTAAATGCAGGAATAATTGCATGTCCGCTACGCTCATTAATAAAATGTACAAATTTCATCATATGCAATAACTCTTCTTCTGCTTGTGCATATAACCATTTAGATATACCGGCATAACCTTCTGTTTCTGCCCATGAAGCCATTGACAAATATAAATTTGAAGAATAACCTTCTTTTTCAATTTGCTCATTGAGAATCTTTTCTACGTTTTTTGTAATCATAATATAGATTTTTAAGGTTTTGTTTTATTTGTAAATCAAAATTCGAATTTATTTGTCAAATCATTCTAAATCTAGATTAAACTCTTGCTTCAAGTTATTTAAATCATCATTTTTAGATAACATATGTTTAAATTTATCTTCAGATGTATATAACTTATTATTTTCTTCTTCTTTATCTGATATTACTAACTTAAGATCAACTGAAGAATTTTTTAATTCTGATTTCAAATAAGCTAATAATTCATTACGAATTTCGTTAATTTTTTCCTCTTGTAAATTATTATCAATTAAAAAAGAGACAATGTTATTCTCCCCTAATTTAGGATCTTTTGAAGTTAATGTATTAAAAATCCTGGGCTTATCACCCATTTTATTTGAAAACGCATGCCATTTTTCAATTAAATCAGTTTCTTTAAAATCATTGTTGGGGTTTTCTTGCAATTCAACCTTTAGTTCTGTAGCAGGCTCTTCAAGAACATCAGGTTTAGATGTTTGACCAAGATTTTGTTTTATTGAAAACGATGAAAATGAATTTGATTTATTTATAATTTGTGGTTTAGCATATTCTTTTTCAATATTTTTTTCTTCTAAACTTACATCTATTTTCTCTGTAGTACTTTTTTCCTCAACCTTATTCTCTTCCTTTATTTCAATCGTTTTTTTTTCGTAATCTAGCTGATCAGAGTTTTTTTTTTCAGAGATTATATTACATAAACTTATTAAACTAAGCTCAACGTGTAATCGCTTATTTTTACTTAAACGATATGTTGTATCACATTTATTAGTAATTTCTAATGCTGAAAACAAAAAATCCTGGGTGCATATTGTTGTTTGAGTTTTATAACGTTCGCGAATATTAGCACCAACCTCAAGAAGTTGCAATGTAACTTCATCTTTACAAACAAGTACGTTTCTTAAATGCTCACTTAATCCGTTAATAAAATGATGTGCATCGAATCCTTTCTCTGTGATTTCGTTGAATATTAATAAAGTTTCTGAAATATTATTATTCAAAAATGCATCGGTAATTTTAAAATAATAATCGTAATCAAGAACATTTAAATTCTCAATTACACCTTCATAAGTAATATTTTTTCCCGAAAAACTAACTACTTGATCGAAAATTGATAAAGCATCACGCATTGCACCATCTGCTTTTTGAGCAATGATATTTAACGCATCTATTTCATACGTTATACTTTCCTCTTTTGCAATAAATTCAATATAATCAACCGTATCATCAACTCTAATTCTATTAAAATCAAAAATCTGACATCTTGATAAGATTGTTGGAATTATTTTATGTTTCTCGGTAGTTGCTAAAATAAATATTGCGTGTGGTGGTGGTTCTTCCAGTGTTTTTAGAAATGCATTAAATGCTTGTGAAGACAGCATATGAACCTCATCAATAATATAGATACTATACTTTCCAACTTGTGGTGGTATTCGTACTTGCTCTATAAGATTTCGAATATCTTCTACTGAGTTATTTGATGCTGCATCTAACTCATGAATATTATATGATCTGTTCTGACTAAACGACTCGCATGATTCACATTTATTACAAGGCTCAACATTTTCGTCAAGATTTTCGCAATTTATTGTTTTTGCAAATATCCGTGCACAAGTTGTTTTCCCAACACCTCTTGGCCCACAAAATAAATATGCCTGCGCTAAGTGATTATTCTTAATTGCATTCTTTAACGTGGTTGTTATTGATGCTTGTCCAACAACCGACTTAAAATTAGCAGGTCTATATTTTCGTGCAGAAACAATAAAATTCTCCATATTATATTTTATTTCATCTTTCTTTTACAAAGGTAAAATTTTTAAGTAATTTCGATTAAAATCTTTAAAAGCATTGTAATTTTTTATTCACAATTTCTATTTAATTAATATTTATAACTATTATATTCATTTACTTACGATTTACTTTGTATTAAATAAAAAATATTTTAATTTTGCGGCTCGATAAATAATAATTAAACAATTAAATTATGATGAATCATTACGAAACTGTTTTCATTACAACTCCCGTTTTGTCTGAGCTTCAGACAAAGGAAGCAGTCGATAAATTCTTAGGAATTTTGAAAGAGAGTGGTGCAGAAATAGTGCACGAAGAAGATTGGGGATTAAAGAAACTAGCTTATCCTATCCAAAAAAAATCAACTGGATTTTATTATCTAATTGAATTTAAAGCAGAAGGTAATGTAATCCAAAAACTTGAAACTGAATACAGACGAAATGAAAGAGTCATCCGTTTCTTAACTTTCAAAATGGATAAATTTTCTGTTGCATACAGTATTAAGAAAAGAAGTAAAAAAGAAACTAAAGCGGAGGCATAGGTTATGGCACAAAATCAATCAGAAATAAGATATTTAACACCCCCTACGGTTGAAATAAAAAAGAAGAAATACTGTCGTTTTAAAAAGAACAAAATTCGGTATATCGACTATAAAGATCCTGAATTCTTAAAAAAATTCATTAACGAACAAGGTAAAATTTTACCAAGAAGATTAACAGGAACATCTTTAAAATATCAAAGAAAGGTTGCGAAAGCAGTAAAAAGAGCTCGTCATTTAGCTTTCTTGCCTTATGTAACTGATATGTTAAAATAACAATACGGAGGAAAAAAGATGGAAATCATTTTAAAACAAGATATACAAAGCATTGGTCATAAAAACGACATAGTAACTGTAAAAAACGGTTATGGAAGAAACTTCTTGATCCCTAACGGATTAGCAACTCTTGCAACGCCTTCTGCAATAAAAATGCATGAAGAAAATCTCAGACAAAGAGCTCATAAAGATGAGAAAATTAAAAACGAAGCTTTAGAAGTAGCTAAAAAACTTGAAACAGTAACTTTATCAATAGGTGCTAAAACTAGCTCAACGGGTAAAATCTTTGGATCTGTTAATACTATTCAAATTGCGGAAGCGTTAAAGGGACAAGGATACGAAATTGAAAGAAAGAATGTTTCTATTCCTGAAGATCAAGTTAAAGAAGTTGGAAAATACATTGCAACGGTTAAACTTCACAAAGAAGTTAGTGTTGAAATAGAATTTGAAATTATTGCTGAATAAGTAATAATCCATTATAGATAAAAAGCTTCCTAGATTTGGGAAGCTTTTTTTATGCCTTATTTTTTGTAGAAAATAGTTGATAAAGATCCTTATTGCTTTGCAATCGGGATAAGTTTGACATTATAATTTTAAGAATTAAAACTCTAAAATTGTTGTCCCACTTATTTAACTGCAATTGTTTCAATTTCAATAAGTACTCCTAGTGGCAATTTAACAACACCATAGGCTGCTCTAGCAGGTGGATTTTCTGTATAAAAACTACCGTAAATTTCATTCATTGCTTGAAAATTATCCATATCACTTAATAAACAAGTAGATTTTACAACATTATTAAACGAATAGCCTGCTGCATCTAAAATGGCACCAATATTCCTCATAACTTGCTCTGTTTGTTCTTTAATCCCTTCGGGAATTTTACCAGTTTCAGGAATTACCGGAACCTGACCTGATATATATAAAGTTCCATTCACCTCAACTGCCTGACTATATGGTCCAATAGCTTTAGGTGCGTTTTCTGTAAAAATTATTTTTTTCATGATTTTTGTTATTTTATAGTTTAGATTAACAAAAATAATTTAATTTGCCTCCTAATAAAATTTATTTCCAGTGAAAATATTCATTTTAGACAACTACGATTCGTTTACTTACAATCTTGTACATATTTTCGAGCAATTTGCCACAAAAGTAATTGTAAAAAGAAATAACGAATGTAATATATCCGAAATAAATGATTTTGATAAAATTGTTTTTTCACCGGGACCCGGTTTACCTTCAGATGTCCCAATTATGCACGAGATAATTAATAAGTACAAGGATTCAAAATCAATACTTGGAGTTTGCTTAGGGCATCAATCAATTGCTGAATATTTTGGTGGAAATCTCGTTAATATGTCTGAAATAAACCATGGAAGAGAATTTGAAACAACAATCGTAAAAGACGATTATATTTTTAACAAAATCCCAAAAACATTCTTTTCAGGAAGATATCATTCGTGGGTTGTAAATCAAAATTATTTTCCTAATGTCTTGGAAATAACTTCAATTGATTCAAAAAATCAAATAATGTCATTAAGACACAAAAATTATGATATTAGAGGAGTTCAATTTCATCCTGAATCAATAATGACAAAATATGGGAAAGAGATACTGCGAAACTGGGTAAATCATGAATAACTTTATAAGTTATCCTGCCATGATTCTCGTTTATCATATTTCAAGAAATCACGTAATGTTGAACCTTTAACATTAATCTGAAAATTATAACTTTGCATGTATCCTACCGGAATCCAACTAAAAGTTGCCTCCCAACAATGCAATTCGCGATGAATATTTATTGAAGTACTTGATAATTCATTTAACACCAAATCATAATTCGCCCTAAAACTTATTTTCCAATTTTTTGTTAAGCTTAAATCGCCAGTTAAACTTAAGGTTTGTGTAATTTTTTTTGAAGCTTCTAAACCTGTTTTCGTGTATAGAAATTTATAGGTAGTACTTAAACTCCATGGTACCTCAAAATCAACATACGAAACAACTTGATTTTGAATATTTTGTAGTTCGGTATCACCCAAACTAGAAAAACGTTCATCTAAACCAGGTGCATTTTGTTGTTCATTTTTATTGTCTTCTTTATCTCCTTTTTTTGATTTTAATTTTACGTCAACAGTTAAATCAATTCGTTCAAGTCTTCCGATTCCACCCTCGGAAGTATTCCACTGAAATTCATTGTAAATACCATTCCCACTTTCATTCAAGGCATATGGGTCAATTGTTGCACCAAAATTAAAGCTCAGTTTATTTTTAAACATTGACGTTCGTCCATTAATTGAAATTGCATTCCAATTTAATGAATCAGCGAAAATATTATAGCTTGTTGATATTTTAAAGCTCTCAAGTAATTTTATTTTTTTAGTACCTACACCAGTTGTATCATTACTATCACGAACTTTCATTTCTAAGTTATTATTCAATCCAAAATTTATGTTCCCACTTTCTCCCGGAGCACCAGGAAACCTATATATACCATTTTCAAAATATGAATATTCTCTTTCACTCGACTTAGTAAAAAGAGTATCAGTATAATAAGAACCATAATATTGATCAACTAAACTTCCTAAATCAGGTCTGTAAGTTATACTTGCTGAAGGTGTAATTACATGTCTAATTGCAATTAAATTAGAATTAGGGTTTTTAAATTGATACATTCCATAAATATTGGGACCAACACTTAAAGATATCGAAGGCTCAATTAAATGAGCATATTTTATTTCGTTATGCATAACAGTATCAATATCCATATAAAGTTTTCCTGTAACTGGGTCTCTAACTGTATCGGAAGTATATTCTACATAATCAGGATACAAATTACCAGTATATTCTAATCTTGGGCTTAAATTAAAATATTGTAAAATCTTGAAATTAGTACTTATAGGAATAGAGTGTTGGAAACCATTCTCAAAATCCGAAAATGTTGTTTCAGTAAAAAGCAAACTATCTGCAGTAGTTATTTTATTTTCTAATTTTGAATTATATTGTACTTCAATATCTTCATACCATTTAGTATCGCCTGTTGAATTTTTGCTTCTAAATGGATTTTTTCTATCCATATTAAAAGTTAAAATGGGTAAGTTTAAAGTAACATTATTTGTATTACTGTTTTGTGAATGTTTTAAATTCATATTTAAATGAAACGGACTGCCGGGCCAATTCTTCCCATAAGAGATGCTAGATTGTTTTGTATTTGTTGCTCTTTGCTCTGGTGTTTTACTATTAAATTCATCATATGAAGAAGTACTGTAATTAACACTTGCTGAGAATTTTGAATTGGGATTTGCTCTTGGATCTTGAGCATGTGTCCATTGAATCCTCATGTCTTTATTTTTGGAATAATCCGGTAATCCTTCTTCGCTTTGAATAAATTCGCCATAACTAAAATTGAAATTACTGCTAAATTTATATCGCTTTTTAAATCTAAATTTAAAATCTGTACCCCACGATCCTTTAGAAAAAATATCACCAGTTACAGACAAATCCATTTTATCGCTAATTCCAAAATAATATCCTCCATCTTGAAGAAAAAATCCTCTTTTTTTCTCTTCACCATATTTGGGAATAATTACACCAGAAGAAAACGAGCTTTGACTAGGGAAAAACCCAAATGGTACACCAAGGGGCATTGGTACATCTCCCATTACTAAATAAGAAAATCCCGAAATAATTTTATCATTTGGAATAACCTTTGCTTTAGACATTTTTAAATAAAAATGTGGATGTTCCTCATTTTCACAAGTTGTGTACTTACCATTATGTAAAAGGAAACTATTATCTTTTAATTTTTTGGTTTGTTCACTATGTAAGAAACCCTGTTCCTCTTCTGTAAAAACATCTTCGATATAACCCTTTTTTGTTTTAAAGTTATATTTTATGGTTTTAGCTGCAAACTCACTTCCCTTTTCAGTAAATTTTGGTTTTCCATGTATATTCCCTAAAGTATCCTCAACGCCTCTTGCAAAGACATAATTATTTTCTTGATCGTATTCAATATAATCTGCTTCTAAAATAATATCACCATATTCTATTTTTGCTTTATTATATAAAAAAACTTTCTTTGAATCACTTGATAATGAAATTGAGTCTGTAGCATTATATACGACTTTAATATCAATAAGATTATTATTTTTAGGAATAGTTGTTGCAGTATCATTTACAGAAACAGTATCATTGTTTTCACTCAAATTATTATTACGATCAGTATCTTGTCCAAAATTATTATTTTGAGCATAACTTTTAATAGTAACACTAATAATAAGTACAAATAAGAAAACTAAATATCTAAATTTTAAATACAATTTAATTATACTATTTTTGTGAAATTATTGTTCAACTTTAAGAGTTCCAAAACTAATTAAATATTGTATACATTACTAATGAAGATACCTTTTATAACGTTTTTTTTTAAACAAATTAGATGCCAGTTAATTTGTATTATGTTAATTTTTCTTAATTTTTGTATAACTCTTTCCAGTTATAGCCAAGTTGATGAAAAATATGCCATTAAAACTGTTGTAATTGATGCTGGTCATGGTGGACAAGATGATGGTACTTCTGGTCGAAAGGCTAAAGAAAAGGATATTGCTTTAGCTATTTCACTAAAACTTGGAACATATATAGAAGAAAACATTCCAGATGTTAAAGTAATATACACACGAACGACCGATGTTTTTATTCCTTTAAACGAAAGAGCAAATATTGCCAATAAGAATAAAGCAAATTTATTTATTTCTGTTCATTTAAACGGTAATAAAAATACCAAAGCATACGGAACAGAAACATATGCTATGGGTTTACATAAAACAAGTGGAAATTTAGAAGTGGCAAAACTTGAGAACTCTGCAATCTTATTTGAAGAAGATTATTCTACAAAATATGAGGGTTTCGATCCTAATTCTGCAGAGTCATATATCATTTTCTCATACCTTCAAAATACGTTTTTAGAGCAAAGTCTAAATTGTGCTGTTTTTGTTGAAGAAGAATTTAAAACTAAAGCATTAAGAAAAAGCAGAGGAGTTAAACAAGCAGGATTTCTCGTTTTGTGGCAAACAACTATGCCTAGTATCCTTATTGAGGCTGGTTTTTTAACTAATCCACACGAAGAGAGATTTTTAATGAGTAGTGACGGACAAGAATATATTGCTTCCGCTATTTATCGTGCTTTCAAAAGCTACAAAATGTCAATTGAAGAAAAAAGTCAGTTTGCTGCTAAGATTGATGCAAATATTCAAGATGATGATTCTTTGCTACCTGAAAGCAGCACTACTTTAAATGAAAATTTTAATATTATAACTTTTAAAATACAAATTGCTTCGTCATCAAATTCTATTTCTACTTCTTCGGATTTTTTTAAAGGCTTTAAAAATATTGAAGAATATAAATTTGATGAGAATTTTAAATATACAATTGGATCAACATCTAATTTTGAAAAAATTGTAGAGTATAAAAAAACTATTGAAGAGACATTTCCTGATGCTTTTATTATTGCAATTGATGGAATGAGTAATTTAATACCATTAAATAAAGCTTTAAATAAAACAAAAAATTAAATATAAATAGATGAAATTAAATAAGGAAACTAAACTTGGGATTATTGCCGTACTTATTATAGCATGTTTTATTTGGGGTTATAACTTTTTAAAGGGCAAAAATATTTTAACTACTAACGATACTTTTTATGCTGTATATTCGAATATTGACGGATTAGAAGAAGCAAGTCCTGTAACAATTAGCGGCTATACAGTTGGTGTTGTTGAATCGATAAAATTACATAAAAATAAGAAAGATAAAATTGTAGTTAAGTTTTCTTTAGCTGAAGATCTCAAATTACCACATAAAACAGAAGCGATAATTTATCCAGAATCATTAATAGCCGGAAAAGCAATTAAACTTAATTTTTCTGATTCGAAAGAGTTTCACTTAAATGGTGATACTATAATTGGAATATTGGAACAAGATCTTATAAGTAGCTTAAGCTCAGAATTAATGCCTGTAAAAAATAAAATAGAAAACTTGGTAGTTTCAATGGACTCCGTACTTGCAATTTTTGATAATGAGAGAAAAGATAACTTAAAAAACTCCTTAGATAATTTAAATCAAATCACTAATAATTTAACAGTATTGCTTGATTCGGACAATTCAAAGCTTACCAGAATACTAAGTAATGCTGAGTCAATTTCCAATAATTTAAAAAACAATAATGAACAAATTTCAAATATATTATCAAACTTCTCAAGTATCAGTGATTCAATTGAACAAGCAAATATTAAATCAACAATCCTTAATGCTAATAAAACTTTAGCAGAATTTAGCAAAATATCAACAAAAATAAATAGTGGTGAAGGAACGGTTGGTATGCTAATAAATAATGATTCATTATATATTAATTTAAATAATTTAGCAGAAGATTTAGATAGTTTAATAATTGATTTAAATGAAAATCCAAATCGTTACGTTCATTTTTCATTGTTTGGTAAAAAGGATAAAAAATAAAAGAGTCATTTGTCTTATTTTTGCTTAGACTAAATCTAAATTTTCATTTTTTTTGATTTCTTCCTTTAAAAAATATTTTTGATTAAACCATCACTTGATAAATTTTGACTAAGCATTTAGGTTACAATAGCTTAATACCCAAACATGTTTAATCAGCTGGTATTGAGACTAATAAAAAAAAGAAATATTGTTTTCAAATTTAAAAGACTGATACAAAAACCTATATATATTTTTCTGAAAAAACAACTGTTTTTAAATTTTTTTTTCCTTTTTTTTTTCACAAATTTGTTAGACCAGAAAATATCATTGAAAAATTTTATAAATATTTGTGAGTTAAATGGATAATAAAAACTATCATGAAATTTGGAGCAATTGTCTTAGAATTATAAAAGATAATGTGCCTTCTATTAGTTACAGAACCTGGTTTGAACCAATCGTTCCTATTAAATTAGATGAAGATGTTTTAACAATTCAAGTCCCGAGTCCTTTCTTTTATGAATACCTGGAGGAGCAATACATTGATATTCTTAGAAAAACGCTACGTAAAGAACTTGGTGAACAAGCAAAATTAGAATATAGCGTTGTTATGGAAAACAGTATCTATTCCAACAATAAACCTTTTACTGTAAAATTTCCAACAAACTATAAAGCCGAGTTAAAAAACAAACCTGTAACGATTCCTATGAATTCTGAAGAGAAATCAATAAAAAATCCATTTATAATACCTGGTATAAAAAAACTACATATTGATCCCAGATTAAATCCGGATAATAATTTCACTAATTTTGTTGAGGGAGAATGCAATAGATTAGCAAGGTCTGCCGGCGATGCTGTAGGTGATAATCCTGGTGGAACAGCATTTAATCCATTGTTTTTATACGGTGATTCTGGTTTAGGTAAAACACATTTATCACAAGCTATTGGAATAAAGGTAAAAGAACTATTTCCTGAAAAAACAGTTCTTTATGTAAATGCAAATAAATTTCAAACTCAATTTGTGGAGTCTGTAAGAAACAATAACAAAAACGATTTCTTACATTTTTACCAAATGATTGATGTTCTAATTATAGATGATGTGCATGAGTTTGCAGGTAAAGAAAAAACTCAAGATATATTCTTTCATATTTTTAATCATTTACACCAATCAGGTAAGCAATTAATTCTTACTTCTGATAAAGCCCCTGTAGAAATACAAGGTATGGAGCAAAGATTACTTTCAAGATTTAAATGGGGTTTATCTGCTGACTTACAAGCACCCGATTATGAAACACGAATTGCAATTTTAAAACAAAAAATATATCATGACGGAATAGATATGACAAATGAAGTAATTGAATATATTGCTTCGCATATTACTTCAAACATACGTGAATTAGAAGGTGCTTTAATTTCGTTATTAGCTCAATCAACTTTAAATAAAAAAGAAATTAACTTAGATTTAGCTAAGCTAATGATTGACAGATTAGTGAAAAACTCTAAAAAAGAAATCTCTGTTGATTACATCCAAAAAGTTGTATGTGATTATTTCAATTTAGCACCTGATTTGTTACAATCTAAAACTAGAAAAAGAGAAATTGTTCAGGCACGACAGATAGCAATGTATTTTTCTAAATCAATGACCAAATCATCTTTAGCTTCAATTGGAGCCTTGATTGGAGGGAAAGATCACGCGACTGTTTTACATGCTTGCAAAACAGTAAACAACTTAATGGATACCGATAAACGTTTTAAAAGTCAAATAGAATCAATTGAAAAAAAGTTGAAAGTTTAAGATAGTAAGGGGCTCCATTTGGAGCCTTTTTTTTATTAAATATATTCTCCCACACCTTACTTTTTAATATAGAATAATTTTTGTTTTTCGTTTTTAATTCCCCTATTAAAAGAAAATTATTCAAAAATTAGATTTTTTTACAGAACAACTGTCTATTATTGATCTGAAATCCTCTTGTTCAATAAATTTTTATAATTTTATACTGATTATAAATCGTTTGTTGCACTTTGAAATCTAAGAATTATATAAAATCGATTTTACTTCCATTTCTATTTATTATAATAGGAATTCTATTTTCTTGTAAAGAGAAATCAAATAATAAGGTTCAGCTATTTGTCGCTACTGGTGCAATGTTACCAAGTATTAAAATTTGTGACTCTTTTACAAACAACACGACTATTCAAACAGAAAAAAACTTTGCTGCCTCAGGAAATTTAGCAAGACAAATTAGAGCTGGTGCTGAATCTGATATATATATTTCTGCCAACAAACAATGGATCGATTTTTTAGATACTAATAAATTAATCATTAAAAATTCTATTTCAGAATTAGCTTATAACAAGCTAGTTGTTATCTGTCCCAAAAATAAAGAAGTTAATATTGATTTTACTAAAAAATTTGACCTTAAATCGGCTATAAAAGATAAAATTTCAATTGGTGATCCAAAATATGTTCCAGTTGGAAAATACGCAAAACAAGTTTTAGATTCATTAAATTGGTATGATGAAATCCAAAACCGAATTATTTTGGCAAAAGATGTAATATCAGTTTTGCATTATGTTGAACTAGGCGAATGCGATTGGGGAATTGTATATCATTCAGAAGCCATAAAATCTGAAAAAGTAAAAATAGCTTATGAGGTTCCACAAGAATTATATGATACGATTATTTTTTATATTGCATTGCTAAACGATAATCAACAATCAAATCAATTATATCAGTATTTCAAAAGTGATACTGCCAAAGAAATTTTTAATAAATACGGATTTACATCACTAAATTAAAATTTAAAATGTTGAGTTCAGAAGAAATATCAGTCATTTTATTAACACTAAAGGTTGCTGTAACAAGTACTTTGTTTACATTGCCTTTAGCAATTTGGTTAGGTTGGATTCTTGCCAGAAAAAACTTTCTCGGTAAATTTTTAGTTGAGGGATTAGTAAATATTCCCTTAGTTGCGCCTCCTGTTGTAACTGGTTATTTGCTACTAATATTATTGGGTAAAAACGGAATAGTTGGAAGTTGGTTATACGAAACATTGGGAATAAAATTAGCATTCAATTTTGCTGCTTTGATAATCGCATCGGTTGTTGTTTCATTACCTTTGGCTGTTCGAAGTACTAAATCAGCTTTTGAATTGGTTGATCCAAATTACGAAAAAGCATCCAGTTCATTAGGAGCATCGAAAATAGGAACATTTTTCAGAGTATATTTACCTCTGGCATTTCCAGGTATTTTAAGCGGTGCAGTTTTGGCATTTGCTCGTAGTTTGGGTGAATTTGGAGCAACAATATCTTTTGCAGGAAATATATTTGGGAAAACACAAACCATTGCATTAAATGTTTATTCCAATATGCAAATTCCAGGAAAAGAAATACAAGTAACAAGACTTGTAATTATATCATTGATTATTTCACTATTAGCTATAATTGCATCAGAGTATCTAAATAAAAAGAAAAAATATTTTATTCGATGATTATCAAATTTGAATCGGTTAAACATACATTAGGGAATAATCACTTTTATTATAATTTCCAGACTAACAGTTCAATAACTGGAGTTTTTGGTCCGTCGGGTGCTGGAAAAACAACCTTATTCAATTTGCTTTCTGGCGTTGATACTCCTTTAAAAGGCAAAATTAAACTTGATTCAGAGATCTTAGTGGATATAAGTCAAAACCATGTTATTCAAGGTAAGAATAGAGATATAGGTTATGTTTTTCAAGAAAATCATCTATTCCCACATCTTTCCGTAAAAAAGAATTTATTATATAGTAAGCCTTATATTAAAAATAAAACTCAATACATTTCTTTCGATGATGTGGTAAGTCTTTTAGATATTGCTCCATTGCTCAAAAAAAAACCACGACAACTTTCCGGTGGCGAGCGACAAAGGGTTGCTATAGGTAGAACGCTCCTCTCCCAACCCAGATTATTGTTGTTAGATGAACCATTCTCAAATGTTGACTGTTCTAAAAGAAAGCAGATTATTTCTTATTTGCTCAGAATTAATAATCATTTTCAAATTCCAATGGTAATTATTAGTCATCATTTGGAAGATATTTTAAAACTAACACGAAAAATTGTAATTATTGAAAATGGTCAATCAACTGCTGCAGATGATATTTTTAATATTATTAAAAACGGAGAAAAACCTGAACTAATACGATCGAAAAAATATCAAAATACCTTTGAAGTTGCATTTAATAGTTGTAGTAAAACGGAAAATACTTATAGTGTATTATTTGATAAAAACACTGAAATTAAGATTTCAAATCACTCTAAATTGTTAAATGAAAATATTGATATTGGTACCAGAATACAACTTAGTCTTAGACCTATTGATATTGCTTTAAGCCTTGAAGAACATGAAGGAACGAGCATTCAGAATCAATTGAAAGGAATTGTGAAACAAATTATTCAGAATTATGAAGGTGTTTTTTGTATTGTAGATTGTGGCTTTGAATTATTTGTAGAAATATCTCAAGGAATTATCAATAATCTATATCTACATGAAGGACAAAAAATATATTGCCAAATTAAAGCCAATGATTTTGATGTAGTTCATGTTTTTGATAGAATTGAAAAAGATGAAAAACAATACAATTTAACAGATAAACACCGTAAAGATATAGCGGTTGCTTTGAAATATTGAAACTGAATTTATTAACTTTTTTAACTATGATAACATTTATCTTAAATAATAAATTAATCCAAACTGAAAGTCATCCGGGAACAACTCTACTTGATTTTATTCGCTCTGGAGAAAGTTTACCTGGAACAAAAATTGGATGCCGTGAAGGTGATTGTGGAGCCTGTACGGTTTTAGAAGGAACTTTTGATAATAATAAAGTAAAATATAAAAGTATAGTTGCATGTCTAACTCCTTTAGGTAATGCTCAAGGAAAACATATTGTTACAATCGAAGGAATTAACATGAAAGAATTATCGCCGGTTCAAAATGCTTTGGTAGATTATGCCGGAACCCAATGCGGATTTTGTACACCTGGATTTGTAATGTCACTTACAGGTCATAGTCTTTCTGAGGAATCATCAGATAAGGAAAAAGCAATTGCTGCCATAAGTGGTAATATTTGCCGTTGTACCGGATATAAATCAATTGAGAAAGCAGCAGAAAGTATTTCGGAATTACTTAAAGTGAAAGATATTAATGATCCAATAAACTGGCTAGTAGAAAATCAACATTTACCCATGTATTTTCTTGAAATTGCTAAAAGATTAAATAAAATTGAGAAAAACGATAAACCCGGCAACTTTAAGATAATTGGTGGTGGAACAGATTTAATGGTTCAAAAGCCCGAAGAAATCGCAGAAACAGATATTGAGTTATTCTATAATCGAATTGATTTAAAAGGTATTAAAAAAGAAAACAATTCTATCATTATTGGTTCGGCTACAAATGCCAGCGAAATCGTGAAATCTTCTATTATGCAAGAATATTTCCCTGAAATTAAATCACATTTTAAATTGATTTCATCGGAACCTATCCGAAATATGGGAACCATTGCCGGTAATTTTGTAAACGCATCTCCTATTGGTGATTTAAGTATATTTTTATTGGCATTAAACGCAATTATTAATATACGAGAATCAAACAATACTCGAAAAGTTCTATTAAAGAACTTCTTTTTAGATTATAAAAAAATTAATCTGAACCCGGGAGAATATATTGAATCTGTTATCATTCCTGTTCCAGATCAAAAATTTCTTTTTAATTTCGAAAAAGTAAGTAAACGAACTCATCTTGATATTGCAAGCGTAAACTCTGCGATTTACCTAAGAATTAATGATGATATTATTAAAGATTGTTCTGTTTCGGCTGGAGGCGTAAGTGCCATTCCAAAATATCTTAGCAACACATCTGAATATTTAATTGGAAAGAAAATAACGGTTGAAACAATAGTTAAGACCAACAAAATTATTCAAGACGAGATCTCACCGATTAGTGATGTTCGTGGTAGTGCAGAATATAAAAGATTACTATTAAGACAACTGTTTTTTGCACATTTCATTAAACTTTTCCCTAAGAGTATTTCATTAAAAAAGTTATTAAGCTAAACAGTATATCATCATGAAAAATATAGATTCAAAAAATCACGTTACCGGGAAATCTGTTTATGTTGATGATATTCCTGTACAGAATGGAACATTGCATGGAGCTATTTTTGGTTCGCCCAAAGCCCACGGAAAAATTATTAATCTTGATTTAACTGATGCTGAATCTTTAGACGGAGTTGAACAAATTTTTACATTCAAAGATATTCCAGGAAGAAACCAAATAGGCGGTATAATTGAAGATGAACAACTCTTTGCTGAAAACGAAGTTCATTTTATTGGTCATCCCATAGCATTTATTGTTGCTATTAATGAAGATATTGCACGTAAAGCAGTAAAACTAATTAATATAAAAATTGATGAATTAAAAGTTATTACAGATCCAAGAGAAGCACAAAAGAAAGGTCATTTGCTCATTCCTCCTCGTACATTCAAGATGGGTAATGTTGAAAATGAATGGTCAAAATGTGAATATATTTTCGAAGGTAAAGTCGAGAATGGTGGACAAGAACATTTATATATCGAGACTCAAGGTTCTTATGCTTACCCAATAGATAATGGAAGCATAAAGATTCATTCTTCAACTCAGGGAGCTACTTTGGTTCAGAAAATTGCTGCACGAGTTTTGGGAATACCAATGCATCGTATCGAGATTGATGTTGCACGCTTAGGTGGAGCTTTTGGTGGCAAAGAAGATCAAGCAACAGCATACGCATGCATGGCTGCTTTAGCAACATATTTATTGCAAAAACCAGTTAAAATTTCTCTACATCGTTTAGACGATATGCAAATGACCGGCAAACGTCATCCATATAGTTCTGATTTTAAAATTGGATTATCGAAAGATTATAAAATTAAGGCTTTCCAAACCACAATGTATCAAAATGGAGGTGCTGCCAATGACCTGTCACCGGCAATTATGGAACGTACTTTATTCCATTCTACCAATGTTTATTATATTCCAAACACCAAAGTTACAGTATATAGTTGCAAAACTAATCTTCCACCTAATACTGCTTTCAGAGGATTTGGTGCACCACAAGGAATGTTTGTCATTGAATCGGCAATTGCAAAAGCAGCTAGTGAACTAAATATTTCTAAACAAATAATTCAGAAACAAAATTTCATAAAGGAAAACGAAAGATTTCAATACGGACAGTTAGCTGAAAATTCAAATATAATTCATTGCTACCAAGCAGCAGAAAGGACCTATAATATTGACCAAATTGAACAAGAAATTGAGGAGTTCAACTCAAAAAACTCAAATTACAAAAAAGGCATGTCAATTATGCCAATCTGTTTTGGGATTTCGTTCACAAAAACACCAATGAATCAAGCAAGAGCTTTGGTGCATATTTATCAGGATGGAAGCCTTGGCATAAGTACTGGTGCCATTGAAATGGGACAAGGTGTAAATACTAAAATGATTCAAGTTGCTGCATCTGTTTTCTCAATTAACACAAAAAGAATCAAAATAGAATCAACAAATACAACGCGTGTTGCCAATACATCGCCAACAGCTGCAAGTTCAGGAGCTGATTTAAATGGAAATGCACTTCGTATTGCATGTATTGCTCTTTTAGAAAGACTTATTAAAACAGCAGCTAAAATGCTATCCTGCGAATTATCAGAAGTTAGAATCAAAAACGAGACTATAATAAGAAATGGAGAAAAAACAGAAGTTACGTGGGAGCAATTAATCGAAACTGCATTTCTGGATCGAGTTTGTCTTACCGAGAATGGTCATTATGCTACACCAATTATTCATTTCGATAAAACTAAAGAAACAGGTCACCCGTTTGCGTACCATGTTTATGGAGCATCTATTGTTACAGTTACAGTGGATTGCATTCGTGGAACTTACGAATTTGATAATGTTAAAATTGTACATGACTTTGGGAACAGCATGAATTCTACTATTGATAATGGACAAGTTGAAGGAGGTGTTGTACAAGGAATTGGTTGGATGACAATGGAAGAATTATCATTTGCAAAAGATGGTAGATTATTATCAAACAGTTTATCTACTTATAAAGTACCAGATATATATTCTGTACCTAAAAACATTGATATTACAGCCCTAAAAACTGAAGGTCCGGAATTAGCATTATTAAGATCAAAAGCCATTGGAGAACCGCCGTTAATGTATGGAATTGGAGCGTACTTCGCACTAGCGAATGCAATAAATTCATTCAATCCAAATTATAAAATTGATTTTGATGCTCCTTTAACTCCAGAGAAAGTTTTAATGAGGCTTTACAAAGAATAAGGCTCTTATCTAAAATAGCGTAAAAGTATCGGACTAAAAACCAAAGTACTTCGTATACTCTTTCATCGTGTTGATATTTGCAAGAATCTTCTCATCATCAACAGGTACCTTTATTTTAGGATATTGATTCAAGAATTCCTTGAAATGCATTTGATCTTTTTGAGTTAATCTTATTTCATTAATATTTTTATCCGAAAGTAAAATCGGGTGCCCACCTTTTCCCTTTATTTCCGGACTAATATAATCAGCTTTACTTTTATGATTTAGAAGTTCATTTAATACATCATAATTTACAAAAGGATTATCCACATTATGAATAAATACTGGGTGAATTTCAGATAAGCTCTTCGCTCCTATTTTCAAGGAATAAAACCGATTCCAATCGGGATGTTCATTAATTACAACTTTCACTTTATTAGGAAATTGTATTTTCCTTTCTTTAAAATAACCAATTCCATCTTCATTAACAACAATAACAATTTCATTGCAACCAAACCTTAAATATTCATTTACAATATGTTCTATAAAAGTATTTTCTTCATCATACTTTAAAGATAGTTTTGGGATTCCCATTCGTGATGATTTTCCAGCCGCAAGAAC
>JAQIBH010000017.1 GCA_027859205.1 Bacteroidales bacterium | reverse complement strand
TATATCGATAGGTCTAAATTTTATAAAATCAACGAGTTAAATGCGAACTTACCTTTTATACAATTAAAAGGTAAAATAATTAATTTTAACACTGTTGGTGTAGGTCATAAAAAAAGATTAATTGCGAATTTCTCAGATGGTACAGGTGTAATTGAACTGCTTTGGTTTAAGGGTTTAAGCTATATCCAGAAAAGTTTATTGCTAAATACAGAATATATTGTATATGGTAAGCCAAGTAATTATAGTAGCAAATATAATATAGTTCATCCCGAGGTAGAGAATGCTTTAAAAGCAGAAAATGTTATTAGTGCCAATTTACAAGCTCATTATCATACTACCGAAAAGCTTAAAAGGAGTTTCTTACATTCAAAAGTAGTTTCAAAATTGGTAAATAATCTGGTGGTTAATTTAAAAGATAAATTAAAGGAAACATTGCCTGATTATTTATTGAAAAAATACAAGTTGATTTCATTAAAAGATGCGCTTTTTAATATTCATTTCCCACAAAATAATGATTTGCTTAAAAAAGCAATTTATAGACTTAAATACGAAGAGTTATTCTATATCCAGTTAAATATTTTACAACAAAGAAGTTATCGTATTCATAAATCAAAAGGATTTATTTTTTCGAAAGTAGGCGATTTTTTGAATTTGTTTTATGAAAGGAATCTGCCTTTTGAGTTAACCGGTGCTCAAAAAAGAGTTTTAAAAGAAATCAGAAAGGATATTGGATCAGGTAAACAAATGAATCGTTTACTTCAAGGTGATGTTGGAAGTGGAAAAACATTAGTAGCATTAATGAGTATGTTAATTGCTTTGGATAATGGATTCCAGACTTGCATAATGGCACCAACAGAAATATTGGCAAATCAGCATTTCGTGACAATCAAGGAGTTTCTTAAAAACCTACCAGTAAAAATTGATCTATTAACAGGATCGGTAAAAACTGCCGCCCGAAAAGTAATTCATGAAAATCTGCTAAACGGAGATTTACATATTTTAATTGGTACACATGCATTAATTGAAGATACAGTTCAATTTAAGAATCTTGGTTTGGTTGTAATTGATGAACAGCACCGATTTGGTGTTGCACAGCGAGCAAAACTTTGGAAGAAAAACCATCAGCCTCCACATATTTTAGTGATGACAGCTACACCAATTCCTAGAACATTAGCAATGACTATTTATGGTGATTTAAATGTTTCCGTAATAGATGAGTTGCCACCAGGTCGTAAACCAATTCAAACATTGCATTTATACGACTCTAAAAGATTAAGAATGTTTGGTTTCTTAAAGCAACAAATAGAGCAAGGTCGTCAAATATATATTGTTTATCCTCTGATTAAGGAATCAGAGAAAATGGATTATAAAGATTTGGAGGATGGTAATGAAAGTATATCACGTGCTTTTCCTCCACCTAAATATGCGGTTAGTGTTGTTCATGGTAAAATGAAGCCTAAAGAAAAAGATGATGCAATGAGCCTTTTTGTGAGAGGACAGACACATATTATGGTTGCAACAACCGTTATTGAAGTTGGTGTAAATATTCCAAATGCATCGGTTATGGTTATTGAAAGTGCCGAGCGATTTGGCTTGTCGCAATTACACCAATTACGTGGAAGAGTTGGTCGTGGTGCTGATCAATCGTATTGCGTATTAATGACTTCATACAAATTGTCTAATGAGTCTCGAAAGCGGATTGAAATTATGACTAAAACAAACGATGGTTTTGAAATAGCTGAGGCCGATCTAAAACTTCGTGGGCCAGGTGATATTGAAGGAACTCAGCAAAGCGGCATAGCATTCGATCTAAAAATTGCTAATCTTGCACAAGATGGTCAGTTAATACAATATGTTCGCGATATTGCAGAAGAAATATTAGATATTGATCCGAATTTAGAAAATATTGAAAATCAAATTTTAGCAAATCAACTGAAAAAAATATCGAACAAGAAAGTTGATTATAGTGTGGTTAGTTAATAATACAATTCTCAAACAAACCGATTAAATAAACCAGAATGAAAATTAAAATCATTATTCAACTTATATTTTTGACTCTTTTAGGAATAAGTAAATCTGGAATTAGCCAGGATTACTTTAAACAAGAATTTCAAAATAATAATCTTAATCGATATTTAGAAACCGATAGTTTAAATACTTTTTTATCTTCAGAAATATATTCTGACATCTGGATAAAATCTTTGGATATTAATGAAGATAATGCAGAAGGATTTTATAAAAGAGCAGCTACTAAAATCGAAAAAGGATATTTTAAGGATGCATTAGAAGATTTAAATAAATCCATTGAAATTGATTCAAATTATAGCTTTAGTTATGGTCTTAGAGCATTATGCAATATCCAATTAAATGGTAATATTAAAGAATCATTAAAAGACATTAATAAAGCAATTGAAATAGATGAAAATAACTGGTTTGTCTATAATTTGAGAGGATATTTTTATCTCAATATAAATAAATTAGTAGAAGCCGAACAAGATTTTAATAAAGCTTTAGAGTTAAAAGGTGATATACCGGAATCATATTTTTATTTGGGTTTGATTAATCTTTCTTATAAAAAATATAGTAAGGCAAAAAGTTATTTTAAAAAAGCTATAAAATTTAATATAAACTTTTATGATGCCTATATACAGTATGCTATATGTAATTACTATACTGGAAAATATTCATTTGCTTTAGAAAATATAGATGATTTATTAAAATTTAATCCATATTATACAAATGCTTATTTGATTAAAGGAGACATTTTACAATTTCAAGGGGATTATAAAAAAGCATTTGATTGTTACAATAAGGTTATTGAAATCGAACCCTATAATTTTATTGGACTTGTTAAAAGGGCATTAATAGCTTTGTATTTTAAAGATTATGATTGTTGTTTTAATGATTTTAAACTCGCTTTTTCTAAAGGGTCAATTGTTGAAAATAGCTCAGTAAATAATATTAAAGTTGAAATTCTAAAATCGATAAATATATCAGCTTATCATTTTAATGTTGAAGGTAGAATTTCTAGTGAATATATAAGTAAGTATAAAGAAGGAGTTTGTTATTATTTATCAGGGAACTACGATTTTGCGAATAATATTTTTGATGAATTAATCTCTAATAAGGTAAGCGTTTATGAAATTTATGAATTGAAAGGTGTAATTGATTATAAATTTTCGCGATATGAGAAGTCCTCTGAGTATTTTGAGAAAGCTTTAGAATTAGGAAGTGAGAGTGCGTTTTTATACATTAATATGGGAGTTTTACAAAGTTTCCAAAATTTAAATAGAAAAGCTGCTCTGAGTTTATTGAAAGCTCTAAGAATTGAACCTAATAATCCAAGGATTTATTACTTACTCGCAAAGCTTAACGAAAGACTGGGGAACTGGATAAGTGCAATTAATTATTATAATAAGGTTTTAGAATTAGATGCAAAATTAATATATATACATGAAGAAAGAGCAAAATTAAAAGATAAACTAGGTGATTTTAAAGGAGCTGTTTCTGATTATGAAATAATGATTAAATATTATCCTAAAACTAAGGAATTGTATCATAAATGTGCTGAATTAAAACTTAATTTGAGGGATTACGAATCTGCAATAGAATATTTAGAAGTTATAGTTCAAATTGATCCTAGAGAATTTGATGTATATTTTATGATTGGGAATATATATTTTATGCAGAATAAATACCAAGAGGCCATTAAATATTATGATAAAGCTTGGAAGATGGTTAGTTGGGATATTTATGAATTTCACATTGCTTTATCATATCAAAAAATGGACAACTTAGAAGAAGCTATAAAATATTACAAAGAGTCTTTGAGTAGTTTTGAGAAAGGGTATATACTAGGAATGGACTATCAATTAATTTTTAAATCTTATATAAATCTAGGATTTTGTTATAAACAGATTAAGAACAAAGATAAAAGTGAGGATTCTTTTAGAAATGCTATTAATGTTGATTCAAATAATTCAAAACGTTATGTTGAAAAAGCACAATATTTTGAAGAGATTAGTGAATTTTTATATGGTATTACTTGCTTGCAAAAATCAATTTCAATTGATAGTACAAATTATGTAGCTTATATTAAGTTGGCAAGATTGTATAAAAAAAACAAAGAAATTGAAAATGCATTAAGTACTTTAAAAAAGGCAATGGTTATTGATTCAATGCATTATGTTGCATATGAGGATTACGGTCGAATTAAGCGTGAAATAGGTGATTATAAAGACGCTTTAAAATATTCAAATATTGCTATATATAAAAATCCATTGGCACAGGGTTCAAAAGTAAATATTGCCATTTGTGAATTAGCTATTGGTAATAGTCAGAAGGCACAATCATTATTTGCCGAGTTAAAAAGCGATATTGAAAATATTAATTTAGATGCAGTTATTAAGGAGTTGAATATATTAATTAATAAAAATATTAATAAAAAAGTTGCAGTTGAGATTAAAGAAATGTTATTGTCTAATGTATAAGAATATAATATGCCAAAATATATTTTACTATTAATACTGTCGGTAAATGCATTTTTGTTGAAAGCGCAGGACAACCAAATCTGTGATGTAAAAAATAATGCTTTTGTGTCCGGTGAAAAAATAGACTATGTAATTACCTATAATTGGGCTTTTATTTGGACAGATGTTGGTGGTGTCGAATTTAAGGTCTCTAATGATAGAATGTTCGGCAAGGATTTATACAAACTTAAAGGAACAGGTGTAACATTTTCTTTTTACGACTGGTTTTTTCAAGTTCGTGATGTTTATGAATCTTGGGTAAATCCTACTACTTTATTACCAGTTTATTACCATCGTGATGTTAATGAGGATGGTTACATAATTGATATTAAATATAGATATGATTTTGATAGTTTAGTAGCATATTCAGAGGTTGAAAAAACCCGAACACCATATTTCCAGGATACAATAGAAATCCTCCCATGTACTTACGACGTAGTTTCGGCTGTTTATAAAGCACGTAATATTGATTTCTCAAAATATAAAAAGGATGAGGTTATTACTATTAAAATTTTATTAGATAATGAGGTTTATGAGATTTATGTGAGGTATTCCGGAAAAGAAGTTAAAAAGGTAAGGGGTGTTGGAAAATTTAAAACCATAAGATTTACCGTTTCTTTAGTTGCAGGTGATGTTTTCAAGGAAGGTGATTACTTAACTGTTTGGGTTTCCGATGATGAAAACAGAGTCCCTGTTTGGATTGAAAGTCCTATAATCGTTGGTACAATTAAGGCAAGACTTGTTGGATATGAGGGACTAAAACATCCTTTAAAATCAATGATTAAAAAATATTAATATATTAAAATAAAAAACCAGAACGATGCGTTCTGGTTTAACATTTTGTGAAACAATTAAAACCATGAACCATCATCGGTATACCATCCATCATCGGTTAATTCTATAACATAAGTTTCATCCCATCCGAATTCGTGATGATCATCTATAAATTCTTCTGAACCTGTCATATCCGAAGTTACTTTAATATCGTAAACGTCATCATCATCCGTATTTAAAGTAAATATTTTACTTTCTCCGGGTCCAATATATGTACTAATTCTATTTGATCCATAACCAACAGTACTATAATATACACCGGTTATGAAGTTAGTTTCAGAAGTGTTTTCGATTTTTAAATTTGCTTCGTCTACAAATAATTCTGGTCTGTCTCTCTCACATGCCGTAATTATTAAGCTTCCAAAAAACAATAAGATCAATAATTTTTTCATTGTATTTTATTTTTAATGACTATTAAATATCTAAATTTCATTACTTTAAAAGTGTAAAACAAGTATATACTTTTAAGAATTTAATATATAAACATAAGTATTATAATATAAAAATCGTGCCATATAAGGTATATAGAAATCATTCTTCCTTATTTAAAATTAAAATAAATAAGAGGATATGTTCTAAAAACTGACAAAAAGCAATTTTTAATTTTCAAATACGGTTATTTTTGTATCCGAATTCAAAATTTTGAAAAATTAGGATGGCAAGTTCAAAATCGATAGAACATAAAGGTCATATTAATTCCATTGATGGCAATAAAATCAACGTTAACATTTTAGCAATGTCTGGTTGTGCATCGTGCCATGCCAAAGGAGTTTGTACTGCATCTGACATGCAGGAAAAAATTGTTGAAGTATTTGATTTTACAAATCAATATCAAGTAGGAGAAGAAGTAAATGTAGTGCTAAAACAATCGCTTGGATTCAGAGCTTTGTTTTTGGGCTATGTCTTACCTTTTATATTGGTGCTATTTTTTCTTTTAGTTTTATCAGCAATAACAAAAAATGAAGCAATTTCAGGAATTGGTGCTTTACTGGTTCTTGTACCTTATTATATTATATTATATGTTTCAAGAAATAAGATTAGAAAGAAATTTGCATTTACAATAAATAAGATTTGAGTGGTGAGTAGAGAGATGTTAGTATTCTGACTTCTTCTATTTCCGATTATAAATATTACATTTTTAGTTTTGTGTCTCATATCTTAATACTAATATCTAAATTCTAATAAAAACATGAGTACAACAATTTTGTTTACTATTATTTCTCTTAGTGCGATTGGGGCGATAGCTGCAATAATATTATATTTTGTAGCTCAGAAATTTAAAGTTTTTGAAGACCCGCGTATCGATCAGGTAGAAGAAGTTTTACCTGCTGCCAATTGTGGAGGTTGTGGTTACCCAGGTTGTAGAGGATTTGCTGAAGCTATGGTTAAGGCAGAGGATTTATCACCTTTTTACTGTCCAGTTGGCGGTAATGAAACTATGACTCAAGCTGCTGAAATACTTGGAAAAGCTGTTGAGGCAAAAGATCCACTTGTAGCTGTTATTCGATGCTCTGGTTCTCCTGCTCATCGTGAGAAAGTAAATACTTATGATGGCGCACCAACTTGTGTTATTGTTTCTAGTTTATATTCTGGCGAAACAGGTTGTCAGTATGGTTGTCATGGATTAGGCGATTGTGTTGATGTTTGTGATTTCGA
>JAQIBH010000209.1 GCA_027859205.1 Bacteroidales bacterium | reverse complement strand
TGAGGATTTTCGTTATAAATTTCCTCGATTGATTCTAAAACTTCTCTGACAGCCTGAAGATATTCAACTTCTCCCGGATGTTTTTGCTCCAACTGAAGCATTAATTTATCTACGTTCATAATGTCAAATTTTATTATATAGTATTTATAAAGAATGTTTTGTTAAGTAAACAACAGTGCAAATGTATACTTTATTTTAAATTACAATTATATTGTACAACACAGTTTTGTATGATTTTTATCATTAAAACCGAACTTAACATAAGATGTAAATTTACTATGTTGGCTTTAGGATAACCCCCTTATTATTTTTACCATCAATCTGAACTTGAATTGGTTTTTCAAAACGAATATGTCTAATATAATTATTTTCGTAATGAGCTTTGAATTTACCTAAATATTCTAAATCATAAAATCCATCATTTATATAAGGATTAATTGTAAAATAACCAACCCTAAAAGAAGTAAGGTTTTGAAAGAAATGTGTTCCTTGACTTGGATCAATTCTGAAATTTTCTAATCCAGATTCAACTATTACTCTTGCTTGAGATATGTGTGCCCATTTTACAGGTATTCCTAGATTAGGGTCACTTGAGCCCCATCTGCCCGGCCCCACTAATACATAATTTTTTTGCTCATTAATAAATTTTTCATTTATCAAATTTATTTCTACAGCAATCTTTTCACTCTCCAATGAACTAAAAGTCTCTGGCTTTATATAAACAAAATCATATATATCATCAATTTTCCCATTCCCTAAAGCTGATTCACAATAAATAATGGTGTTTTCTTTTGCCACCTCATCCATTTTAAAATCAATTGATTGATCATTGTCAACAATAGGTCGTATCTGTAAAAAATTAAATACAATAGGTGCTCCTTTCTCAACATTTAAATCTACTGCAAATTCAATCTCAATTGGATCATTCATTTCTTTCTGACCAACTTCTAATAAAGTCTGTAATATTTCTGCTAATGGAAACGAATCATATTTAAGAACATTTGAAAAAGTTATAATTCGTTTACCATCATATAATGTACCATCACGAACGATATCATTTTGAAAATCGTAGGTTGAAGCTGCAAATCGAAATGATGAATCTTTTTCAGCATTTTTAATATCATTCTTACTTAAATTAATACCATCATCTGCTGAAGGTAAAAACTTTGTTGGGCACATTTCTAAAGCATAAAAGTCCTTCTGAGTATCCTTTAATGCCATATCTGGTGACGATAATTGCAAAATCTTTTTAGGGTGTTTAGGCGAAAAACGTAAGGATATTCCACCATCTACAATTTGCTTTCCTAATCCGTACGCAATATTGACAATTCCTTCTTCTGCTTTTTCCGGTTCTATTGGATAAAAATTAATAGATTGGGCAACACCCGATATTGTTGGATAAAATTTATCTCCATATTGTTTCCCACAAACCTCTTGTAATACGATCCCCATTTTCTCTTCATCAATCACGTTGGATGTAGCAGCCATATATGCTTTACTTGCCTTAAAATATACCGACGCATAGACACATTTTATTGCATCAGACAACATTTTAATCATTAAAGTGCTATCAGCTATTTTGGGAATCATATACGTAGAGTAAATGCCAGCAAACGGCTGATAGTGTGAGTCTTCCAGCTTAGAGGAAGAACGTATGGCAATTGGATTTTGAATTACTGATATAAATGCGTATAAATCTTGATAAATTATACTAGGTAATTTTGCGTTTATAAAATTTTTTACAATTTCATCATCACTTTTATCTGACATTCCAATCTTATACAAATCGTTTTCTTCCATAAAATCATCAAAAACATCTGTACTTAAAACTACTGTTCTTGGAATTGTAATAATAACTCCTGGGAATTTATTAAATATATTATTCTTCTTTATAATTGAGTTAATAAATGCCAACCCCCTTGCCTTACCTCCAATCGATCCATCTCCAATTCTAGAAAATATTAGATACTCATCAAAACTATTTTTATCAAATTTAGCAATTACACCTCTACCCTTACTCATTCGATAACTTGAAATTGCTCTGTAAATATAACTTCTTGCTTCTTTTAAATCACCAAAATCACCAACAGTCAAATACTTAAACAATTGTGCAATAGGGAAAATAGCTCTGGCGTTTAACCAATTTGATAAATCATTTCTGCCTGCATGATACTCAAGAGATTTATCGGGAATGGTAAGAATCATATGTTGCAATGACTGCAAATCGGAAGCACGTCCTATTTCTTTTAACGTATCAGGATTACTAAAAACAAATTCGCCAAAAGCAAACTTTTTAATTATATAATTTCGGACTTCAATCGATAAGTTTTTAGAATATTTATGAATAAATCCAATATTTAACTCATCAGCATACTTTTTATTATTCATATCTGATGATTGAAGAAGCATCGGTTTAAACTCATCATCTTCTTTAACTTTTTTGCAAAACCTTATTCCAGCCAACTTGTCCTTAACGCCCTTTCGAGGATATGTTATATCTGAAATTATTCCCAGCATATTAAATTTATACTTTTCGTATAATTCAACAGCTTGCTCATAGTTAGTTGCTAAAAGTATTTTAGGTCTACCGCGCATTCGAAGCATCTTTTGGTGTTCATTTAATGCTTCGCGCATATATTCCTTCGATTGCTTAAATATAATTTTATAAATATTTGGTAAATATGTTGATATATATCTTATTGAATCTTCTACTAAGAGAATAGTTTGAACACCAACAACTTCTACATCGTATTGAACATTCATTCTATCCTCAATTAGTTTAATAATTGCTAATAAAATATCTGCATTACCTAACCAACAAAAAACATAATCAATAGCACTCAAGTCTTCTTTTTCAAGGCGTACAGTTATTTCTCTAGAAAAATGAGTTAAAACAACAATAGGAATTTTAGGATAAATCTTCTTTACTTGCTTTGCAAATGAAAAAGTATCAGAGTCACCAATTCTCAGCATACTTATTACAAGATCAATGTTGTCATTTTGTAAAATTTCATATGCTTGTTCTGAGCAATTTGCCATTACAAATATTGGGGGGTATCTAAGATTTAGTGATACGTATTCGTTGAAAATCTGCTCATCGATACGGCCATCCTCTTCCAACATAAATGCATCATAATTACTAGAAACCAATAAAACCTTATGAATTCTTTTTTGCATTAATAAATTAAAAGAAGTATCGTTAAAATCAATCCTTAGATTATCTTGTTGATTTGTGTAAAAACTCATATCACCTCATTTATTAATTATCATTTGTCCAGGTAATCGCTGAAAATCTTTTACGACCATCCATTGTAATAGTCATAGGTTTTTCAAACTCAACATGTTTAAAGTATTTTGTTTGATTTATTACTTTCTGTTTATTTAGTACATCCCAGTAGATTCGATCTTTAATGTTTTTATGATTAACCGAAAAATATCCAACATTCATTGAAGTTACATTATGGAAAAAATGCGAACCAAGTGAAGCATCTAATGCAAAATCATCTAAACTCATTTCAACAATAATTTTAGCATTTGATATTTGTGGCCATGCAACAGGAATCCCGATAAATCTATCTTTTGTACCCCAGCGCCCCGGGCCTATTAAAATATATTTTTTTCCTTCATCTTGCATGATTTGATTTAATTTATCGATCTCCTCTTTCATTTCAATAGTTTTAGTATTATCGAATTTATCCGACATTACAAAAATAACATCTCTGATATTTTCTAATTTACCATTACCCATTGATCTCTCTGAATACAGTACTAAATGATCATTGTCAATTTTATCTATATCAACACGATAATCTTCCTCATGGCAAACTAATGGTTTAATTTGCAGCAAATAAAAAGATGCCAATCCGTTTTTATCTTTTTCTAAGTCAACTGCAAATTCAATTTCTACGGGCGAACCTAAAGCTTCTTTAACAACGTCGAGAATAACATTTATTGTTTTGGCTAAAGGAATATATTCATATTTTAGGATATTGGCAAAATTAACGATTCTTGGTCCATAAGAATCTAATCCTGGACTAATCCTATCGTTTTCTGGATCGTAAACTGACGCAAGATGTTTTAATGTACCATGTTTTTCAGAATCAGAGATTTCCAATTTAATTAATCCTGCATCTTCACCATCAAGTAAATTAATATTTTCATTATCCAGATTAACTGCATAAAAATTTACTTGCGATCCTTTATACATATCTTTATTTGATACAATATCAAGATTTGGGTAGCTTGGTGAAAATCTAAACGCCTTTTCTCCTTCAACAACATACTGACCCAAGCCTAATGCTGCCACAGAAAATCCTTCGTCGGGTTTCATATGTGCAACCGGATAATAATTATGTGATTGCGCTGTTCCACTAATATGTGGATAATAATATTTATCGAACTGATTTCCAACTACTTCTTGCAAAACAACTGCCATTTTTTCTTCTTCAACTTTATTATCAATTGCTTTAAAATAAGTTCGTGCATTTTTTGAATATATTGATGAATAAACCAGTTTTATTGCATTCATGAGTTGCTTCATACGTTGCTCAAAATCATGATGATTATTCGGAAGAATATAGGTTTCAAAAATTCCGGAAAAAGGTTGATTTATGCTATCTTCAAATAAACTAGAAGATCTGATAGCAATAGGTTTTGTTATTAAAGTTAAAAATACTTTTAGCTTTTTCTTTAAGGTATATGACAGTTCTCCTTTAAGAAATTGTTTTCTCAATTCATCATAATCTGGTATATCATGAATTTTATCAACTAAATGATTGCTTTCAATAAAAATATCAAACTCTTCAGTTCCGATTAAACTCGTTTTTGGAGTTCGGACATTAATTAGCGGAAGCAGTTCTTTAAATTTAAAATTATAAATTAAAGTATTTATAAATGCCAGACCACGACCTTTCCCTCCTAATCCACCTGGAGACATGCTGACAATATTATTTTCTTCTTGTACTGCTGCTTCACTAAAGTTTACAATTTTCCCCTTTTCTTGCTCATTTCTATATAATCTCAAAATATTAATAAGAAAATCACGCAGTTGGTTAGGATTTTGGAAATCGCTTATTCGCAAAGGATTAATTATTTTAGCAATCTGTATTTCTCCACGAGCCATAAGCCATAGTGAAAACTGATTTTTTACTGCGTGGTAAATCAATGAATCTTCAGGTACTTTTTTAAGAAATGATTCAAACTCAGCCATTGATTTTGCCACAGCTATTTGTTTACCTTGGTTATCGCGATAAACAAAATGTCCAAACCCCAAATGATAATTAATGAAGCTTTTTAAATCTTGTAATAAACTCTCGGAATTTTTATTTATAAAGTTTGATTTAATCTCATATGATTTTTTTGCATTTTCGGGATCTGATGATTGCAAAACTGTTGGTAAATTCAAAATATTTTCTTTTACAAATTTTATAAATTCAAACCCAGCAAAATCATTTAATTTATTGTTTTTGGGGAATCTAACATCAGAAATTACACACAATAAGTAATCTTTATATTTATTAAAAATTACCATTGCTTCTTCATATGATTGAGCCAATAAAATTTTTGGCCTGCCGCGCATTTTTAACACTTTATATAAATCATCCGTATTTACATCCTCTATTAAACGTTGAGTTTGCTCCATGATAATTTTGTAAAGCATTGGTAAATATCTAGAGTAATATCTGGAAGAATCTTCCACAACTAAAATCACCCTTGTTAAACCCAATTTAGTATCATTCTCAACATTAACTTTATCTTCTATTAGTTTTACCATAGCGAAAAAAACCTTGGAATCGCCATTCCAAATAAATATGTTATCAATGCTCGATAAATCTCTTTTTTGTTCTTCAAGTACAGCTAAGTCACTATTATTATTAAGAAGTAGAAATGTAGGAATATATGGATACTTTATTTTTAAAGCTTTTGCTATTTTAAGAGGAGTTGTTTTATCTACGCCCATCATTAATATAACTAAATCAAAACTTTTGTTTTCCAGTGCTTCAATAGTTTCATCTTCATTTGATACTCCAGTAACTCTAGGTAATGAAGTTAAATTTAATTGGTTATATTCTCCTAAAATATGATCTGAAAACCGACCCTCTTTTTCGATACTATAAGCATCGTACAAATTTGCAATAAGCAAAATCTCTTTTACTTTAAAAGGCATTAAATCATGCAATAAATCTCGATCTGCATTATGTTTATTCAAGAATTTCTGAAGTAATTGTCTACTACTAAAGCTTTTTGATGGCGATCCATCTGTATTTTTTCTTTGTTCTTTCTTTTTATCTTGTTTCCAAATTATTTCTTTTGCTTTTATACTATTTATAAATCCTAAAATTAAATTAGACAAATTCAAAATGAGATCAAATTCCTCCTTAAGAAATGGCCCATCATATAAACGCTTAAACTCTTTTGTATAATATATTTCGATTGTACCTTCTTCACCGTCAATTGTTTGAAAAGTCTGTTTTTGAGTCCAAACAGTTTCCTCAAATCTAGGACTTCGAAATTCATGCCCTCCAAATAATATCCGAGCAACTGTAAATTCCGGATATTGCCACGCATTAGATAAACGCAAAACAATTTTCTGAAGGGTTTCCTCTACAGATTTACCTTCTTTAATAATTTTAGTTGTTTCATTAATACAAGCTAACTCTTTTAATCGTTCTGTATTTTCTGCTAAAAGCTTATTTAAATTATTATTTTGATTGAATTGATCAGACATTTATACTAATTTAAAATTATTAAATAACATCAATAAAGTGTATTATTGATAATACATGTTCAATACTTAAATCAAAGTTTTTAAAGAAATAATCATTATAAATATAGATGATTTTTAGGGCAAGTAAAAGAAGAATTTCAATTAAACTTCTAATTCTTTTGAACTTTATATAGCTTGTTTATATAAAAAAAGAGATAAACCCTTCGATTTATCTCTTTTATATTTTAAGTTAGTTTTATTTTAAACTTCCCAAGTAGTCCCGCTATTTAATAAATTGTCAACATTTTTAAATGCCGATTTTGATTTCACGTCCTCTACCTGTTTAAATACAGCATTATCGTATGTTTCTGTTTCAACACTTCTAATAACACCAAAAGCAACAGGGTGTTCGGGGTAAGACATATTAGTTAACATTAAATGTATTCCTGGATTTACCTCCTTAGCATTGTGAACCAATAAATCCTTTTCAGAATACTTATCACCCAATTCTACAATTTTAAGTTTTAAGTGTTCAGCATCTAATATTAGACCTTTGTCGTTATTTTTACCAAAAATCATTGGCTCTCCATGTCTTAAAACAATGGTTCTATCCGCTTTATGCTCCTTGTCAGAAATAGCTGCGTGTGTTTTATCATTATAAATAACACAATTTTGCAGAACTTCAACAACTGTAGCTCCATGATGTCTTGCGGCTTGAATAAATATCTCCTGACACAATTTCATGTTATTATCAATAGATCGTGCAAAGAATTTTCCCTGTGCTCCAATAACTAATTCTCCTGGATGAAACGGATGTTCAACAGTTCCATAAGGCGATGTTTTTGTTACATATCCAAATTTTGATGTTGGGGAGTATTGACCTTTTGTTAATCCATATATCTCATTATTAAATAATATGATATTAACATCTATATTTCTTCTTATTGCATGAATAAAATGATTTCCTCCAATTGCCATGGCATCTCCATCACCCGTAATTTGCCATACACTCAATTTAGGATTAGCAACTTTTACACCGGAAGCAATAGCTGAAGCACGACCATGGATACTATGAAATCCGAAAGTATCCATATAATAAGGAAATCGCGAAGAACAACCAATACCTGAAATAAATGCGAAATCCTCTTTAGCTATTCCTAATTCTGGAAGAGTTCTTTGTATTGCATTCATTATAGCATGATCACCACAACCCGGACACCATCTAACTTCCTGATCACTTTTAAAATCTTTTGCGGTTAATATATTTTGAATCTCCTCCATGATTATTTCTCTAATAATTTATTGAAATGATTTTCTAACTCAATTGAAGTAAAGGGTAATCCTTGAATTTTATTGTATTGCAAATATTTATATTCAGGATGCCTCATTCTCAAATAATCTACAAACTGACCTAAGTTTATTTCGCATACAATAATCTTTTCAAATTTATCAAATACCTCTTTTACGTTTGACGGAAGAGGTTTAATATAATTGAAATGCGCTAAGCTTATTTTTTTATTGTTTTTTTGCAATTCAGCAACTGCAGTCGCAAGATGTCCATATGTGCCACCCCAACCAACCACTAAAAGATCTCCAGTATCGTTTCCTTCAACTTTTAATTTAGGAATGAAATTACTTACTCGTTGAACCTTTTCTTCGCGAATACTAATCATTTTCTCATGATTAACAGGATCATGGGAAACAGCACCTGTTAATTCATCCTTTTCAAGTCCGCCAATTCTATGCTCTAATCCTTTTGTTCCGGGAATTGCCCACGTCCTAGCAAGTCTTTCTACATCACGAGCATATGGTTGCCAATCTTTAGTTTCTTCTTTAACAATGGGAGGTTTAATATCAGGATATTCTGACATTTTAGGTATTCTCCAAGGTTCAGAACCATTTGCGATGAATCCATCCGTAAGCAAAATAACAGGAGTCATATGTTCCACAGCTATTTTTGCAGCTTCAAAAGCATATTGAAAACAATCTGAAGGAGTACTTGCGGCCATAACAACAACAGGACTTTCACCATTTCTACCATATAATGCTTGCATTAAATCTGACTGCTCTGGTTTTGTTGGTAATCCTGTAGAAGGTCCACCACGCTGAACATTAACAACAACAAGTGGTAATTCCGTAATTACGGCTAACCCAATTGCTTCGCCTTTTAACGCTAAACCAGGACCAGAAGTTGATGTAACAGCTAAATCACCAGCAAAACTTGCTCCGATCGAAGTACAAATACCTGCTATTTCATCTTCTGCTTGGAATGTTTTAACACCTAAATCTTTTCTATTAGATAGTTCTTGCAAAATTTCAGTTGCAGGAGTAATAGGATATGAACCACAGAATAATTCTAATCCTGCTTTTTCAGCTGCAGCAATAAAGCCCCAAGCTGTTGCAATATTTCCACTTATATTTCTATAGGTTCCTTTATCGATTTCTGCCGGACTAACTTTATACGATGGAGTCATATGTTCCATAGTTTCGGCATAATTATATCCTGCCCGAAGAACTGTTTTATTAGCATCAACTACAAGAGGTTTATTTTTAAATTTCTTTTCAAAGAAACTTTCAGTATAGCTTAGTGGACGATCGAAAATCCAATAAATCATTCCTAACGCAAACATATTCTTACTTCTAAGAACACTTTTGGGGTCTAAACCCTTATCTTTCAAAGCCTCCTTAGTTAAAGAACTTATTGGAGCCATTATAATATTAAATTTTTCTAATTTATCTTCTGAAATTGGATCTTCGGTTTTATATCCTGCTTTTCTGAGGCCTTTTTCATCAATACTATCTTCATCAATAATAATTGTGCCACCATCTATTACCCATTTTGCAGTTGCTTTTAATGCTGCCGGGTTCATAGCAACTAAAATATCGGCATAGTCACCGGGAGTTTTAATTGCAGTATGTCCAACGTGAACTTGAAAACCAGATACTCCACCAATGGTGCCTTGCGGTGCTCTAATTTCAGATGGATAATCCGGAAATGTAGATAAATCATTCCCAATATAGGCTGATGTATCCGAAAACAAAGTTCCTGTAAGTTGCATACCATCGCCAGAATCACCCGAAAATCGGATTACAACTTTATCTCTTTCAATGGTATCTGCTTTTTTACTCATAATAATTATTACTTTAATAGATTATATTAACAGAAGTTTAAAATATAAATGCACATGGTATAGTTTCCTATTTCATATGCATCTTTATAAGTTATTATTCTTTTAGTAATGTTTCAATAACAATACATTTGAATTATTTCTTTGACAAAATTAAGCATTGTTAATTAATAATTATTTAAAATTTCAATTAAATTTCAATCTAAATAACATGATTTTTCTCATTTTTTATACATTAAATGTAATTCTTATTGTAATTTAGTAAAAAACACTAATTCAGATGCTTACATATGTCATTAATAAAAACGGTCAGAGGGTTTACACCTATTTTTGGTAATAATTGCTTTTTTGTTGAAAACTCTACAATTGTAGGAGATGTTATAGCAGGAGATGATTGTAGTTTTTGGTTTAATTCAGTTATAAGAGGAGACGTAAATTCAATTCGAATTGGAAATAAAGTAAATATTCAGGATGGCGCGATATTACATTGTTCTCTTAATAAATCAACAATACATTTAGGGAATAATGTCTCAATAGGACATAATGCTGTAATTCATGGAGCAAATATTGGTGATAATGTTCTTGTTGGAATGGGATCAATAATTATGGATAATGTAGAAATCGAGAAAAATTCGATTATAGCAGCCGGCTCTCTAATTTTAGAAAATACAGTGATCGAATCGGGAAGTATTTATGGAGGAGTTCCAGCTAAAAAAATAAGGTCTATGGATCAAAACCAAATTAAAAAAATA
>JAQIBH010000207.1 GCA_027859205.1 Bacteroidales bacterium | reverse complement strand
TGAGGATTTTCGTTATAAATTTCCTCGATTGATTCTAAAACTTCTCTGACAGCCTGAAGATATTCAACTTCTCCCGGATGTTTTTGCTCCAACTGAAGCATTAATTTATCTACGTTCATTTTTATATTATTTAATGATGAAAACTAAATAGTGTTTTAGTACTAATTTTGCGCAAAATTATATTTTAATATTTAAATTATCCTATTAAAATGCACTAATAAAACATGATCTTCAACACATTTTTTATATAGATAGAATATATCAATTAATATAATATCATCAAGCTTTTACACAAACGATACCAAAATGATTAAATCATTTGATTAAGAGAGTTTTTAAGCATTTTTTTATGCTTAAGAGAAAGAGCAGTTAAACTTATTGGAGGATAGTTTGCTATCCCCTTTTTTGTTTTAATTTTTACAACTAAATCTTGTCTTAAATTAAAAAATGAAATTTTAATTTTATATCCGGCAAAATCTTTTTTATTAATTTCGATTGCTCTTTTTTTATTATCAAATGCCCGAAGCGAAACAAACCTAAAAATGAGTTTGCTGCCATCATCATTATAAGAAAAAAAGTTGTAATTTAATGTATAAACAAACAATATATACATTACATATAGAATTGTAATTGCCACCACATATGAGGATTTATCAATTCCGAAGATTTGATTTTTCACTAAATCAGATACTAAAAGTATTATAATCGAAATAAAGTAAGCTATTATAATAAGATATCTTCTTATACTAATGTTCGTAACAATTTTTTGATTGTCGAAAACCATTTTATATATTTTATTACTAAACTACAAAGATAAGTAACTTTCTAAGTGATACATAATTATTGCAATTAAGAATAATATACAATTCAAGAAGAGCTGATTTTATCGTATAAATTAATTTTGTACTTTTAGACATCTAAAATCATTTTCGTAAAATGAAAATAAATACAGAATTTTCAACAATATATATTTCGGCTGAAATACAACAAGTTTTAACTGAAGTTTTAAAAAAAAATCAGAATAGAAAAACATTTGTACTGGTTGATGAAAACACAAAGAAACATTGCTTACCTATAATTAATTCTATTGTGGAGATAGATAGCTCTGAAATAATTGAGATTAAAAGTGGAGAAAAGAACAAAAGCATAAAATCCTTAGAGAAAGTTTGGACAATGCTCTCTGAAAAAGGAGCTGACAGATTATCGCTATTAATAAATTTGGGTGGTGGAATTATTTGTGATTTGGGTGGTTTTGCAGCATCAACTTTTAAACGAGGCATTGATTTTATAAATATCCCCACAACATTATTATCACAAGTTGATGCATCGGTTGGAGGAAAAACCGGAGTAAACCTTCACGAACTAAAAAATGAAATAGGAGTTTTTAATCATCCAAAGTATGTTCTGATTGACAGCTCTTTTAACAGAACTTTAGAAAAAGATCATATTTTATCGGGTTGGGCAGAAATGCTAAAGCATTCGTTAATTTTTGATGAGAAAGACTGGCTAAATGTAATTTCTCATGACATTAAGCATATAGGTTTTAAAGAATTAAATAAGCTAATTGCCAGATCAATAAATATAAAAAATCATTTTGTAGAGCAAGACCCTTTTGAAAAAAATATTCGTAAAGCCCTTAATTTTGGACATACATTTGGACATGCATTTGAAAGTTTATTTATGAATAGTGAAAGTGAGATTTCGCATGGAGAAGCTGTTGCGCATGGAATGATCTGTGAGCTGTATTTATCTGGAGAAATTTGTAATTTCCCAGCAAAAAAAACAAATACTGCTGTTACATATCTTCTTAATATATATAACAAAGTAGAACTTAATGATTCTGATTTTGAGAATATTATCGTTTTAATTGGGCATGACAAGAAGAAAGAGGGACAGAATATTAATTTTACTTTATTGGAAGATTTTGGTAAAATAAAAATTAACCAAAACTGCGACAGAGAACTTTTAATTAAAACACTTAACTGGTATAAAAGCTTGTAAAATGAGCGTAAAAATTACTGCACCAAAAAAAGTAATCACAACTTTCAGGTCGTTACCTGCATCTAAAAGCTTATCAAACAGAGCTCTTATTATTAGTGCTTTGTGTAAAGAATCGTTTAAAATTAAAAATCTTTCAAATAGTGACGATACGCAGGTTTTGAACGATGCTTTACAAAACTTAACTAATTCAACCATTGATATAGGCGCTGCAGGAACAGCAATGCGTTTTTTAACAGCACTTTTATCAGCAATTCCCGGAGAAAAAATTCTGACAGGTAGCGAAAGAATGAAACAAAGACCAATTCATGAGTTAGTAAATATTCTTAAAGAATTTGGTGCTAAAATTGAGTATACAGAAAAAGAAGGTTTTCCTCCATTAAAAATTACAGGTAACAAATTAACAGCAAGAGACATAAGCATAAAAGGTAATATTAGCAGTCAGTATATTAGTGCTTTGTTAATGATTGCACCCTATTTAGAAGGCGGCTTTAATTTAACAGTTACAGATAAAATCCTGTCAAAAGATTATATTCGAATGACCATAAAATTAATGATAGAATTTGGTGCAGAAATTGAATGGAACGAGGATAAAATCCATGTTAACAAAGGCGCTTACAAACCACAAGAAATAATAATAGAAGGTGACTGGTCGGCGGCATCATATTGGTTTGAAGTTGTTTCTTTATCGAAAAATGCGATGATTGAATTGACAGGATTAAAACGAAACAGCTTTCAAGGAGATTCAGTTTTAACTGAATTATATAAAACATTGGGTGTTGATTCGGCTTTCACTAATTTTGGAATACGCATTAAAAATACCACTACAACATGTGAGTTTTTTGAATATGATTTTACTGACTGCCCAGACTTAGCTCAAACCATTACTGTTACTCTTGTTGCTAAAAAGATTCCTTTTAAACTTACAGGATTAGATAATCTTTCGATAAAAGAAACCGATAGAATAAAAGCATTGGTAGTAGAATTTAAGAAATTAGGTATCACGATTCTAGCTGAATCAAATCATACTTTATTGTGGCGAGGAAATGAGGAAATTAATGTTCCCGAAAATCACTTTGTAGAGACGTACGAAGATCATAGAATGGCTCTTGCTTTTGCTCCGCTATCAATTGTTACAAAAGAAATAGTTATTAAGAATTCAGAAGTTGTAACAAAAAGTTACCCAGACTATTGGAATAATTTAAAAGAGGCGGGATTTGGAATTAATTACTTATAACACAAAACAACAAACCGCAGAGACGCAGAGCCGCTAAGGAATACAATATGGTATAAACTATGATATAGTAAAAAACTTCTTTATTCTTTTGATACCTTCTTCCACCTCGGATTTTTCACGTGCAATATTAAGCCGAATGTAGTTTGTAGCATTATCCGAAAAATGTTCACCCGGAATTACAGCAACCTTTTGTTGATCGTATAAATCTATTGCAAATTTAAATCCCTCAGAATATTTTTCGGGTAACTTCGCCCAAACAAAATAACCACCTTTTGTTTCGGGAATTTCAAATCCAAGTTTTTCTAATTCACTGGATAAATGATAATACGAATCTTTTAATTTGTTTCGAAGATTTAAAATGTAGTCATTCCCAAAATCATATTTTTTTAGATATTCAACTAAGGCTTGTTGCAAAACAGAAGAGGCACATAATCCAGTATAATCGTGAATTGATTTAATTTTTTGCATGTGATCTTTATGAGCAATTAAATATCCTACTCGCCAACCTGTAATTGAAAATATTTTTGAGAAACTATTGGTGTAGAATATATTGGAATCAAATTGTTCTAAAGGAATGTATGGTTTTTCATCGAAATAAAGTTCCTTATAAACTGCATCAAGAACAATATAAATATTTAATAGTTTGCTTAATTCCAACAATGAGTTAATTTCTTGTTTTGTCCAAATTTTACCGAAAGGATTACCAGGAGAACCAAGAAAAATTACTTTTACATTATTTTTAACAATAGTCCTTTCCAACTTGCCAAATTCTATTGAAGAATCCTTTTCGAATGAAAAAGGAACAAAATCGGTATTAAAAATCTCGGGTAAATATTTATAACTTTCGTAAACAGGATCGAAAGCTAGAGCGGCAAATGGTTTTGGGATTATCTTATTAAAATAAGTATATAGTAAGGATAATGCCTCAGTTGCACCTTGTAGAATTAAAAAATCGTCTTTTGTAAAAGGGAACTCCTTTTTATACTTATTCAATAACAAATCCAGTAATTCATTATTCCCGTTTCCAGGAGCATACTGATGTATCTTATTACCTGCAATCTCGCTTAAAATATCTGTTAATTCCTTTGGAGGATCAAATCCAGGAATGCCTTGTGCTAAATTAATGCCTCCATAAGTTTTTACTTTATTGCTCATAAAACCAATATACGAGCCAATAGGTTTCCTGTATTTATTTTGCATTTTTATTCTTATTACACTCGGTATCTATATTTGCTCGTGAAAGCCCAAATTTTTCTTTCTCCACATTTCCCTCCGGCTCAATATGGACCAAAACATCGTACACATTTTCTATTCGTTTCTTAATATTATCCTCGACTTCTTTAGCAATATCGTGTCCCTCTTTGATTGTTAGCATGCCATTAATTTCAATATCCAAATCAACAGTATATAAATTAGAATGCTTTCTAACTCTTACTCTATGTGGATTTGCACAACCTACCTCTTCCACTGCATCAAAAATCTTATAATACAATTCGGGATTATCGGAACCATCCATTAGTTCAAGACTGGATTCCATAAAAATGTCAAATCCTGCTTTCATAATCCAAATTCCAACAGCCATTGCAGTTATTAAATCTAAAATAGCTAAATTAAATATTTGAGTAAATACCAAGCCTGTTAATACAGATCCAGAAATCAGTATATCATTTCGCATATTTTTCGCATTTGCAATTAACATGTTACTTTGAATTTTTCTGCCAATTTTAAATTGATAAAACGCTAATCCTGCTTTTGAAACTATAGAGATTATGGTGACATAAATTGCCAATAAAGTTGGCAGTTCATTTGATTCATTTCGTATAATTTGAAATAAAGTAGATAAGAAAAGTTGGGCTCCAGCAAAAAATATTACAAAACTCAAAGCTTTAGTTGCTACTGCTTCAGCACGGTTATAACCATAAGGATATTTATAGTTAGGAGGCTTATTCATTATCTTGGCAGCAAATAAAGTAATGAAATATGTAAGGATATCTGTTGCCGTATCAATACCATCACCAATAACAGCCATACTACCAGAGATAAAACCAACAAAAATTTTAACAATTGCTAAAATTGTATTACCAATAATTCCAACCCAGGAAGCTTGTTTTATGAATTTATTCCTTCTTACTTGATCTGACATAAAAACAAATTTAAATTATTAAAAGATGGAATCAAAAAAGACTAAAAAGAGATTCCGGGACTAGCCCGGAATGACACATACCAAATGAGATTCCTGCATACACAGGAATGACATTAGTAATATTACTAATCTAATTTCAATACAGCAAGGAATGCTTGTTGTGGTACTTCGACATTACCAACCTGCCGCATTCGTTTTTTACCCTTCTTCTGCTTTTCGAGAAGTTTACGTTTACGCGTAATATCACCACCATAACATTTTGCAGTTACATCCTTACGAACAGCTTTAACCGTTTCGCGTGCAATAATTTTTGCACCAATTGCTGCCTGAATAGCAATATCGAATTGTTGACGCGGAATAAGTTCTTTTAGTTTCTCGCACATTCGACGACCAAAATTGTAAGCATTATCCTTATGAATTAAAGTTGATAAAGCATCAACCATTTCTCCGTTCAATAATATATCTAATCGTGCAAGATTTGCTCTTTCATAAGTTGTTAGATGATAATCGAAGGATGCATAACCACGAGAAATGCTTTTCAATTTATCATAAAAATCAAATACGATTTCGGCCAAAGGCATCTCAAAAGAAACCTCAACACGATCGTTAGGAAGATAAATTTGATTTTTTAATACGCCTCGTTTTTCAATACAAAGTTTCATTATTTGACCTACATAATCGGATTGAGAAATAATTTGCGCTCTGATATATGGCTCTTCAATATAATCTAATTGAGTAACTACTGGCAGACCTGATGGATTATGAACATCTATCACTTCATTTTTAGTTGTATATGCTTTGTATGAAACGTTTGGAACTGTTGTAATTACATCCATATCGAACTCACGATCGAGGCGTTCCTGAATAATTTCCATATGTAATAATCCAAGAAAACCGCAACGAAAACCAAATCCTAAAGCAGCAGAAGATTCCGGTTCAAATGTTAAAGAAGCATCATTTAACTGAAGCTTTTCCATTGATTCTCGAAGATCCTCATAATCATCGGCATCAATAGGATAGATACCTGCAAATACCATTGGTTTAACATCTTCGAAACCACTAATAGCCTCTAGACATGGATTTATTTTATTTGTTAAAGTGTCTCCTACTTTAACCTCTTTGGCTGTTTTAATTCCTGAAATAATATAACCAACATCGCCCGCTTTTAATACTTGTCGAGGTTCTTGCTTATATTTCAGCATACCTATTTCTTCGGCATAATATTCTTTCTCGGTAGCAAAGAACTTCACTAAATCGCCTTTTCGAATGGTTCCGTTTTGAATTTTAATATAAGCTTCAATACCTCTATATTGATTAAAAACAGAATCAAACACAAGTGCTTGTAGAGGTGCATTGGGATCCCCTTTAGGTGGAGGAACTTTTTCAATAACTGCTTTTAATATATCGTCGACCCCAATACCTGTTTTCCCACTAGCACTAATTATATCATTTCTATCACCACCTATTAATTCTTCAATTTGATCTTTAACCTCTTCGGGCATCGCAGCATCCAGATCCATTTTATTTAATATAGGAATGATTTCCAAATCATGCTCCATTGCCAAAAACACATTGGAAATTGTTTGTGCTTGCACACCTTGTGTTGCATCAACAATTAATAATGCACCCTCACAAGCCGCAATTGACCGAGATACTTCATACGAAAAATCAACATGTCCGGGAGTATCAATCAGGTTCAACACATAATCTTTACCTTCATGCTTATATTCCATCTGAATGGCATGACTTTTAATCGTAATCCCACGTTCTCTCTCCAATTCCATATCATCTAACATCTGATCTTGATAATCGCGATCGGAAACTGAGCCTGTAGCTTGTAATAATCTGTCAGCCAGGGTGCTTTTCCCGTGATCAATATGTGCTATTATGCAAAAATTTCTTATATTATCCATAAAGATTTAATGAATTATTATTCAAAAATTTAAATTCGGAAACAACAGATTTCACGATCTGTAAAGATATTCAATATTAAATAATAAATGCAATAGTTTAAAAAACCGCCTTTGCTATTTTTTTAATATTGTCAGATTGTCCAAGGGTGTAATAATGAATTCCGGGAACACCATATTTAATAAGCTCCTGGGATTGTTTTGTAGTCCACTCAACACCTACTTCTCTAACTTCAGAATTGGTCTTGCATTTTTTTATTTCTCTAACTAATTCCTCCGGAATATCAATTCTAAATATTTGAGGTAATAAATCAATATCATTTAAGGAGCTCACAGGTTTAATTCCTGGCACAATTGGCACGTTAATACCATTTGCTCTACATAAATCAACAAAATCAAAATACTTTTGATTATCAAAAAACATTTGAGTTACAATGTATTCTGCACCAGCATCAACTTTTTCTTTCAGAAAATTTAAATCAGATTCCATATTCGGAGCTTCACAATGTTTCTCGGGATAACCTGCTACACCAATACAAAAATCTGATGATTTGGCATTTTCCAATTCTTTATTAAGATATTTACCTTGATTTAAATCCATGACCTGCTTAACCATATCAACAGAATGAGCATGACCACCTTTTTCAGGAATAAATAATCGTTTGGATTTAGGTGGATCCCCTCTTAGAATTAATAAATTGCAAATACCCAGAAAATTAAGGTCAATTAAAATATCTTCTGCTTCTTCTTTTGTTAAACCGGCACATATCAGATGAGTAACAACACTAATTTTATACTTATATTTAATTGCAGCTGATAAAGCAACTGTTCCGGTGCGTTTCCGAACAATTTTTTTCTCGAGCAAGCCATCCTTTCTCTCTTTATACACAACATCATGGCTATGATAAGTTATATTTATATATGCAGGATCAAATTCAATTAAAGGATCAATTGCATTATATATTGTATCAATATTATGCCCTTTTAATGGAGGTAATAATTCAAACGTAAATAATGGCTTTTTCGAATTTCTAATTATGTCTATTACTTTCATTTTTTCAATTTTACCGCAAAGACGCAGAGACGCAAAGAAAATAATTATTTTCTACACTTGTGTAAATTTTTGCGCTATTGCCTTAGCTTATTCATGTTTATTCTTAATCTATTTTTTTCGTTAACTTATAAGCATTATGGTCTCCACCCAAAAAGTAATTAGCCCATCCGGAGGAATCCTTAAGTTTATTATTCTTTATAACAGGCTTTGTTTGTAAAAGTTCTGCGTTTATTCCGTTAAAATATTTTTTTCGCGAATACGCTTTTACCCAAATACAATCTTTTTTTCTATCGGTTAACTCACATTTGTCGTTTGAACTGCCGCCACAAGGTCCATTCCTTTGATTCTTGGCACATTGAGACTGAGGGCACAAATATGTAATATCAGGTAAAGAACAATCGCCACATTCTTTACAATTAAATAAAGCTGCCTTTATCATTCTTTCGTTAAAATATGTAAAGCGCCGTAATCCGTTAAATGATTTTTTTTCAAGAAGATTATATTTTGCAACACTAATTTTAAATCCCAGAGATTTTTGATTAAAGAGTAATGTATGAACCAATCGATTAAAACGATAAGTTAGACTTACATGTTTAGAATAATTTGACTTCTTATATTTAGTAATTTGAGGATTTACATTTTTCGCATCGGCCAATTTAGTTTTAGAATCTTGCGAATATAAATAAAATTCGTTGGGTAATGGGTTTGTTAATTCAGGTACAAAATCAAGCCAATCGGAATTTTTCAATTCTTCGGCTTTATCAAGTATAGCAGCAAAATCTTCGTATTTATCGGTTCCCCCAATATATACGCCTTTATAACCCATTTGCTTAAATGCTACATATTGCTTGGCTGCTAAATCAATAAAATATTTTTTTCCTTTATCAGAGGATTTTTTTTCTTTTTGTAGTCGTTCTAGAAACTCATCAGAGATATTGCAACCCGGAATTAAACATTTGTTAAACAAATTTGCTACACCTCCGGTCAACTTATATATATTACCTATTACTGGTATTAATAGGTTGTTTTCGCGCAACCAAGTAATTAATTCATGAGATTTTCTAATGTCATAACCTAATTGAGGAATTATGTAATTTGCGCCTGCCTTAATTTTTAACTTCAATTTCTCATATTGCATCATTTGTTCAGCTTCTGATGTTTTAAACGGAGAAACGGCACATCCTAAAAAGAAATTAGTTTTATCAAGATCAATATGTGAATTTGGCTTTCGTCCATTAACCGTTAAGCCTTTGTTCATGTCGGAAAGCATTTTAAGCAAGCCAACAGAATCTAAATCGAATACTGGCTGAGCAACTCCTTTATAGCCATCGATAGGATAATCTCCAGAAAGTGCTAATAAATTTTCAAAACCATCATTAGCGTATTTCCATGCAATACTTTCCAAGGCATTTCGATTCATATCCTTGCAAGTAATATGAATTATAGTATTTTTCCTTTTTTCTTGAATTAGTTTACCTAAACCATCAGGAGCTGACATAATATTTCCACCAGCATTTTCAGTTACTGAGAGCCAATCAATTCTTTCATCAGCAATTAAATCTTCAGTATATTGTACTATTTTCTTACTGCCTTCTTCTTGTAAAAGTCCTCTTGTAGTAACTAATTCAGCACCAATTAAAAATTTGTCTTTATCCTCAAATAATTCTTTAAGTTTCTTCATTTTTTATATACTATTGACCAAAAACTAATAGATTAGGCGCTTAGCGGATTCTCTAACAGACTTCTTGCATAATAATTTGACTACAATGCTTAACTTACATAGCCGCTTAGCGCCATTTATCAATTAGTAGAAGCTAATAATTCAAATTAGTGGCTAGCCATTTTTCTACCTCCCAAACCGTCATGCCCTTTCGAATTGCAAAATCCTCTACTTGGTCTTTACCAATTTTTTGTACATTAAAGTATCTAGATTCCGGATGAGCAAAGTATAATCCGCTAACTGATGCTCCCGGATTCATCATATAACTTTCTGTTAGTTTAATTTGAGTATTCTTTTCGGCTTCTAACAAATCAAAAATAATGTGTTTCTCTGTATGATCTGGACATGCGGGGTATCCAGCTGCCGGTCTAATTCCAATGTATTTTTCGCGAATAAGTTCTTTTACGCCTAAATTCTCATTTGGAGAATATGCCCAATGATCTTTCCTTACTTTTTTATGTAATAATTCAGCAAAAGCCTCAGCTAATCTGTCTGCTAAAATCTTAATCATTATAGCGCTATAATCGTCACTATCCTCTTCAAATTTACGAACATGTTCTTCAATGCCAATACCACAAGTTACAGCAAACGCTCCAATGTAATCATTGATCCCCGACTCTTTTGGTGCAATAAAATCAGAAAGACAAGCATTGTTTTCATCCGCTTCTTTTATTTGTTGATTTCGCAAATGATGAAGCACATTTACTGCCTTTTCTCTTTTATCATCACTATAAATCTCAATATCATCACCTATTGAATTTGCAGGATATATTCCAAACACAGCGTTTGCATTCAACATTTTTTTATCAATGATTTGCTTTAACATTTCTTGAGCATCATCATATAATTTCTTTGCCTCTTCTCCTTTGACAGGATCATCGAAAATCTTTGGATACTTACCATTGATTTCCCAGGCATGAAAGAAAAATGTCCAATCGATATATTCTGCTATTTCCTTTAATGGATAATCTGTTAATGTTGTATTCCCAATCGATGTTGGTTTAGAAATAAGCGATTTTCCCCAATCGATTTTAACTTTATTTTTTCGTGCTTGCGCAAGATTTATATGAGTTTTTCCCGATTTCTTAGCCAAATTCTGCTCTCTTAATACACGATATTCTTCAATAATTCCATTTAAGAAATCTTGTTTCAAGGTAGAGGATAATAAACTCCTTACAACACCAACACTTCGTGATGCATCCTTAACGTGAATAGTAGGAACCTCAACAGCAGGTGCAATTTTTACTGCTGTATGTATTTTCGATGTAGTTGCTCCTCCAACCATTAAAGGAATATTTACATTTCTTCGTTGCATTTCTTCAGCAACATGAACCATTTCTTCCAGTGATGGAGTAATTAACCCACTTAATCCAATAATATCAACATTCTCTTTTATTGCAGTGTCAATTATTTTTTCGGCAGGTACCATAACACCCAAATCAATTATTTCGTAATTGTTACAGGCTAAAACAACACCAACAATATTTTTTCCAATATCATGTACATCTCCTTTTACAGTTGCCATTAATATTTTACCCGCTGCACTGGTATTACCCGACAGTTTTTTCTCTTCTTCGATATAAGGTAATAAATACGCAACAGCTTTTTTCATTACACGTGCACTTTTCACAACCTGTGGCAAAAACATTTTTCCCGATCCAAATAAATCGCCTACAATATTCATCCCATCCATTAATGGATCTTCAATAATTGTAAGAGACTGATCATAATGCTTTCTGGCTTCCTCAGCATCATCTTCAATAAAATCTGTAATTCCCTTTACCAATGCGTAAGACAATCGCTCTTGAACAGATTTTTCTCTCCACTCATCCTTCTTTTCTTCTTTTTTATCTGTTGCAACTATTTTTTCTGCAAAAACAATTAAACGTTCAGTAGCGTCTTTTCTTCTATTTAAAACAACATCCTCAACTAACTGAAGTAAATCTTTTGGAATATCATCATATACCTCAAGCATTGCTGGATTTACAATACCCATATCCATTCCTGCATTAATAGCATGATATAGAAAAGCAGAATGCATTGCTTCACGAACAGTGTTGTTCCCTCTAAATGAGAATGATAAGTTACTTACTCCTCCGCTTACTTTAGCATGAGGCAAGTTCTCTTTTATCCATTTTGTTGCTTTAATATAATTTACTGCATAATTATTATGTTCCTCAATCCCTGTAGCTACAGCCAACACATTAGGATCGAAAATTATATCCTCAGGAGCAAAACCAACTTTTTCTGTAAGAATTTTATATGATTTTTCGGCTATTTCGATTTTTCGCTCGTAAGTATCAGCTTGCCCTTTTTCATCGAACAACATCACTACAGTTGCTGCTCCATACCTGCAAATAAGTTTCGCATAAAGAATAAATGCTTCTTCTCCCTCTTTTAAACTTATTGAGTTTACAACAGATTTTCCCTGTACACATTTAAGTCCTGCTTCGATTACACTCCACTTAGAAGAATCAATCATAATTGGCAATTTGGAAATATCTGGTTCGGTTGCTACCAGGTTCAGGAATTTTGTCATGGAACTTTCTGCGTCTAACATAGCTTCATCCATGCAAATATCAATAACCTGAGCACCATTATCTACTTGATTTCTGGCTACTGATAATGCCTCATCGAATTTCTCTTCTTTTATTAATCGCAAGAATTTTTTTGAACCTGCTACATTTGTTCTTTCACCAACATTAACAAAATTACTTTCTTTAGAAAAAGTTAAGGGCTCTAAACCACTTAATCGAGTCAAAGGTTGTATTTGGGGTAGTTTTCGTGGAGGATATTTTTCGGCAATTTCCGAGATCTTTTTAATATGAGTTGGATTAGTTCCACAACATCCGCCAATGATATTTACAAATCCATCTTTCAAAAAGCCTTCAATAATATCACCCATTTCTTCAGCTGATTCGTCATATTCGCCAAACTGATTTGGCAAACCTGCATTTGGATGTGCACTTACATGAAATTTTGAAATTTTAGATAACTCCTCAATATATTGTCTCAATTGTTCAGCTCCTAAAGCACAATTTAATCCAACGCTTAATAAGTCCACATGTGATAATGAATTATAAAAAGCTTCTAATGTTTGGCCCGAAAGAGTTCTTCCACTAGCATCTGTTATTGTGCCAGATACCATAACAGGAAGTACTACCCCTTTATTTTCAAATAACTCCTCGATTGCAAATAAAGCTGCTTTTGCATTTAATGTGTCAAAAATCGTTTCGACCATAAGTGCATCGGCACCACCATCAAGCAAGCCTTCCGCTTGTTCATAGTATGCTTCTTTCATGTCGTCAAATGTAACTGCACGATACCCAGGGTCATTTACATCAGGAGACATTGATGTGGTACGATTTGTAGGACCGATCGATCCTAAAACAAATTTCGCTTTTTCTGGATTTAGTTCTGTAAATGCAGTAACCGCTCTTTTCGCAATTTTTGCAGACTCTAAGTTAATTTCATATGCAAGTCCTTCCATGTGGTAATCAGCCAAAGAAATTTTATTTGCATTAAAAGTATTGGTTTCGATTAAATCTGCTCCAACATTAAGATATTCTATATGAATACTCTCAATAAGTTTAGGACTGGTTAAAGACAATAAATCATTATTCCCTTTTACTTCGTAATCAAAATCTTTGAAACGTATCCCTCGATAATCTTCTTCTTTTAATTTATGGCGTTGGATCATAGTTCCCATTGCGCCGTCAAGGACCAACACTCTTTTCTTTAATTCTGCTTTTATTTTTCCCACCTGGTTCATCAATATTTTTCTTTTTTGTTTTTACAAATCCAAATCGTCGCAAAGTAACATTCTATGTTAAATTAATCGTAATATTTTCTAAGAAATTTATTATTAATTTCTGATATAATACAAAAAAATACAATTTGGAGATTTAAATATGTGTTTGCCTAGATTCCGGCATAAAGCTAGAATGACATGATAACATTATTCCTGTTCATTTAAACCAACTTCAACCAGGCTTACCTTTTTATAATCTACAGCAGGTGTAAATTCTGAATCTTCAAGATTCGATTTTTCAAGATTTGTTACTTCACTAATAGACTCATAACCACCATAGTAATTAATTGATTTAAGCGGAAATCCTTTTTTAGCAAACTCGATATATTCATCATTATTTTGATAAAATGTGCTTGTTCCTGCCTGGCTTGCAAACTCGCCAAATATGCTATAGAATTTATTTATATCAAACTCTTTATGAGCTTTGTTGGATTCAGATAACCAAGCTTCTTCCTTAATAGACCCGTTCACAGAAACTTGATATTTATATGCAATATGTCCAGCTAATCGTTCTTTTTCTTCTGTTCTTTCGATTTCAAGAGTATATTCCTCAGGTTCTTCTCCGGCAAACTTTGAAGGATTATCAATACTTTCCATCATACCTAAATACATTTTGCGAATCATCTCTTTTTGTTCTTCTTGCGCATTTGCCAATTGTTCCTCCATTGCTACTTTCATTGCGGCTTTAATTTCCTCTTTATAATTCATGATTTTTCCGGTCCAATATACTTTCTTTACCGGACTCATTAATGTTATTGTTTCGTTATTCAAATCGAACATAGTTATCATTTCAGCTTGTACAACTTTCATTACATTATTTTGGAGATAAACCGTTTCAATCAAGGCTGTTTCAAGGCCTTCGTCGGAATCGTAACTACGTTGAGTAATTACCCAACCTGCAAAAGTCTGTGTACTTACCACTAATACTATTGCTAAAAGCAGGATATATTTTTGTTTTTTCATTTTATCTTTAATTTTAAACATTTTCAGATTCCGGATTTAAAAAATTTTAAATCCAAAATGACAATAAAACATAAACTAAAAACATAACAAAGAGGTATATATTGTTTAGTTTCATGTCAAAAGTAGTAATAAATTTAAAATTCGTGATATATTTTATTCTTTCTTTACTTTAATATCATTAGCATCCGAAACTTTTAGAAAATCACCTGAAAAACCTCTATATCCCAATGAATACGTTGTGAGAATATGAATTAACCGGTAAATAAGTCTTTTTCAAAAATAATTTCTTTTT
>JAQIBH010000134.1 GCA_027859205.1 Bacteroidales bacterium | reverse complement strand
ACATTTTATGCAATGGCTAAATCAAAAACTCCTGTTTATATAATTGGATTAATTCCTGCAACCGATAATCGTCCAAATGCAAATGCTTATGTTCCCGATGATGTTATTACAATGCACAGTGGAACTACAGTCGAAATAAAAAACACAGATGCCGAAGGTCGAATAATTTTGGCTGATGCTTTAAGTTATGCAAAAAAATACAAACCAGAGTTAGTTATTGATTTAGCAACTTTAACAGGTTCAGCTCATGCTGCCATTGGCAATTTAGGCATTGTAGCCATGAGCAATGTAAAAGATCATAAATTTAAGCAACTCCAAAAATCTGGTGAAAATGCTTATGAACGTATAGTTGAATTTCCGCTCTGGGAAGAATACGACGAAATGTTAAAATCCGAAATTGCAGATATTAAAAATCTGGGCGGCAGTGAAGCCGGAGCAATAACTGCAGCTAAATTTCTAGAGCATTTTACCGATTATCCATGGATACATTTAGACATTGCAGGCTCTGCATTTCTTACTAAAAAAGATAATTATAGAGGTAGCGGGGCAACCGCTGTAGGCGTACGTTTACTTTTCGATTTTTTCAAAAATCAATTGTAGATTTATTTAAATCAATTAATCAAAATATTATCGTTAATTTTGTTTCTTTGTTAACCTTATTGTTTGACTGTATAAAACATAATATATGATTCAGAATAAAATAGTTGTAGGAATATCTCAAGGAGATATTAATGGTGTGGGTTACGAAGTTATTATCAAATCCTTAATGGATAACAGAATATTTGACTTTTGCGTTCCCGTTGTTTATGGATCAGCAAAAGTTGCAGCATATCATCGCAAAGCTTTAAATATTACAAATTTTAGCTTTAACAATATAAAATCTGCTAATGAAGCTAATGTAAAAAGAGCAAACATTATAAATTGCTTAGATGATAACGTTCGCGTTGAATTAGGAAAATCAACAAATATTGCGGGAGAATCATCATTAATATCTCTGGAGAATGCTGTTAAAGATTTAAAAGATGGAAAGATTGATGTGTTGGTAACCGCTCCAATAAATAAAGATAATGTCCAATCGGAGAAATTTAATTTCCCTGGGCACACTGAATACCTAACCAATGAATCTAAAACTAAAGAATCATTAATGTTAATGGTTAGTGAAAACTTAAAAGTTGGTGTTGTTACAACACATTTACCTTTGAGTAAAGTTCCTGAAGCAATTACTGAAGAAGCTATTTTAAGCAAACTTAGAATAATGAATAAAACTCTTATTGAAGATTTTAAAATTAGAAAACCTAAAATTGCCGTGTTAGGGTTAAATCCTCATGCTGGAGATAGTGGACTATTAGGAACTGAAGAAGTTGAGGTTATAATTCCAACACTTAATATTGCCAAAGAAGAAGGTATTTTGGCTCTTGGACCTTATCCGGCAGATGGATTTTTCGGTAGCGATAATTTCAAAAAGTTCGACGCAATATTAGCTATGTACCACGATCAAGGTTTAGTTCCTTTTAAAGCGCTCGCTTTTAATTCGGGAATTAATTATACTGCTGGACTAGATTTTATTAGAACTTCTCCCGGACACGGAACAGCTTTTGAAATTGCAGGTTTAAATAAAGCATCTGAAATTTCATTTAGAAATGCTATTTATCTTGCATGCGATATCTTCAGAAATAGAAAAGAATATAAAGGAATCAGTAAAGATCCCCTTCAACATTATGAAATATCGGACATAGAGTCTGATTAAAAAGAACATTTTTAACAAAAAAAGAGTGGCTCATAGTTCACTCTTTTTTTGTTAATGTTATACAACATAAATAACAATGATTTATAATGAGTTAACCTCTATTATTAAGATAAATTATTTAGTAGATTTGTTAGATTAACAAATTACAAGCTAAACCAAAACTTTAATATTAAAATTCGGAGGTATTATGTCTAAAATTGATCTTTCCTTAAATAATCTTGATGCTTTATTTCCTGAGAATTTTACACAGGAACAAATCGCAAAAGCCAAAACCATTTTTCTAAAAGAATTAGCTCTTTCGAGTCATAAATTCTATGGAGGAAAGATGCAAACCATGCCTAAAGCAGGAATTTATGGTTTCAATTGGTTTAATGTCTATTACACTCCGGGTGTATCAAAAGTATCTACCTCTATTCGCGACAATAATGATACTTCTTTTGAATTATCAAATCGAAGTAACATGGTTGCTGTAGTATCAGACTCAACACGTGTTTTAGGCGATGGCGATTGCACTCCTCCAGGAGGCTTAGGGGTTATGGAAGGGAAAGCATATTTAATGAAATATCTCGCAGGTGTAGATGCTGTCGCATTATGTGTCGACAGTTATAACGATAAAGGAGAACATGATCCTGATAAAATAATAGAATTTGTTAAAATGTTACAACCTAGTTTTGGTGCAGTAAATCTCGAAGACATTTCTCAACCAAACTGTTACAAAGTTTTAGATACTTTAAGAGAAGAATGTGATATTCCGGTATGGCATGATGATGCACAAGGAACAGGTTCTGTAACACTTGCAGGATTAATCAACGCTTTAAGAATTGTAAAAAAAGATATAAATGATATTAAAGTAGTTATGTATGGTGCTGGTGCATCAAATTCAACCATTGCACGTTTAATTTTACAAGCTGGTGCCGATCCTAAAAAAATGATCTTATTCGACTCTAAAGGTGGCTTACACAAAGATCGAGAAGATATAAAAGCAGACACAAGATTTTATCGTAAATGGGAACTTTGCGAAAAAACAAATCCGAATAAAACTAACGATGTACTTGAAGCTTGTAAAGATGCGGATGTATTAATAGCACTTAGTCAACCAGGGCCGGATGTAGTTAAGCCGGAATGGATAAAAAATATGGGAACAAAACCAATTGTTTTTGCTTGTGCAAATCCAGTTCCTGAAATTTATCCTTATGCAGCCAAAGATGCAGGAGCCTATATAGTAGCAACAGGTCGTGGAGATTTTCCAAATCAAGTAAATAATTCATTGGGGTTTCCGGGCATTCTGAAAGGGGCTCTTTTAGTTCAAGCAAGAAAAATTACTGATGAAATGGC
>JAQIBH010000094.1 GCA_027859205.1 Bacteroidales bacterium | reverse complement strand
TTGATATGCTTTGAAAAATGCTCATTAATTGTTTTTTATTGGGTTAATTATTTTTGCTGAATTTAGTAAATAGAAACTTATTTGTAAAGGTGATTGTAAAACAGCTGTTTCATTAATTTCAAAACGTAGTTTATTGTTCTCTTCGTAAAAATTAATTAATACTCCGCTTATACCAAAACTTGAAGTTTCACTAATTGTTAATATGGGCAAATTTTTAGTTAAACTTAATATATTTTTTAAATTCTTCTTCTCCGATTCAGCAATTACTAAAATATGGCTATTCTCAATTTCGTATAAGTTAGAAATGCGTTTAATAATTACATGTTTATTATTAATTTTTTGAATTTCATATATCTGCTCCAGGTTATTTGTTAAAGATGTTTTTCCAATAACTGAAATTACGAAAGGTTCATCAAAGTCATTCATTAAACTTTCTTCGGGCCAAGTTACGAAACGAGAAATTTTCTCAAGATATACGGCTTTTAGAACGTAAACATTTGCTTGAGAAAAACTTTGAAACGATATAAATACGAAGAATAGAAAAATAATTATTCTTCTAAAAAAACCTCTTTTGGGTTTGAAATGTTTATATGTGTTATATCTTTTAATCAAGTATTATTTCCCGTAATAAGATATTTCAACAAATTCATTATCTTCAATTCCCCAAATAACAAATTGTGGAAGTGGATCGCCATTATTATCAAAATTTATTTGTCCTGAAGCACCTTCATAATTTATACTTTCGCCTTTATTTATGATATTCTTTCCAATATCAAATTCGTTAACATTTATAACTACTTGCTCTGAAGATAGAATATCATTAGCATCCTCTATTCCAGATATTTCACGAAGCACACTTGTTATATCAGCTGGATTATTCGAATTTGCTTTTTGAATAGCATATGATATACAATATAATGCATCGTAAGCGTGCTCAGAATATGTTGCCGGAGAAAACCCAAATCTATTTATGTAATTTGTTTTATAAGTGCTGTAATTAGGGTTTCCTTCATTTGTACTTGTTATTCCAATTACGGTTTCAAGTAGTTCAGGATTCCCGTTAATTATTAATTCTTCAGGAATAATGCCATCACTTAACACGATATTTGGTTTTATTGTAAGATCTTGATAAAGATCATTGTTGTAAATTTCGTTTGTAATTTTTGCAATTTCAGAGTTAAAAGCAATTATATAAATAACATCAATTTCTTTGTCAAGAAGAGTATTTAGCTCGAAACTAAAATCATACGAATCTATATCAACAATATCTCCTGGAAATGAAACATTATTTAAAACATTACCACCAAGTTCTTCAAACGTGTTTTTGACTATATCTGACAGACCTGTTCCAAAAGTATCATGACGATAAAGGATTGCAGCTCTTCGGTGCTGTAAAGTGTTATAAATATAGTGAGCAGAAAAAGTTCCAAAAGTATAATCTGAAGGACAAGTTCTCCAAATAAGGTCATTGTCATTTAATAATGATAATTCTGGCGAAGTTGCAGAATAAGTCATCATTAATACATCTTTTTGAATACATAATTCAGCCATTTCTATTGCAACTGACGAAAATGTTGGCCCTATTATTATGTCAACACCATCGTTAATTAGTTCGTTAGTAACTTTTATTCCTTCTTCAGGATTACCTGCCGAGTTTTTATAAATTAATTCAATTTCACGATTCTGATTATTTATTTCAAGGCCACCATAATTATTTATTTCTTCGCTTGCCAATTGTACTCCAAAAAAGATATTCTCAACCTGTTCCCGTAACACCGAAACATCTCCCACAACACCAATTTTCATAGGATTATTGTACTCTGGAGTATTATATTCTTCTTGAAGCTTTTCACATCCGGTAAAAAAAACAAAAATCAAAAAAGCACAAGTTAAAAGTTTATGATTCTTTAGTTTAATCATAATTTAAAAGTATTGCGTTAATTTTATATTAAACGTACGACCTAAGCCAGGAATATCGTAATTATCAAACCCCGGATAGTAAAAACTAGTATTAAGCAGGTTTTGTATTTTAAAACTAATTTTAGAAGTGCTGTTTTTAAAAATTTCTAAATCATAAGAACTAAAAGATAAATCTAGTATAAAATAAGAATCTAATTCATACCTATTGGTTGAATAATTAATTGGATCATAAATAAAATTATTTTGATCGCTGGCAATTCTGGAGCTTATATATTTTCCTTCGACATTTATATTTGAATGGATTTTTTTTAAGTGAACGATATCTCCAAATTTAATTATGTGATTAGGAAAAAGAGCAGTATTTATCTGAATTTCATTCAATATAGGATCTGTTTTACTCAGAATGCTTTTTTGATATGAATAATTTATGTAGCCTGTATTATTGTATAGGTTTGCATTAAGCTCGGCTTCAATTCCAGCCGAATGTATTGTAGAAACATTCTCTGCAGTTATATTTGAAATCTGACCATATGGTAATAAATATTCAATTTTATCGTCAATTTGTGTGTAAAACAAATTTGTATTAAAGGTTACATTTTCAATAATTCTTCCAATCAAAGCCCACTCAAAAGTTTTTGCTTTTTCAGGTTTTAAGTTTGGATTACCAACAATTCCTCCAGGAGAAATATAATTTGTATAAAGCTGAACTGGCGATGGTGCATTAAAAGATGTTCCATACATTATTTTAGTGCTAAGTTTTTTGCTAATAGTGTAAACAGCAGCTAGCCTGTATGTAAGTACGTCTCCGTAAATATTATGATAATCAAAACGATAACCAGCCGTCAATGTTAAATTATTTAAAAAATTAACATCAAAGAATTTGGCAGCATTAAAAATCATCTGCAAGTAAATACCCATATTATTAAAATACATACCACCATCAGTTCCTCCTGGATTTAATGTTTTTAATCCGGAATTATTTAAAGTATAGTATTTTTGATGATCATGAATATCTGTTGTATAATCGACACCAAATGAAAGATTATTTATTTCATCAAAGCCATATGAGATATTTCCACCTAAGTCATAACCTGTGTAACGATAATCTCTTTCAATCCATTCAGAAGGGTCAGAATCGGTATCAAGTACTTCATGTTTAATTGGTCTTCCCGAAGTATGAGAAAAGGAAAAATTCGAAGAGAAATACTCTGATAAATCCTTAGAATATACTAATCTTTCGTAATTATTAAACGCACTTAGCCTATTGTATTGAGTTAGTGCTCCCCAATCAATAAATTCAGCATAGGAATCAATTATTTGCTGACTTGCATCAAATACAATTTTCCCAACTTTTTCTGATTCATATGTAAGTTTAGTAAAAATACTTAATGGTTTACTTTCGTCTCTATTACTAATATTACTATTATCGTATATTGTGCTTCCAGGAACATTCTGTGGTATAAGACCTGATTTGTTTATTTGAGAATATGAGCTTGCAAGTATAAAATCGAATTTATCCTTTTTGCCGCCAATAATACTACTTATACCATACGAAGAGTTTTTATTAATATTTGCATAAAATTGTGAAATAGATGCTTTTTTTAACTTTGATCCTGTTTTAGTAATAATATTAACAACACCTAAAAATGCATTTTTCCCGTAAAGTGCAGAATTTGGACCACGTATTATTTCTATTCTTTCTATAGCTTCAATAGGTATTAAAGAAGCATCTAAATAATTATCGGAACTGGATCGGAAAGAGATGTTTTGTCCATCTATCATAACTTTAACCAATCGCGACCAACTTCTTAATCCTCCATTAATTCCTCTTATCCCTAAATTTGGTTGGTAGTGATCCGTAATAACATCTAAACCGGCAATACTGTTTAGCGCTTCGGCAACACTCGAATAACCTCTTTCTTTAATCTGATTTTCAGT
>JAQIBH010000030.1 GCA_027859205.1 Bacteroidales bacterium | reverse complement strand
TAAGGTACAAATTTTATGAAGCTATTGAGCATGACCCACCTATGATAAATGAACAGTCTGGTAATAAATTATTCGAATTACTTATTTTAGAAAAAGATGTTATTAATTTTGAAAAATATTTATTTCCTCCTAAATATCATACTTTTGAAGTATCTAAAGTAAATGAAGGTCTTGAGGATGCTATTGATGATGGTGAGGCTTATAAGCCAACTGGAGCTGCTTGTAATATATGTATTCGTGCTTCATTATACCATATTGCAAATGATAATGTATTATTCCCGTACAAATTATCATCTCCAATTGGTGGAGCAAATTCAACAACATATAAAGGAAAGATTAGCGGGGTTGGAAGAGCAAATAATATATATATTGAAATGGCTAAATGGCAAAATTCTAGTTTATATGGTCAGTTAAATACTTCGGAAGATAAATTAAAAGAAGATGATTTTAATGAATGGGTAAGCTGGGATACAACAGAAACTATCCAACAAACTAATATTAATTTGGGAAAAGAATATTTGGTAAATAATAGTCAGTCAGTTACAGAATTTGAGCATATCTTAAAAGATGTAACAATAACTATTGATAATCTTGATTATCAAGTACCTAATTTTAATGAGCTACAAACAAACGCTAATGATGGTGTTTTGATTATAGGTGTTAGAAAAAATTCAGAAACTTACAGTAATGGCAACTATAAATCAGGGCATATTGTTATTATTTCTCCTTATGTAGAAGGAAGCGAAAATGAAGAAGGTCGAAAGGATTATCAAACAACAACAGGTGTAAAGATATATTTCCCAAGAACAGTTGAATGTGGAAATGATGATAAAATACTTGGTTGGTTATCAAAGAATTTTGCAAAAGATATGGAATGGTATAGATATAAATAAAATATTAAAATATGAAAAGGTTAATTATAGTTATAAGTTTAATTGGCATATTCAACAATTTAATTGATGCACAAAACAATTACGAGAAACTAATAAATCCAACAGAAATTGGAAGAGTAAATTTTGTTGGAACAATAAAAAATAAACTTATTTTTCAAGAAGATAATACTTGGGATTTATATGAACTAGTTGAAAATCCTGATAATATTAATAGTCAGTATTATTACAAACTATTTAAAAAAGGAAATGTAAATTATGATGAAAACAATATAAGAAAAAAAGTCAGTTATATTAAGGACGATTATATTATATATTTTAAAGTCATTCGTTCATTATTACAACCATATTCTTACAAAAATGAGGTTTATTTAGAATATCCGGAGGGAAAAGTTTTTTTAGCACCACATCAATTATTTGATTATAATATCAATGATGAAAAAGACTTTTTAGTATTTACGAAGGATGATATTGATTCAAAGTATCCAGAATATAGTGATGGGGATTATATTGCTCAGAAAATATGGTATGTTGATCTTAAAAAAGAAACCCCTTTGCCAAAGCAACTTCCTATTCGAGGAAGAAATTTAAATATTATAGACGATTACCTATACTTCTATGATTATTACAGCAAAATAGCTCATGATGAAAAGTTTAACCTTTATAGAGTAAAAATTGGGGATTTAAACAATGTTGAAATGGTTTTCCGTCAAACTTATAATACAGGATACATATACTCTGATCTAAAATTGTTATTTGCAAGAATAATTTTAAATCATAAAGGTGTCAATATTATATTTAATACAGAGACTCAAAGTTATGCTCGTTTGGATGAGAATAGTATATATAATACAGGTCATACAGTAAAAAACATATCATCTACAGGTGGAGCATCACATTATTCTGAAAAATACGATGCTGCATTTTGGAAAGGGAGATCTCATTTAAATTATATTAGTAATTTACCAAAAGAATATCCACATAAGTTCAGGGAAATCCGCGGAGTTTTAAAAGATGGAACAAATGGCATCCATTATCAAGGATATGAATCTTTTGATGATTTACCTAAAAAAGGAGATTTAAGTTTGTCAATAGAAGAAAAAGAGCGTTTATATAATTTCCCACGACCAGAAAAACCATTTACAGGAACTTTTATTACTAATGAACTAATGTATGAATCGTCAAAAGAAGAATTAAATAAATTAACAAAGGAAAATTTAAGATTATTAAGGAATGCATTTTTTGCTCGTTTAGGATATAAATTTAAAAGCGAGGATTTACAAAATTTCTTTGGGCAATTCGATTGGTATAATAATTCAGAAGACAAATTAAAGCTTTCAAATGAAGATATAATTATACCGGATGAAGATAAAGACAGAATTGATATAATTCTGGAAATTGAAAATAGTAAATAGTATCAGCCCCGGTCGGCGAAGTCTCAGATGAGCGTAGGATATAGAATTAAAATAACGAAATAGTTCGGCATTCCGATAGTTATCGGACCTAACTACGTCGTATTATAGGAGTAGCTCCTGCCTGCCGCAGGCAAGGTTCAGCTACGTTTTGTAGAAAGCAAAAAGAATTAAAACAATAAATGTCACAAGGATATCAAATAAAAGATCAATCAGCAGCACATTATGTAACACTACAAATTGTGCAATGGGTTGATATATTTTCACGAAAGATATATCGGGATATTGTTATTGATAGTTTAAAGTATTGCCAAAAAGAAAAGGATCTGGAGATATACGCATTTGTAATAATGAGTAATCATATACATTTATTAGTTAGAAGTGGAAATGAAAATTTAAGTGGTACACTAAGAGATTTTTAAAGTCATACTAGTAAAGAAATTTTGAAAACAATAATAGAACAAAACGAAAGTAGAAGAGATTGGTTATTAATGATTTTTAAATATGCTGCAAGTAAACACAAAAGAAATAGTAAATACCAATTATGGACTCATGAGAATCATGCTGAAGAAATATATTCAAATAAATTTATCGAGCAGAAGTTAGATTATATTCATAATAATCTTGTAAGATCAGGAATTGTTATAAATCCAGAAGATTATCTATATAGTTCAGCAAGAAATTATGCTGAATTAGACGGTGTTTTAAATGTTATTGAAGTAAGTAGAACATGGAAAACACATTAATAAAAGTAGCTAAACCTTGCCTACCGGCAGGCAGGAGCTACAAAATAAGGAATGACGTAGGCACAGCCTACGCCAAACGGAGATGACAAAAAGGAGCAAAGAAGTAAAAAAGTTGTCATTCCCGCGCAGGCGGGAATCTCACATAGTTAATAAAAAAGAGATCCCCGTTTGCACGAGGATGACAAACAAAAGTACGAAATGACCAAACCAAAGACTAATAGCAACTTGCCTGCCGCAGGAAGGAAGCAAAAGGCAAAGAACATATAAAATAAATAGAAACCGAATTCTGACTTCTGAATTCTAAAAAGAAAAATTATGAAAAAACTAAAATTTTTAAGCATTTTATTAGCAATAACAGTTCTATTTACAAATTGCGAAGAAGAAGACATTGTAAAAGTAGATTTTGAAATTATTGTAACCGGCGAATCGCCCAATGCAATAGTTCAATTAACCAATACTTCGGACGATGCCGATTCCTTTACATGGACATTTAGCGAAGGAGCCGATATTGAAACTTCTACCGAGGCCAACCCACAAATTACAGTTGACAAAACAGGCGAGTTTAGCATTACCTTAACTTCCACCACTGGCACAAATGAAAACACCAAAACCAAAACAGTAAATATAGCGGGTGTTAACGGAATATATAGTTATGACGATGTAAAAATTGGAGAAATAAACTATAGAGACACATATGGATTTATGTTTTCATGCGAGTCTGGTGTGGCATATAAGGAAATAGGATTACGAACAAGCCAGGGAGAAACTATTGATATGGTTATTTCTTATAATGCTGATTATTATATAACTATGTACAGTCCTGATAAATATGGATATTTTCTTATCCCTGGTAGGACGACTACTAAATTTAATTCAAATCAAAACAATACCATAACTGTATCGGATTTTAATAATATTCAGACGGATCAATTCACAGCTAATTTGGAGTACGAGGAGAACTATCCTGATTTTAGTTTTGATGAATTGCCAAAAGTAGTACCGTTTAAGTTTAATGATAATAAAATTGGTTTAGTAAAACTCCAGGAAATTCTTCCTGAATATTTGCTTATAGATGTTAAAGCACAGAAATATGCTACTGGGGAGTAATGTATAACTTATAATAAATGATATTATACAATAAACGCTAAGGGAATATATAATTGTTTCAAGAACTAAATTTGATATCTATGAGAAGGAGTCTGTTGATTATTTTTTTAGGATTACTATTTTTTTTAAGTTTAGGTTTAAACGGACAGGTAGTCTATAAAGTTAAATTTATAGCTTACGCAGCATTTGATTATCCATGTAACGACGGCGATGATGGATATTTATACACTGTAACATCACAATCATGTTATGTTACATTTACCGTCAAATATCCTGATAATAGCACTAAATCATTAAGTCGAAATTCTATTGAAGAATTTACGGAAACTGCTATTGAAGTAAAAGCGAGTGGTTCTGCTACTGTAAACTATAGTTATAAAGGATCAACATTTACAATTTCTGAGACTTTTGATGAATCTGACTATGAGAAAATAACCTTTTCTGAATTCAGTGGAGAATGCGGTGATTTCATATTTCAATTAGAAAAAGAAATAACTGATTTAGATTGTGCAGGGGAAAAAAGGATAATCCGAATTATGTGCAGATTAAGGATTATGCCACACAAAGAATTAATGATTGGTCAAAAGCTTTGTACAGGTGAACCTATAGAATTAGAAGCTTATGATGGAAGCATAGAGTATGATCACGACTGGTATGCACGAATTAATGAGGTTGAATGGTTTAGTTTAGATAGGAGCGGTGCTTCAGAAACAATTTATATAGATAATATATATTCTAAAGCACCAATGAAAGAAATACTTGATGATAGTACAATTCCACCAATATATTATTACGTTCCTATAGAATTTGTGCCCGGCGATAAAATTGAATTAGTAGTAGATCATAGTTGTCCGGAATTTAATTTTATGGATAATCCATATAGTGGTGTAAAACAAGCTTATCAGTCACCGGAAAATCCTGATTATATTACTCCCAACTCACCTATATGTGCAGACAGCCTTGATGGAAGTATTTCTATCGGATTAATAAATGGTATTTCGCCAACATACTTTTCTTATTCATTGCATGAAGTAGTTCTTCAAGCAGTAAAACCTGCTAAATGTAGTAATAGTATTGCTGCTAGTGATTTGCCTCTTGAGTATCCTGAAAGTTCCGGTAATTGGTATTGTGCAACTGCTGTAGGTGGAAATTATTCATTTTCTGATGATGATGCTCAAAATGTAATTGAATTAGATGTAGAATCATCAGATGGAGGAATAACAGGAATTTTTGAAGGAGATTGGTTAATTTATATTAAACAAGATGATCCAGAGGCATTCTGTGAAAACTATTATGTAAGACATATAAGTGATCCTCTTCAACCTGCATTAACCAGTTTAGATATTCCTTCATATTCTTATTCAACAAATGAGTACAATTTACCATATCAGGGAGCATCTGAAACGGTTAAATTTATTTACACCAGCGAAACTCTTACAAATGATATAATTATTGATGGAGGAGATCCGGTTGCAGGAGGAGAAAACTCAGGAGAAGTGGTCGGGTTAACAGCAGGTACTTACGAGTTAAAAATTAATGATGAAAAAGGTTGTCCGTTTGATATCCCGAATATCCCGGATAAATTGGAAGGTGGTGAGTTTACTTTAATTCCACCTGGCCCTTTAAATTTAGTAGATACAATAAAAGACCCAGTTTTATGCCATCACGAAAATGTGAATTACACTACAAATGGGGAGGTTCAAATTCAAGTTTTTGGAGGTGTAGGGCCGTATGATATTACGGTGGGAACAGAAACTTTACAAACAAATCCTGGTAATCCAGAAGGACCATACAAGTTGATATTTGAAAATCTGGCTTATGGCTTTCATACATATGATATTGAAACTGTTAACTACGATGGAGAAACATTAACCGGTACAATTTTTATAGAAGAACCTGATCCTTTGGAATTATGGATTGATACCATTAAGAATCCGATTTGTTTTCCAAACCCGGATGGTGAAATAAAGTTTCACGGTGGTGGTGGAACACCTATATATGATTTTTTCCTGAATGAAGTTGAAAGAATATCAAATAAAGATGAATCCAATGATTCTATTGGAGGTTTGTATATTAATATTGATTATACCCTTCAAATAAATGATATCAACGACTGTATCACGGAATTTGATTTCAGAATGGATGAATTTGCTGATCCATTGGAATTTTATGTTTTGGATACACTACCGGCTAGATGTATTGGTGGGAATAGCGGTAAAATATACATAAAAGGGCAAGGTGGACATGATGATATTTATAATAAGGATGATATTTTGGGATTTGAATTTCAAAAATTATTTAATGTCGGTGATTCTACAATAGAAATATCAGACCTTGAAAGTGATATAGATTACCCTGTAATTATAACCGATTCAGAGAATTGTCAATATTCTCAAATAATTAATATAGAACCAAACCCAACTCCCGTATTCCCCCAAATAATCGATTCCTTAGAGATTCAATGTAATTCTTATGATAATGCTTGGATTGAAGTAACAGGTTTACAGGGCGATACACTTCCTGGAGGCTATAAATATTATCTGAGCGATGTCGATCATTTTACAACAAACAATATTGATTTGGGAGATACTAGTCTTGTAAAATCAGGTAGTAATACTAAGTTTTATAATTTAACACCCGGGCAGCATACAGTGTATGTTTCCGACACAAACGATTGTTTAAACTCCGATATCACAGCAACATCTAATGTTTACAAAACTAATTTTTATGTATTCGAACCGGATATTATTGAGGTAAGTTACGATCATACCGGAGTATCACAAAAGGGAGAGTCAGATGCTAAATTGTGGTTTACGGCAACAGGAGGTAATGAATCGTATCATTTCGAGCTTGAAAGTGCCGATACCTTGGTATCAAGTGGCAGTACAAACGATTCTATTTTAATTGATAATTTAGCCGAAGGACAATATACCTTAAAATTAAAAGATACCTGTGATTGTACAAATGGTGGAATTAATGTAGATTGGATACAGTATAGTGGTATAATAATAAAATCTCCCAATGAGATTCTAACATTACATACAGGAGCTGTAAATCCAACAACTTGCTTTGCTGGTAATAACGGTAGCGTAAGCATATATGGACAAGGAGGTTGGGAAGGTACAGGCTATATTTATGGAATTGATTCTGTAGATGTAGTGGATAATACAGGAATTTTCGAGAACCTCGTTTCAGGCTGGTACTTATTCCATGTAAAAGACAGTGCCAATGTAGTAGTTTACGATTCTATTTTTGTACCGCAACCCAAATTACTGGAAACATCCATAAAAGATATTAGCGATGTACAATGTCATAATGGTTCCGATGGTGAAATATCACTTTCGGTAACCGGCGGAATAAAGCCGTATGAGTTTTCGTTAGATGGAAGCACTTGGCAAACCGATTCTGTTTTTACAAGTTTAAGTAAAAATAATTACACATTACATGTAAAAGATATTAATGGATGTGAGACTACAGTTACAGCAGAAATTAATCATCCGGAGCCATATTCGGTAAGTTATACTGTAACAGAAACTTTATGCGGTGAATCTAATGGATCAATTAATTGTAGCGTATTAGGAGGCACAGCACCATATACTTTTCAATGGGAATCCGGAGATAGTATTGTAGGAACAGAATCACTCCTAAATAATCTTTACAGTGGCGAATATTATGTAACAATTACCGATGCGCATTCCTGTGATACATCATTTTTAGTATTTGTTTCAAATACCGATGGACCACAATCTGATCTGGAATTTATCGATACAGTCTCATGTATTGGACAGACCGATGGTGCTATCCATTATAGTTTATCCGAAGGTATTACACCATATAATATAAAACTATATACTGGAAGCGATTTAGTACAAGAAACACAAATCGCATTCTCCGGATCATATACTTTCGAAAATCTTGAATCTGCTACTTATAATATTATTATTAGCGATTTTAATAATTGTATCGGAAGTATTAGTGCCATAATATTACCGGAACCGGAATCAGTAAGTCTTATTATTGACACTATTGCCGACCCTGTATGTTATGGCTACGATAACGGAGAAATAAGTGTACACGCAACAGGAGGGAACGGAGATTATATTTATCAGTGGAGTACAGGCCTGAGCGGAAATAGAATTGATAATCTTTTATCAGGTACATATTCTGTAAGTGCTATCGATTCAAAGGGATGTATTAACGAGAGTACTTATGAACTTATTAATCCCGAAAAATTAAGTGTAGAAATAGGCGATGATGAAGTTATTTGTGAAGGACAGCTTTATCCTTTATCGGCGCAGGGATTTAACACATACAACTGGGTTTATAATGGCGATTACATAAGCTCGGCATCAGAAATTGAGGTTTGGGCTGCTGGTGAGTATGTTTTACAAGTCAGCGATTTTGATGGATGTATGGCAGAAGACACATTTCACCTATCGATATCGAATGATTTACTCGAAGCAGAATTTATAATGCCTAGTGAGGTTCTGGAAACCGATACTGTAGTTGCCATTGATATTTCGTGGCCCGAGCCCGAGAATGTAGAATGGTCGTTTAGTAGTGGCATTATAGAAATAAATTCAGAGGATTATGCAGAAGAATTTACATTTAGTAGTCCCGGGATTTATACCGTCAGCTTAACATCATACAAAGCCATGTGTGTCGATTCTGTAAGCAAACAGATTGTAGTTTTAGCTGATACTACCAGCATGGAGAAATCAATCTTAGGGGCAAATCCATTAATAAAAACATTTAAGGTATTTCCAAATCCGAATAATGGGCAGTTTTATGTTCAGGTAGAACTGGATTATATTAGCGATATTACAGTTGATTTATATAATTTACAACAAAACAGATTAGTATTTAGGCAGAATGGTAGTGGGCAATCCAATTATAATATGGAATACGGATTTACAAATCTTCAGCAGGGAGTATATCTGGTAATACTTTATGTCGAAAACGAAAAACGAACAGAACGAGTGCTTATTTTTTAACTGGTGAATAGTGAATGGTGAATAGTGAGTACTGATTAGTGAATAATGATTAATGATAAAAAAACGATAAAGTAAATTCAATGTCATTCCGGACGTAGCGAAGTGGAGATCCGGAATCTCTCTTTTGCTAAAGAGATCTCCAATCACCTGCCTGTCGGCAGACAGGATTGCAGAACTTTATCAAGAACAAAGTGAGTAATGACAAAAAAGAATAAAAATGGACAAAACACATGTCATTCCCGCGCAGGCGGGAATCTCGACAAATTAAAAATTGAGATCCCCGTTTTCACGAGGATGACAATAAAAGCATAAAAGTAAAAAAGTTGTCATTCCCGTGCAAACGGGAATCTCAAGAAATAAAAATCCGTGATAATCCGCGTTGCTTGCATCAGCGTCATCCGCGTTCAATAGTTAGAAATTAGAAACAAAAAATTGAGAGTGAAAATTAAATATATAGGAATTCTAATCACACTAAATCTGTTTATCAGCTTTAATGCTCAAGCACAGGTATACCCGGTACAAGTAAATACACAACTTATTCCGCCGTACTCATTGCGATTATCCGATTATGTTTCTCCCGGCACCAATCATGTTGGTGTAAATATGCTTTTAACCGATTTAAATAAACCCGAATATTATATTCGTCTAGAGCTTTTAATCGAAGGAGCCGGAATTACTATCCGTACAAGCCCTGCATTTAATCCAGGTCCTATTATTTTACAAGGTGGCGTTCCCGAGTTTCTAACATCTTCTGATTTATATGAATGGTTCGA
>JAQIBH010000062.1 GCA_027859205.1 Bacteroidales bacterium | reverse complement strand
ACAGAAACATATCCGGTTGTTGGATTTGGATACACTTTTAATGTTTTAACCGAATTGGCAATATTTATACCTACATAAGTAATTGATATTGATTTTTCATTTGACTTATAAGCTGTACCATTGAGATATGCATCAATATAGAATTTGTATTCACCAGATGCAGTTAAATCAATAGTATCTGAAAACTCTCCAGAAGTAGGACTTATTATGGACGAATTATAGCTATCGTTAATAATTACCTGAAGTGAATCATAATTTTCAATAAAATTACCGACAACTCTAACACTATTTTCATTTACTACTTTAGTAACAATAATCGTTGGAGTAAAGCTTACTGGAACAATTGTTTGATTTGAGATATATTCTGTTCCAAGATTAAATGCCTTAACATAAATTTTATTATCTCCTTCAACTGTAACTGGAATTTCAAACGAATTTAATCCGGCAACTACTGTTTCTTCAATACTTATTAATTCATCATTTATATATATTTTGATTGAATCAACAGCATCAATTACAGTAACATCAGCATTAATTATTTCAAAACCTTCATAGGCTGCAGTACTTAATTCAGGAACATAATTTAATTCTTCAATTGAAGCAGACCAAATTCCTCTTCCATGTGTAGCCACAACAACTTGACCATCCTGAACAAACATATCGTACATGGAAACTGCTGGTAAACCATTATCTGCATAGTGCCAAGTTGCTCCATCGTCATTCGATTCAAATAAACCAATATCTGTTCCAACCCAAAGTGTTAAAGGATTATTTGGGAGTACTACTAAACTTTGAGTAGCGACATTAGGGAAACCGTTATCGCTAGATGTATTTCCAACAAAACCTGATAAATCTTCCCATGTTTGACCTAAATCTTTTGTTCTAAGAACTTTTGGTTCATCCGAGAATGAGAATAATAGATATGCTGTAGAATCTTCATAAGGATGTGTTGCAATTCCGCTTATATAACCGTTTAAATTTGCATCAGTAAAATCTGGTATGGCAGTGTATGATTCTCCCTGATCTGTTGAAACAAAAATACTATAGCCAGATGTAGTTGCCATTGATGCACCTGCCCAAACAATATTCTCATTTGCTATTGATACTTCAACATTATGATAACTTGAAACACCAGACCAACCTTCATCAATAGTTTTCATAGACCAGGTACTTCCAAAATTGGTAGATTTATAAACTCCATTCTCACCAACAGTAAATAAGATATCCGGAGAATTCCTATTTGTTGAAAGTCTGGATAGGAAAGGTCCATCATCGGAAAGTCCACTTTGTGCATTACTCCAAGAAGAACCACCATCGGTAGTTTTCCAGAAATGATTATTTTGTGAACCTCCAATTATTTTTTGATCATCTTGAGAGTGCCAGATACATTCAAATCCATCACCGCCAATTTGATATAAATAATTTGTGGTTACAGAAGCATCTTCCTCATCCGGACTTCTCCATGTTCCATTATCTTGCATTCCGCCAATATATTCATTAGCACCTGGTTTTTTTGCAGCACCGTAAAATTGTGTAGTTATATAATCATTTGAAAGTTGATCAAACGTTACTCCACTATTATATGAGATACCTAAGCCCCCATCATTTGCATTTAAAATTAGAAAACTGTCTGTTACCTCATTTATAGGTATCATCATAATATTATGATGATCTACATGTAAGTCGGAATTATTTCCTCCAAATTGTCCATAACCATCTGAAACATTATATGTTGTTCCTTTTGTCAATTGAATCGATCCCCAATCAATAAATATTTTTGAATCGGGTAAGGCAGCATCATTCCAAACTCCTCCATCAGCAAGAGTTGGCCAAAAGAAATACATTTGTTTATATGAATGTCCTGCATTTGAAGCAATATCTGGAGATGCTGTTACTGAATAATCCACTAAATTAATAAATAGATATTCTCTCCCTATTGATCCATCAGAAGCGTCTCTAGCTACTAAATCAAATTTTCCATCTTCTTCCTGATCCCTAAACGATGCCATTAATTGCTTGTTATTAGTAACATCCCATACTTCAAATGGTACATCAACATAATCTTCATAAATGTAATCTGATGCCGGTACACCAGAACCAACACCACCAACTGTAAAGCGATGTGCTCTTTGCGACATTCCAGTTCCAAATCTTATTTCAACAGAAACATATTCACTTTCAGTAATATCTGTTGCATTATTATTAGTTCCTAATTCCATTCCTCCACCTAAATAACTGCCACCAAAATTAATAAAACTCATAAAGCTTGAAATACCGTCTAAAACAATATCTTTAACAAGAGGGTCGCTATCAGCAACAGTTCCCGGATCAGAAAAATCAACTTTCCAGAGGTTAACTCCACCAAGAAATGCAATACCTTCATCATAAGGATGTGCAGCAATTGTATTATCGTACCATCCTTGTCCTGATAAGAAATCTATATTTAAACCGTCTTTATCTTCAAATCTTATCCATGTAGCACCGGCATTTACAGAACGATATACATATGATTCACCACTAAGCTCTTGACTTACATATATAACTGAAGTATTCGCAGGAGAAACAGCAAGTTCAAATCTGCTTCCTCCGCTTATTCCGTCTGAAGAACCTACCCAGTTATCACCAGCATCAGTCGATTTTAAAACTCCAACACCATTTTCTGTAGCATATAAAATGTTAAAATCATTTGGATCTTCCTTTAAATCTTGAATTCTTGACGAACCAGTATAAACGTTACTCCAACTAGTCCCTCCATCAATTGATTTAAATATACCGGTATTTGTAACTACAATAACAATATCCGGATTAGTAGGATCTATAGCTAACCTGTTAATATATTTAAAATCATTATTATCTACAGTTGAACTTAATTGTGTCCATGAATCACCTTTATCTATTGATTTAAAAACGCCATTTCCAGCTATTCCATCAAGATTATAAAATCCTTCACCAGTACCAAGATAAATTATGTTATGATTTGATTCAGACATTGCTAATGCATTAGCTGATAAATTAGGAAGATTATCAGTAAGACAAGTCCAAGATTGTCCTCCATCAATAGTTTTCCATACTCCTCCACCTACAGCAGCCGCAAACCATGTGTTATTAGTTGCATCATCTGGATCAACAATTAACCCTCTTGTACGACCTCCTACATTACCAGGTCCACGTTCCTCCCAAATCGGAGTAAATTTGGGATTCGATTTCATAGCTTTTAGAATAGCTTTTGATTTTGAAAACTCTTCTATTCGATAATTTAATGGGTAATTATTATCATTTTCACCAAATTTGGTAGTAATTCCTTTAAAATACTTTGTAAATTCGTCTGGTTTATCAGCTTTGGCTTCACCTCTTTCTCGCTTTTCACGCTTATAATTGAGTTCAGCTTCCCTAATTTGCTTTGGAGTTAAGGCTTCTCCAGTAAGGCTACTTTTAGGAGTTTCACTGTAGAATAAAAAACATCCTATTATTCCGCCTACAATTAATGTTAATAAAAAGAAATAGACTTTTTTCATGATTAATAAATTATTAGTTATTAAATATTTGATTTATTTTCGTTTAATTCTCTAACTTTTTCTGACTTAATATCAATAATATATTTTTTGATACTATTAATATCAGTTTTTTGCATAGTACCATAATAACGAATGAGTAATAATTGTTCATTATTAAACCATTTTATTTCTGCATTGCTATATTTATTTTGATAAACTATTTTATTTTTCATTTTTTCGTAAACAAGGAAATTAATATTATAAAAAGGATCTATATCCGTTTTTTTATTTTTAGATAAATAAAGAACCAAGGAATTGGACTGATTAGGTAATTCTATTATAGAGTCATTCTTATTAAAATATTCTTGAATTGCATCATCAATAATATTTGATTTTACATTATTGATTTCTTGATTAGGTTTGTTTTCGTATGATTTACATGAAAATAGAACCAAGGCCATTATACAAAATAGGCCAATATTTCGTAAGTAAGTAAATAACATGTTAATTTTAATGGGTTAAATAAATTAGATTAATATACAAATTTATATTATATAATTGGAAAATAAAAAAAGATAGGATGATCTTTTTTTATTTTTTATATTGATTTATAATTTATATTAATATAAGAGTAAATTTAAAAGTAAAAATTGGATTAAAAAACTCTACAATAGTGAGATATATAATTAATTAGTTCCACACAATTTATATTGCTTAAAAAAAGTTAAATCATATTACGATTTTCTTGTAAAGTATTACATTTGTAGACTAAATCGATATAAAATTAACAAATAATAATAATGGGCACATTTAATGATCTATTAACTAAATTTTTCGGTAATAAATCGGAAAGAGATATTAAAGAGGTAACTCCAGCTCTTGAAAAAATAAAGCTAGAATACGAAAATATTGTAAAATTATCTAATGATGATTTACGTTCAAAAAGTGATGAAGTAAAAGAGATAATCAAGAATCACATAAAGGATGAAACGGAAAAAATAAAATCTCTGAAAGAAAAAGCTGAAAGTGATGATGTTGATATATTTGAAAAGGAGAATATTTATGATGAGATTGATAAAATTGAGAAAATAATTGATGACAAACTTGAAGATAAATTAAATGATGTACTACCAGTTGTTTATTCAGTTGTAAAAGAAACTGCGCGACGTTTTAAAGAGAATGATTTTATTGAGGTTAAAGCCAACGATTTTGATCGAGATTTATCTGCTGTTTATGAAAATGTTGAAATAAATGGTGATTTAGCTAAATATCATAATTCATGGTTAGCGGGAGGAACCGAAACTAAATGGGAAATGTTACATTACGATGTACAGTTAGTTGGTGGAATTGTACTGCATCAGGGTAGAATTGCTGAAATGGCTACTGGAGAAGGAAAAACACTGGTTGCTACTTTACCTGTATTTTTAAATGCATTGACTGGTCGTGGTGTACATATTGTGACAGTAAATGATTATCTTGCTAAACGAGACTCGGAATGGATGGGTCCAATTTTTCAATTTCATGGCTTATCTGTTGATTGTATTGATAAGCACCAGCCTAATTCAGATGCACGACGAAAAGCTTATTTATCAGATGTTACATATGGTACTAATAACGAGTTTGGTTTTGATTATTTGCGTGATAATATGGCAATTAATCCTGATGATTTAGTACAAAGAAAACACAATTATTCAATTGTTGATGAGGTCGATTCGGTATTAATTGATGATGCAAGAACTCCTTTAATTATTTCGGGTCCAATTCCAAAAGGCGATATTCAGTTATTTGAAGAGCTAAAACCTAAGGTTGAAATATTGATTGAAGCTCAAAGGAAAATAATGAACCGAATAATGGCCGAAGCTCGAAAAGAGCTAAATGATAAAAATAGCGAAAAAGCAGGGTTCTTATTATTGCAGGCTTATAAGGGTTTACCAAAAAGTAAAGCATTAATTAAATTATTGTCCGAAGAGGGTAATAAATCATTAATGCTTAAAACAGAAAACTTTTATATGCAAGATAAAAGTAAAAACATGTATAAGGTTACCGATGAGCTTTTCTTTATTATTGAAGAGCAGCATAATTCTATTGAGATGACTGATAATGGTATTGACCTTATCACTTCGAAATCGGATGATTCGGCATTTTTTATTCTGCCAGATATTGGTTCTGAAGTTGCGGATCTTGAGAAATCAAACTTACAGGAATCGGAGAAATTAGCTAAGAAAGATAGGTTAATTCAAGATTATTCAATTAAATCTGAGCGAATTCATACCATAAATCAATTATTAAAAGCATACGCATTATTTGAGAAAGATATTGAGTATGTAATAATGGATAATAAGGTTAAAATTGTTGATGAGCAGACTGGCCGTATTATGGAAGGCAGAAGATATTCTGATGGTTTGCATCAAGCAATTGAGGCAAAAGAGAATGTAAAGGTTGAAGCTGCAACACAAACTTTTGCAACAATTACCTTGCAGAATTATTTTAGAATGTACAATAAACTTGCGGGTATGACTGGTACTGCTGAAACAGAGGCAGGAGAACTTTGGGATATCTATAAATTAGATGTTGTTGTAATTCCAACCAACAGAAAAATTGTTAGAAATGACGAAGAAGATTTCGTATATAAAACAAAGCGTGAGAAATATAATGCCTCTGCAGATGAAATTTCAGATTTAGTGGAGAAAGGAAGACCAGTTCTTGTGGGAACCACATCTGTGGAAATCTCAGAATTATTAAGCAGAATGCTTAAGATTAAAGGAATAAAGCATAATGTACTTAATGCAAAATTACATCAAAGAGAAGCTGATATTGTTGCAGAAGCTGGTAAGTCAAAAACTGTTACTATCGCTACTAATATGGCAGGACGTGGAACAGATATAAAACTTTCGCAAGAAGTTAAGGATTCAGGTGGTTTAGCAATTGTAGGTACTGAGCGTCATGAATCGCGTCGGGTTGACCGTCAGTTACGTGGTCGTGCCGGCCGTCAAGGTGATCCTGGATCATCGCAGTTTTTTGTTTCTCTCGAAGACGAACTAATGCGTTTATTTGGTTCTGATCGTATTGCAGGAATTATGGATAAACTTGGATTAAAGGAAGGTGAAGTAATTCAGCATTCAATGATATCAAAATCAATTGAAAGGGCTCAGAAAAAAGTTGAAGAAAATAACTTTGGTATTCGTAAAAGGTTATTAGAGTATGATGATGTAATGAATTCTCAACGTGAAGTTATTTATAAAAAGCGACGAAACGCTTTATATGGCGAACGTTTAAGTGTTGATATTGCTAATATGATGTCTGATGTTTGTGAAAGTATTATTAATGAATATCAGGAAAATTCTGATTTTGAAGGATTTAAATTTGAATTACTGAGAACTTTTTCTGTGGAATCTCCATTTACTGAAGAAAAATTTTTAAAGGAGGATGCAACAGAATTAACAGAAGAATTATATAAGCTTGTTTTAGAAACCTATAAACGTAAAGAAGAAGCCATTGCTAAACAAGCATATCCGGTTATTAAAGACGTTTACGAAAAAAGCGGACATAATTATGAGAATATTGTAGTTCCTGTAACCGATGGAACTAAAACAATTCAGGTTATTACTAATCTTGAAAAATCGTATAAAACAGAAGGACGCGATTTAGTAAAATCATATCAGAAATCGGCAATTTTAGCACATATCGATGAATCGTGGAAGGAACACTTACGTGAACTTGACGATTTAAAACAATCGGTACAAGCTGCAACCTACGAACAAAAAGACCCTTTATTAATATATAAATTTGAATCTTTTGAGTTATTTAAAGTGATAATTGATAAAGTAAATCGTGATGTTGTGGCAACGCTCGTAAAAGGACATATTCCTATACAAGATCCTGATAAAGTTCGTGAAGCACAACAAAGCAGACGAACAGACTATAGTAATTTACAAACAAGCCGCCCCGATCAAGCTACAGGAAAAGATAGTGAGAAGCAAAAAAAGATGCAACCGGTTCGTGTAGAAAAAAAAGTTGGAAGAAACGATCCTTGTCCTTGTGGGAGTGGTAAAAAATACAAAAATTGCCATGGGAAAAATATAAGCGAAGGATAATTGTTTATAAAATATACTAAACTAAAAAGCTGCTGAAATAGCAGCTTTTTTTATAATAATTAATGAGTTATGTTATTAAAAGCGTTATTCATTCTAAAAAATACTATTTGGCATTCCTGCGGAGGCGGGAATCTATGAGGTTCGAGATTCCTGATCTACGTTTCACTATGTCAAAGATGACAGCTTGTGTAGAATAACTATAGATGAGTTTTATTTCCTTATTTGATCAACTAGTTCTTTAATCTTTTGACTAGTTTTTTTGCTAACCGTAACCAATGGAAGTCTTACATTATTTTTTGTAATATTCATTATAGATAAAACCTCTTTTATTCCTGCAGGATTTCCTTCTAAAAATAAATAATCAATTAATTCAAGGAGTTGGTATTGGATTTTTTCGGCATCTTTAAAATTATTTTGCAATGCTAATTGAACCATTGATGAATATTCTTTCGGATATGCATTTGCTACAACAGATATTACGCCGGAAACACCTACAGACATTAATGGGAGACTTAAATTGTCTTCTCCTGAAAGTACAATAAATTTTTTTGGTTTATCTTTTATAATATACATTGCTTGAGATAAATCTCCAGAAGCTTCTTTTATAGCAACTATATTTTTAAAATCTTTAGCTAATCGTAAAGTGGTTTCTGCATTAATGTTAGAGCTTGTTCTACCAGGAACATTATATAAAATTATAGGAATGGGGCAGGTCTCCGAAATTGCTTTAAAATGTTGGTATATTCCTTCTTGTGTTGGTTTATTGTAATACGGAGCTACAGATAATATGGCATCAATTCCATTAAAATCTGTTTCATTAATTTTATTTAATATTGCTTGAGTATTATTTCCTCCAAGTCCTAATACAATAGGTATTCTATTATTTACTTTTTCCTTAATAAAAGTAATAAGTTCTTCTTTTTCAGAATCAAACAAGGTAACTGCTTCACCAGTTGTTCCAAGTACAATTAAGTAGTTAATTCCATTTGAAATTAAATGTTCGATATGTTTTTCAAGACTTGGAGAATCAATACTTAAATCAGTATTAAAAGGAGTTGTTATCGCAACTCCTGTACCGATGAATTTATTTTGTGTATTCATAACGATTTAGTTATTTAAGATATTTAAGTAATGCTTTATTTGTTCTATCAAGTATTCAATTGACTTGTTTTTATTTACATCAATTACTAAATCTTGATAAGAAATTTTCTTTTGCATACCAATTTTAAATGCTGCTTTTGATAATTCACCAACATAGTTTACCGTGAAAGAATCTTTAATACTTAAATCAAATAATATATCAAACTCCTGATCCATAAATTGATCAATTATTTCGTTTTTTGGTTTGTAATACCAATTGAGATCTTTATTGCAATAAAAGTTTATTCCCCTTAGCATTAAAAATTGTTGTGGAATTTTGTTGCCCGGAACATATCCTAAAGCAATAACATTCATCCCTTTACTAGAAAGAAAAGATAGAAATTCTTTAATAACGTTAAAAGATTGTTCATCGGGAGAACTGAAAAGTATACCTGCTGTTTTAGCAGTATTAAAATTATGTGTTATAACTTGTCTCTTGAGGTTTTTCAATCGTTTTCTTAAATTGAATTGACCTATTTTACATTTTATCCTTTTTGTTTTACTCACCTTACAATATTAATAAATTTTTTAATCCAATATCTGTTTATAAAGGTATTAATCTTTAATCATTTCAATAAATTCTTTCTCAGTAATTATAGGAATTTTTAGTTTTTTAACTTTTGCTAGTTTTGATGGTCCAATATTTTCACCTGCTAATAGATAATTTGTTTTTGCGGATAGGGAACTGGTATTTTTACCTCCATATTTTACGATCAACTCCTTTAATTCGTCTCTAGAATTATTTTCGAATGTACCTGAGATTACAAACGTTTGTCCATTAAGTTTATTTTCAAGTAAATCATTGAAATCATCAGTCATTTCTAATTGTACACCAGTTATTTTAAGTTTATCGATAATATTTAGGTTAATATCATTATTAAAATAATCAACTATACTTGCAGCAATACGTTCACCAATTTCATGAATTTCTAATAGTTGCTCAAGACTTGCATTTTTAATATTTTCAATTGTTTTTAGCTCTGAAGCAATCGTTTTAGCAACAGTTTCACCAACAAATCGAATACCTAAAGCAAATAAAACTCTATGAAATGGGATGATTTTTGATTTTTCAATACTTTCAATCAGATTATTAGCAGATTTTTCTGCAAATCTTTCCAGCTCAAGAACATCTTGCTTTGTTAGAAAATATAAATCGGAACTATTTTTTATTAATCCATTATCAACTAAAGCTTCTACAGTTGCTTCTGCAGCGCCAATATCCATAGCTTTTCGGCTAATAAAGTGCTCAATTCGACCTTTTATTTGGGGAGGACAAGCTGTATAGTTTGGGCAATAGTGTTTAGCTTCGCCTTCTACACGTACAAGCTCAGTATTACATTCAGGGCAATGATTTATATATTTTAAGGATTGACTATTATCAGTTCTTAAGTTCTTATCGATACCAACTATTTTGGGAATAATTTCTCCGCCTTTTTCTACAAAAACAAAATCATTTACACGAATATCAAGTAAATTAATTTGATCGGAATTATGCAAAGTAGCCCGTTTTACTGTTGTTCCTGCAAGT
>JAQIBH010000013.1 GCA_027859205.1 Bacteroidales bacterium | reverse complement strand
CTTGTTTAATTTGTCATTAAATTACGAAAAGTTAAACTATTAACTGAAACCGCCACGTGCGAGAGCATGCGTGGTGGTGTGAGGGGACGAGGGAGTAATCCCTCTACCTACTCGATTTGCAATGTGTGTAAATCCGCCCAGCTGCTTCAAGCGGCTAGGCGGATATTATTTTATTGAATCATAATTTTAGAAACTTTCATGCTATTACCATCATTTATTCTAATGTAGTAAACACCTCCAAGTTCTTTACTAATGTCAATTTGATCTTTAAAGAATCCATCTTGAGTAATTTCTTTAGTATAAATTACCTGTCCTTGAATATTGAAAATTTCAACATTGAAAGTCCCTGCTTTGCTCGCATTCATTTCAAGTGTAAATAAACCATTACTTGGGTAGGGGGAATATCTTTAATTTTCTGTGAACAAGCTGCAAGACTTATGCTGCATGTATCACACTAAATGTTTGACTCCATTTTATATTAATTGAGACTCAAAAATATTGCATTTCAAGTATTGACTTTATTCTGATGTATTATATCTTGTATCTAAATCTATACTATTAAAAAATAAAAACTGACAATAATCATCGAACTCCTAAATTCCTTTTTTGTAAATTTGCCTCGTTAATTATTCTTATTACTAATCACTATTCACTAATCACTATAATAATGTTAGATACTTTATTAAATCACAAATCAATACGAAAATATAAAAACACACCAATTTCAGAGAAAGATTTAAATGAGATATTGGAAGCAGGAATTCGTGCTTCAACTACAGGTAATATGCAAATATATTCTATAATTGTTACTCGCGACGAGCAGATGAAAAAGAAATTGGCTCCAACACATTTTAATCAACCAATGGCTACTCAGGCTCCAGTTTTATTAACTTTTTGTGCCGATATTAATCGCTTTAGCAAATGGTGCAAACAACGTAAAGCTGAACCTGGATACGATAACTTTTTATGGTTTACCAATGCTGTAATAGATGCTATGTTAGTAGCTCAAAACTGCACTATAGCAGCCGAAGATAAGGGATTGGGAATTTGTTATCTTGGAACAACAACATACACTGCCGATAAAATTATTGATATTTTAGAATTACCAAAAGGAGTAATTCCTATTACTACTGTTGTTCTTGGTTACCCTGACGAAAAACCGGAATTAACCGATCGCTTACCCTTAGAAGGTGTTGTACATTACGAAACCTACAAAGACTATTCGAAAGAAGATATTGATATGATTTACGCAGAAAAAGAATCTTTGGAATCAACTAAAGCTCTTTTAAAAGAAAACGAGAAAGATAATTTAGCACAAGTTTTTACTGATAACAGGTATAAAAAAGTCGATAATATCCACTTTTCAAAAGTGTTTTTAGATGTGCTAAAGCAACAAGGTTTTTTTAATCAATAAAGCTGCAAGTTACAAGCTGCAGGCTACAAGAAATGAAAGTCATACACGAGGGTCATTCTGAGCAAAGCGAAGAATCTCATGTACGACTTTTTTATTTTAAAGTTTGAAGGACGCAGCTAGAATCTTATAACTGTTAAATAAAAAACTGCTTTCTACAATAATCTTTAGATACATTGATACCAAACAATCTTATTTAAAGTTATCTAATTATATTTGTTTAAAAATCATCTATTGCGATACTTATTCTACATATTAGTAATTTTTATAAGTACATTTTTTCATGTACAGTTAAAAGGGCAGGAATTTAAGCTACTTATTAAACATGAAAAGAATGTTTCGAATAATATTATAAATCCGTACAAAAACATTACAGGAGATAGTACTAAAATTCAGCAAAAGTTAGAATTACTTTTAAATGATTTGCATGAAAATGGCTATTTAGCAGCAAGTATCGATAGCGTAAGATTTGATTCAATAAATGTATTTACAGATATATTTATTGGAGAACAATATTCTTGGAGCAGTTTAGATTTTTCAAATTTAGAACCTGCATTACTCAACGAACTTAACTTGAAAAAGAAAAAAGATAACATTGTAAACTTAACCGAACTTTATAATCTTAAAATTGAGATTTTGTCATTTTACGAGAACTCGGGTTATCCATTTGTAGAAGTTAAATTGGGCAAATTCGAAATTGATAGTTCTTTAATTAATGCTACGATTGAAGTTGAAAAGGGAGATTTTTATACAATAGACAGTATCATTATTAAAGGTGATCCTCGAATCTCTACAAATTATATAAAAAGAGTTCTTCAGATAGATAATAATATCGCTTTTAATCAAGGAAAAATAAATGGAATATCAAAAAAAATTAACGACCTAAAATTTCTAAAAGAAATAAAATCGGCAGAAATAGAGTTCAGAGAAAAGGGTGTTGATTTATATCTTTATTTAGAAGATAAAAAGGCAAATATGTTTAATGGTATTATTGGATTTTTACCTAAAAACGAGGAAACAGGTGAGCTGCTAATTACAGGTGAATTAAACTTAAATCTTTTAAATTCTTTTCGGGGAGGTGAAGAAATATTTCTAAATTGGGAAAAAATGGAATCGTCAACACAGAAACTTGACCTCGGTTTCATGTATCCTTATTTATTTGGAACTAATCTGGGTTTAGATACCGATTTTGAATTGTATAAAAAAGATTCTTCATTTTTATCTTTAAATGCAGGTTTAGGTTTGCGCCTGTTTTTAACATACGATGATTATATAAAAGCATATTATCGCTATAAAAGTTCGTCGCGAATTGGGGAAGATAATTTTAGCACATCAATGAATTATGCTGATATTAAATCAAATATTTTTGGGGTGCAATATTATTTAAATGATTTAGATTACAGATTTAATCCAAGAAAAGGTATCGAATTGAATTTATTTGCTGGTGCTGGTTTTAAAAGCATTGATGATTCACAAAATCAAATAGATAGTCTAAATTTAAATGCTGATAAAAGTACTGTAGAACTTGAGGCTGGACTTAATTTAAACATATATTATCCTATATATAAAAATTTTGTGTTTCATTTTGGGAACAAAACTCGTTATCTTGATCAATTTGCAGATAGTAATAAAGACATAGTATTTTTCGAGAATGAACTGTATCGATTTGGTGGTGCTAAGTCGTTACGTGGTTTTGACGAGAGTGTTTTTTTTGCATCATTTTATTCTATTCAGAATATCGAAATAAAGTATTTGTTTGAACAAAATTCTGCTTTTTACATTTTCTGGAACGGAGCATATTATTACAAAAATGTATTGCAGGATGTTACAGAGAATTTTCCTTGGGGTTTCGGAATAGGACTTGATTTTGAAACTAAAGCAGGAATTTTTTCTTTGAGCTATGCCTTAGGAAAACAATTCGAAAATCCGTTTGAGATTCAATCAGCCAAAATTCATTTTGGTTATGTTAATCGGTTTTAGTCCTTTTGTCATTCCCGCACAAGCGGGAATCTATTAATTGTCTTTTATTTCATTAAAAAACTTTGTTAATCCACTTTCCCAATCTTCCAAAAAGTCGTTAATCTCATCAATAAATTCTTGCTGTTTTTGAGTACGATTTATTGAGAGGTGTATAATGATTTTATTACGTACAGGAGGAAATCCTGTAGTTATTGTCCATGCCAAAGCATTTGGGCACGAAGTTAATGCGAAACGAACACCTCCATTTATTTTGTCATAACTTAAATCGAATTCACCCCAAAGAGTTCCGATTAAAGCATCCTTTCCTTTTTTCTCGATAACAAAATTAGTTTCAGTAATCTTTTCCAGATTTTCTACTGTGATATTATTTTTTATCCAATCTTGTGTAGTTTCAATATCTAATAATTTAAAAAACTCCATTTCTAATTTTCTAAAATAGATTTATATTCATTTATTACAAAAGCATTGAGCCATTTATAATATTCCTGAATTTGATCTTTCTTCAATAAATTTATTCGCCAATCAGAAAGTTTATTCTCAGTTTCTTCGAAAATTTTTTGTTCCACAGGTTCAATTTTCTGAAGTATGCCTGAGTTTTCTTTATTTATTAAGGCCGAAATGTTTAAATACTTATAGCCTGATCCACGTTCTATAGGATAACAATGCTTTTTAAGTTCTAATGCCATTTTACATAAAGGCGCATTCCCACTTTTCTCAGCCATCATCATTTTTGGCAATTTTTCTCCACCTTTAATCCATACAGGTACAGCAACTGTTGTAAAAGGATATCCTAACACTGTCCACATAGTCGTGAATTCAGGAGATTCACCACTTTTAACTCCATGGACTATGACATCTGAGACAGAACTATTTCTTACAATCAGATCTCCAGCGTTAATAAAATGCTGTTTTTCGGAGTAATTATCTGTGTTATCTCTGTAATCTGTTTTTAAAAGAGAATGATAAAATGATCGACTAAAATCGGTTATGACCGTTTGATAATTTAATTTGTTCGTGGCAAATGCATTTGAAAACAAATCATGTGCATTTTCATATCGAATGTATCCAAACCCTTCGTCTTTTTTTCCCGTGAATGCATGGTTTGTTCTGATTAAATATCCGTTAGGAGCAACATGCGGATCATTTGCGTCAAATTTTACAAAAGTATTATTGTCTGTTTCATAATACGCAGCTCCTCCATTTGCATCAATCACTCCAAAGTTAGCAGCAACTCCCATTGGTTTTGGCAGATCATTTAGAAACTTTTCAAAATCTTCTAAAGTGGCGCATTGTTGTAATGCCATTTTCATCACATAGCCTTCGCGATCTTTATAATCTCCATTGTAATCTAAATTAACATCATATAATGCAGCGTTCATAATAGAAAATCCGGTAGAATTTGTTCCGCCCCACACTTGCTCACCAATAAAATCTTCAGAGTTTACTAAACCAATATAATCATATTTACCATCGGTAAAATACATTAGTTTGTTCTGATAAAAATCAGAATCACGATGTTTCCATAAAATTGGGCGACCGTCATCAGTATATTTCCCAGAAACTATTGCTGTAGTGCAAGCTGACAAATCAATAACAGTAAATGTAAAGATGAATAGAAGTGAAATAATTATTCTTAACATAATTTTTGAATTTGTGTGGATTTAAAAAATAGAAACCTAGTATACCTTATAAACTTTAAATTTTGCAATCTCATATCTTGATACTCAGTACTATTCTGTTATTTTATAATAAGAATTAGCCTGAGCAGTAGCTGTAATTATCATATCATTTACGCAAACATGTTCTGGTCTTGTTACTACATATAAAATAGCATCTGCAATATCGTATCCATAAAGTGGAGTAAATCCTTTGTATGCATTACTTGCTTTTTCTTTATCGCCTTTGAAACGAACTAACGAAAATTCCGTTTCTACCATTCCAGGATTTATGGCAGTTACTTTTATTTTATCTTGCAGCATGTCAATTCGCATCCCTTTAGTAATTGCATCTACAGCATGTTTGGAGCCACAATAAACGTTTCCATTTTCGTAAGCTTCTTTTCCTGCCGTTGATCCAATATTCACAATGTGTCCATGCTTTTTCTCAACCATAGTTGGTGCTACTTTTCGCGTAACATATAACAAACCTTTTACATTAGTATCAATCATTCGTTCCCAATCATCAATTACACCATCTTGTATATGATTTAAACCAACGGCGAGTCCAGCATTATTTACCAATACATCAATATTTTTCCATTCATTGGGCAAACTGTTAATAGCATTATCTACCTCTTCCTTATTTCTAATATCGAAATTTAAAATGTAAATTTTGTTTGAGGATTCGGATTTTATTTCTTTTTCAAGATTTTCCAAAAGTTCTTTTCTCCTGCCTGTAATTATTACATCAAAATTATTTTGAGATAAAGTTTTTGCAGTTGCTCTTCCAATTCCCGATGTAGCGCCAGTAATTAATGCAATTCTATTCATAATATATTTTTTTTTGACTAAAACGAATGGCAAATTTAATTAAAATTTATTTTTAACCATATCTATAGCTTTTATGTTCATTATAATTGAAAAAAAAGGTGATTAAAATAACAAACTTATGATTTTTTATTCTAGGTAGAAGCTTTAAATCCTAATCTGCATGAAATAATAGACATAATAAAACATATGGGTTTATTAAATTTTGAGTTTGAGTGTTGAAATTTAATTGGAATTTGTTATTTGAATTTTGGAGTTTTCTTATAAAGACTAGTTATATTTGCGGTGTCTTTAACCAAAATTAATCATTATAAAGCTTTTTGAAATGGACGTGAATGTTAAAACCGCAGAGAATCTTGGTTTATCATCTGAAGAGTTTGATAAAATAAAAGAAAATTTAGGACGTACGCCTAATTTTACTGAATTGAGTATATACTCGGTAATGTGGTCGGAGCATGCATCGTATAAAAATTCGATAAAATGGTTAAAGACTTTACCTCGAACTGGCAAACAATTGCTTGTTGAAGCAGGTCAGGAAAATGCAGGATTAGTTGATATTGGCGATGGAATGGCTTGTGCTTTTAAAATAGAATCGCATAATCATCCTTCTGCAGTTGAACCTTATCAAGGTGCGGCTACAGGGGTTGGAGGAATTAATCGCGATATTTTTACAATGGGCGCCAGACCTGTGGCACAATTAAATTCATTACGTTTTGGCGATATTAAAAGTGATCGTACAAAGTGGCATTTAAAAGGAGTAGTTAAAGGTATTGGGGATTACGGAAATGCTTTCGGAATTCCAGTATTAGGTGGCGAAGTTGTTTTCGATAAATGTTATAACACAAATCCGTTGGTAAATGCAATGTCAGTTGGTATTATGGGCAAAGACGATATGATTTCAGCAATTGCTTTAGGAGCTGGAAATCCTGTATATATAGTTGGTTCATCGACAGGGAAAGATGGTATTCATGGTGCAACATTTGCATCAGCCGATTTAACTGAGAATTCTGCAGATGATCTTCCTTCTGTTCAAGTAGGTGATCCGTTCATGGAAAAACTTCTTATGGAAGCGACATTAGAATTGAATAAAACTGGCGCTGTTGTTGGAATGCAAGACATGGGTGCAGCAGGTATTATTTGTTCTACATCTGAAATGTCCGAAAAAGGTGCTCATGGTATGAAAATCAATCTTGATAACGTTCCATTGCGTCAGCAAGATATGATACCTTTTGAAATATTGCTTTCTGAATCGCAAGAAAGAATGTTGGTGGTAGTTGAAAAGGGTAAGGAAGATGTAGTTGAAAGAATATTTGATAAATGGGATTTACACTGTGCAATTATTGGTGAAGTAATTGAAGAAGATAAACTATACTTTTACATGAATGACGAGCTTGTAGCAGAAGTTCCTGCATCTACTTTGGTGTTAGGAGGTGGAGCTCCTATTTATGAACGTGAGTATATAGAGCCTGCATATTATAAAGAATATCAGAAATTTAATATCGATTCAGTTAAAGAACCCGAAGATTATAAAGCAACTGCATTACAATTATTGCAAAGCCCAAACATTGCATCTAAGAAATTGGTTATTGAACAGTATGATACAATGGTTGGTACTGGAAATATGACTACAAATTTTCCTTCCGATGCAGGAATATATAATATAAAAGGAACAAATAAAGCTCTGGCAATGACAGTTGATTGTAACTCACGTTATGTAAAGGCTGATCCAGAAATAGGTACTTCAATTGCTGTTTCTGAAGCTGCAAGAAATATAGTTTGTTCGGGAGGTGATCCACTTGCAATTACTAACTGTTTAAACTTTGGAAATCCGTATAATCCGGAAGCATATTGGCAATTTGTTGGTGCAATTAAAGGAATGAGTCATGCATGTAAGAAATTTAATACTCCGGTAACTGGAGGTAATGTTAGTTTCTATAACCAAATGATGGTAGACGGTAAAACTGAACCAATAAATCCAACGCCAACTATTGGTATGATTGGTTTAATCGAAGATAAAAATAATCAAATGAGTATTGCTTTTAAAAATAAAGGTGATATGATTTATTTGATTGGTAAATCTAGAAATGATATAAATTCTTCTGAATATCTTAATTATATTCATAATATTGAAGAATCACCGGTACCTTATTTCGATTTGGAAGAGGAACATGAAATTCAGGAAGCAATTAAAGGATTAATTAAGAAGAATCTGGTTTTATCTGCACATGATGTTGCCGATGGAGGTTTATTTGTCACACTTGTTGAATCGGCATTAATTAAAGGATTTGGATTTGATGTTACTCCGGATGCCGAAATCAGAAAAGATGCTTTTCTTTTTGGTGAGGCGCAAAGTAGGATTGTTGTTACTGTTTCTCCTACGAACGAAGATAATTTCATTGATTATATGATCGCGCAAAAAGTTCCATTTTCGTCTCTTGGTCATATAACAAAATCAGAATTAAGAATTGATGATAATTCATATGGTTTTATTAGTGACATTAAAAAACTGTATGACAATGCTTTGGAAAACTACTTGAAGGAAGACTAATCTGATAATTTGTGATAACACCATATAAAGACAATAAGTCGGGAAAGAAAGAGCAAGTTGCTCAAATGTTTAATAATATAGCCCGACGATATGATTTTTTAAATCATTTTCTCTCGTTGGGAATAGACAATCTTTGGAGAAAAAAAGCAATAAAATGTATAAATGATATTGCATCGAATCCATTTATCCTTGATGTAGCTTCTGGTACTGGTGATTTAGCAATTGCTGCCTTAAAACTTAATCCACAAAAAGTAATTGGAATTGATATCTCACAAGAGATGTTGAATGTTGGAATTAAGAAAATTCAAAGAAAAGGATATCAAAATATTATTGAGCTGAAGATTGGTGATTCTGAAAATTTGGAATTTAACGACAACAAATTCGATGGAATAACAGCAGCTTTTGGAGTAAGAAATTTTGAAGATCTGAATAAAGGTTTATCTGAAATGTATCGTGTTTTAAAACCTCAAGGGAAAATTGTTATTCTTGAATTTTCAAAACCCAGGGTTTTTCCAGTTAAGCAAGTGTATAATTTTTATTTTAAGATTATTTTACCATTATTAGGGAAAATAATTTCGAAGGATAATTCGGCATATACGTATTTACCGGAATCTGTAAATAAATTTCCAGAGCGAGAATTATTTATTCAGAAATTAGAACAAGCTGGATTTAAGCAATGTTTGTATAAACCTCTTAGTTTTGGGATAGCTTCTTTATATTGGGCATTTAAGTAATATATACAAAATTATAACGTTAGGAAGTTTTACCTTAATCTATGAAGAAATTTGTTATCATATTATTCTTAAGCCTTATAACTCAATCCCTTTTTGCTCAGAAAGATATTGTTTTAAACTATCAAGGAGTAGATTTTAAAAGATTACATTTTGGATTTACAATAGGTGTAAATACGATGGATTTTAAACTTACTTCATCAATGAATACTTTTGGAGTTGATTCTGCAATATTAAATCCAGAATTGAATGATTTAGTTCCAGGTTTTCATGTAGGCATAGTTACAAATTTACGATTAACGGAGTATCTTGATCTTAGATTTCTTCCAGGGATCTCGTTAGGACAAAGAAAGATTTTATTTTATGATAGTAATAAGAATATAGTATCTGAAATGAAAATAGAGTCTACTTTTATTGATTTACCGCTTACTTTAAAATACAAGGCAACTAGAATAAATAATACAAGGCCATATTTAATTGGAGGTATAAATGTGAGGAATGATATGGCCAGAAATAAGGAATTTAACGAAGACGAAGAGATTTATATAAAATTGAAATCTTTTGATATTTATTATGAACTTGGGGTTGGAGTAGATTTTTATTTGCCGTTTTTTAAATTCTCAACCGAAATTAAATATTCTGTCGGAGTGTTTAATGTTATTTCATCAGATCCGGCAGATGAATATCCTCAATATGCCAATTCAATCGATAAAATGAATTCTAGAATGTTTATGGTTTCTTTACATTTCGAATAATTTATGAAATTCTTCTCCTGAATTCAGAGCAAACAATTGACGTTGCAGTAGAAATATTCAATGATTCCGAAGTCTTTTTCATTATTGGATAATTAGGTATAAATAGTTTTTTATTTATAAACGAACTAATGGTGTTTGAGATTCCATGCGACTCACTACCCATTATTATTAACCCATTCTTGTCTAAATCTTCTTTATATATATTATTTCCTTCCAAAAATGTTCCGTAAATATTAAAATTCTCAAGACTTTTTATATCAGTTAAAAACTTAACACTATCAACATAATGAATTTTTGTCCTGTAAATTGCACCCATTGAAGCCTGTACTACTTTAGGATTGTACATATCAACACTTTCTTTTGAGCAAAAAATATTTTCAATTCCAAACCAATCTGCAATTCGAATAATAGTTCCAAGATTTCCGGGGTCATTTATATTTTCTAAAAAGATATTTAATTCTTTACTTATTTCGTTTATATTAAAATCAAAACATGTTTGTTTAGCAATTACAATAACTTTGTTAGGTGTTGTTAAAGAGCTTATTTTGTTTAGTTCATTTTCAGAAATTTCAATAACATCCGCATTTCGTTTTGTAATTTGTTGTTCATTTAAATTAATCCATTCTGAAGTTGCATAAATTTCTATTATTTTTAAATCTGAATTGAGAAGTTCGTCAACAAGTTTTTCCCCTTCAGCAAAAAAACACTGATTGATATCTCTGTATTTCTTTTTTTTAATGGAATTAAAGAATTTAATTTTATTTTTGCTGAGCATAGTTATTGATTGTGCATGTTTTTTAAATAATTTAATGTAAATATAAATAAAGCCTTGAAAATAATCATACGATTATATAAATCAAATTTACAATGTTTTGGATTACTGATATTCTTTTTCGTAATTCTTTTTTCTTCATGCAGCCCTGTTAAATATGTTCCCGATGATGAGTATTTACTTGATCGATATCGAATAAAAGTTATTGAAGGAAAAGTAAAGAAAGAGGAAATAAAAAATTTTGTAAGGCAAAAACCAAATAAAAGGATTTTAGGTCTTCGATTTCATTTATGGTTATATAACTTATCACGAAAAGATTCAAACAAAGAAAAGGGTTTGAGTAATTGGTTAAGAACTATAGGCGAAGAGCCAATAATTTATGATGATTTTGTTGCCAACAAGTCTGTAGGGTTATTAAAGTCATATTTCGATAATAAGGGCTATTATAATTCTAAAGTCATAGATACAGTTCTTTTAAAAAGAAAACGCGCAAGAGTTTTATACAAGATTGAGATTAACGAGCCATATAAAATAAATAAAATAAAATTTACTTGTAACGATACACTTTTAGCTCCCGATTTTTTAACCGACACTTTAAAATCATTAATTAAAATAGGAGATAATTTTGATTTAGATGTAATTCAGGATGAGCGACAAAGGATCGAAACTAATTTAAAAAACAAGGGTTATTATAGTTTTAATAAAGAGTTTATATATTTCCAAGCCGATAGTTCGGCCAAAACTCGTAAAGTTGATTTGATATTAAAAATCCAAAATTTTCAAGAAAAGGATTCAAATAAAGCAATCATATCTACGAGCCATAAAAAAGCTATGATTAATAAGGTTTTTGTTTTTACAAATTTTGATCAAAAACAAGCCTTAGAATTAGGAGATGATTATTATAAAAATCTTGATACATCATATGTTAAGGGTGTTTATTTTATTTCAAAAGGAATCGACAAATTAAATAAGAGGGTCATATTACAATCAAATTTCTTGCAAGAAGGTGAGTTATATTCACTTGATAAAGCTAATCGAACTTATAAGAATTTAACAATGCTAAGACTTTTTAAAATTATCAATATCCAATTTGATATTTTCAACTCTTTGGAAAATGATAGCCTAAATCTTGGATATTTAAATTGTAATATAAAATTAACAAAACACCTTCTTCAATCATATACTGTAGAACTTCAAGGAACAAATTCCTATGGTAATATTGGTATTGGGGGTAATTTCCTTTATCGACATCGAAGTATTTTTGGAGGGGCAGAAATTACAGATTTTAGAATTAATGGCGCCATAGAAGCAATTGATGAAGCAAATGTTGCAGGGAATTTTTATACAACCGAATTTGGTGGTAATGTAACGGTTAGTATTCCTAAATTTATTTTACCCGTATTTAAAGGCGAAAAGTTTAGCAAAAAGTATACTCCGAAAACACTGATTTCTATAGGTTACAAATTCCAGGATAGAATTGATTATCGTAGGTCACTCGTGAATATGTCATATGGATATTTGTGGGATGGTAATAAGTTTTTAAAACATTCAGTAAAACTTCTTGATCTAAATGCTGTTGATTTACCCAATGCCACTCAGGAATTTAAAGAATATATTGACTCTACTAATCTGCGAAGTAGCTATGAAAAAAATATTGTGTCTGCTTCAAGCTACAGTTTAATATTTAATAATCAGGACATAAGAAAAGTTAGAGATTTTTACTTCTGTATATTTAGTTCTGAATTGTCTGGTAATTTATTATCTGTTTTCAGCGATCTTACAAATGCAAATAAAAATGAAAATGGGAGTTATGAGATATTTGGAATACCTTTTTCTCAGTATGCAAAATTTGATGTTGATTTCAGGTTTTATGATATTGTAGATAAATCAAATACAGTAGTATATAGAATTTTTGGAGGAATAGGAATTCCATATGGTAATTCCGGATCATTACCTTTTGAAAAAATGTATTTTTCTGGAGGGGCAAATGGTATTAGAGCTTGGAATGTGAGAGATTTAGGCCCGGGATCTTATTCCGGAGTATCAGGGACGAGATTCCCAAATCAAACTGGCGACATAAAACTTGAAGCAAATATTGAGTATAGATTTAAATTATTTTGGGTCTTAGAAGGAGCATTATTCATAGACGCAGGTAATGTTTGGAACATATATTCTGATGATTTTGAAGGAGGTCTTTTTCGTTTTAGTAAGTTTTATAATGAATTTGCTATTGGGTCAGGAATAGGTACTCGATTTGATTTTTCATTTTTTCTTTTTAGGCTCGATTTAGGTATAAAGCTTAGAGATCCTGCTATGCTTGAAGGTGATCGTTGGATGTCCGGATTTAATGATCTCACCTGGAATGATGATTTTACGATAAATATTGGTATTGGTTATCCTTTCTAATAAAACTAACTAAATTTTTCATATCTTTCTTATCACTCCCTTATGTCAAAATAAGTATTATAAATAATATTTATTAAATTTGTGATAAATGTTAACAACAATTAAATAAAATATTATGGCAAAAAAATTTAGGTCAGGAGTATTATTTGGAGAAGAAGTTTCTAATCTTTTTGAATATGCCAAAGAAAAGCAATTTGCGCTTCCAGCAGTTAATGTTATTGGTACAAATTCTATTAATGCAGTTCTAGAAACAGCACGTGAGGTTAATTCACCTGTTATCATTCAATTTTCAAATAGTGGAGCAGCTTTTGTTGCGGGTAAGGGCTTGTCAAATGAGAATCAAACAGCAAGTATTGCAGGAGCCATATCAGGAGCCCAACATATACATAATTTAGCAAAATACTATGATGTTCCTGTTATTCTTCATACAGATCATTGTGCTAAGAAATTAATCCCGTGGGTAGAAGGATTAATTGAGGCTGGTGTTGAGTTTTATGAAAAAAATAAACAACCTCTCTTTAGTTCTCACATGTTAGATTTAAGTGAAGAGTCATTAGAAGAAAATATTGAGATTTCGGCATCTTTCTTAAAAAAAATTCACGAATTAGAAATGACTTTAGAGATAGAATTAGGTGTTACTGGAGGTGAAGAAGATGGAGTTGATAATACTAATGTTGATAGTTCGAAACTATACACTCAACCCGAAGAAGTTGCATATGCTTATGAAAATTTAATGAAAATTAGCCCTAATTTTACTGTTGCTGCGTCATTTGGTAATGTTCATGGTGTTTATAAACCTGGGAATGTTGTATTAAGCCCAGTTATATTAAAACATTCACAAGAATTGATACAGAAGAAATTCGGGACAAGAGAACAACCAGTAAACTTTGTATTTCATGGAGGGTCAGGTTCAGAAAAGGATAAAATTGCTGAAGCAATTAGTTATGGAGCTATAAAAATGAATATTGATACTGATCTACAATGGGCTTCATGGAAAGGAGTATTGGATTATTATAATGAAAAACAAGGATTTCTTCAAAGTCAAATAGGAAATCCAAACGACCCTGATGGCCCTAACAAAAAATTCTACGACCCAAGAATGTGGTTACGTGAAGTTGAAAAGAGTTTTATAAAAAGATTAATTGAAGCATTTAAAGATCTAAATGCTGAGAATAGAAATTGAAAATTAGTACATAATTGATATTTTTAAGGCCGTCTTAGTAAATATTGAGACGGCTTATATTTTTCATTTTGCAAATCAAGTCTATTTTTGTAAAATTGTTAATTCTTGAAATCCAATTAATCCACAATAAAAACCAGAGTACGATAAATGAAAGATCCTCAGAAATATTAATAATTGTAAGTAAACCTAAAATAGTAAATAATGGCAAAAATTGATTTTCCAAAAAGAGATGGCTTTACAAGTAAATTTGGAATTATTGCAGCAGCAGCGGGTTCAGCAATTGGTTTAGGTAATATTTGGAAATTCCCATATATCGCTGGTGAAAATGGAGGGGGCGCTTTTATTATTATATATCTTGTATTTATTATTCTTATTGGGGTTCCGGTAATGATGTCTGAATTTATTATAGGTAGAAAAGCAAAACAAAATGTTTTTGGAGCCTTTAAACAATTAACTTCTCACGGATTTTGGAAAATTATAGGAATCATGGGGGTCTTAGCTGCTTTTCTAATTTTATCTTTTTATGGGACAGTGGCCAGTTGGACAATTGAATACTTGATTTTGGCTTTTAAAAATAGCTTTTCAGGGAAATCTGCTGATGAATTAACAAATATGTTTGATACGTTTAGTCAAAGTGCTATAAAACCAGTTGTTTGGCAAATTCTATTTATGGCTTTGACAGCATATATAGTTATTGGGGGTATTAAAAAAGGAATCGAGAAATATACAAAAATCCTTATGCCGATGTTATTGATAATCATAATATACCTGGATATTACAGCAATTACATTAAAAGGAGGAATGGAGGGCTTTCGTTTTTTATTTTATCCTGATTTTTCTCTTATTACCAGCGAGAGTATAATTGATGCGTTAGGTCATGCATTTTTCACCTTAAGCTTAGGTATGGGCGTTTTAATTACTTATGCATCATATTTCCAAAAAGATACAAATATAACAAATACCAGTATTTCTGTGGCAGGAACAGATACAATAATAGCATTGTTAGCAGGATTGGCAATTTTTCCGGCAGTTTTTGCTTTCGGTGCTGAACCTGCTGCTGGGCCTGGTCTGGTTTTTATGACATTACCAAATATTTTTGAGTTGATGCCGGGTGGATATATATTTTCAATCTTATTCTTCTTGCTTTTAGCAGTTGCAGCCTTAACTTCATCAATATCAATAATGGAAGTTGTTGTAGCCTTTGTTTCTGAGGAGAAAAATATTTCAAGAAAAAAAGCCACTATTTTCACCGCAATAGCAATAACTATTACTGGTATCTTGTGTACACTTTCAATTGGACCCTTAAGTCATATTAAGATAGCGGAATATAACATATTTGACATATTTGATATTCTTGCATCCAATATATTATTACCACTTGGAGGAATGCTAATCTCAATATTTATCGGGTGGAAAATGAAAAAACATATAATAACCGATGAGCTTTCAAATTATGGAACAATACAACTTAAGTTTTTACAATTATTTATATTTTTAGTTCGTTATGTAGCTCCAATAGCTATTTCTTTTGTGTTTGTTCATGGATTGTGGGACCTTTTAATAAATTAGGTTTGATTTTTATTGTTAAATTTAGTGCGCTTATTAATACCCAATAATATTTTTAAGTGTTATTTGAATAATAAATTTTAGTAACTTTAATAAATGATTAAAAATAGATTTAGAGAATATTTCACATTTACAAAAAAGGAGCGCAATGGATTAATTGTGCTCCTTCTTATTTTATTTGTTTTAATTCTCATTAAAGTTTATCAAAGCAATAAATCATATGGCGAAATTGTAATAATTGATGATGATTTTAGAAATGATATTGAAGAATTTGAAAAATCTTTAATTCCCAAACCATCATTTGAAAAAAAAGATAAGACATATACTTATGACTCTAAATCTGTTAAGAATAATAAATGGTTAGAACCTGAAGTGTTATTCAATTTTGATCCTAATAAAGTTTCGAAAAACAAAATGAAAAACTTAGGATTTTCAAGGAAACAAATTAATACATTAGCTAATTATCGAGAAAAAGGAGGAGTATTTTATAAAAATGAAGATCTTTTAAAAATATATGGTATTGAAAAAGAACAATTCGAAATACTTGACCCATATATAACTATTGAATTGAAAAATAAGCAGGAAGACATTATTAAAATAAATGAAGTAGCGGAATTAATCGAATTAAATACAGCTTCTAAAGAGAATCTAATAAAGTTAAATGGAATAGGTGATGCGTTTGCTGAGCGAATAATTAAATACAGAGATTTGCTTGGTGGATATTATAAAAAGGAGCAAGTTTTGGAAGTTTATGGAATGGATTCAACTCGATATTTTGGATTTTATCAAGATATAATTATTGATACCAATAATATTTATAAATTGAATTTAAATGATGCCGATTTTAAAATATTAGTTCGACATCCTTATTTAAATAAATATCAGACAAAAGCGATCCTGAAATACAGAGAGTTGGAAGGAAGTTTTACAAAAATTGAACAAATTCATCAAAATAAGCTTTTATTAAAAGAGGAGTTTTTGAAATTAAAACCTTATTTACAACTTAAATAGGAAATAAATATTGACAATTACTTAAAAAATGTGTATATTTATTTACTGTGAAATGCACATCCTATTTTATTGATTACCAAAGTAGTGTGTCTTTAATTGTGGATTAGCCTTTAGAAAAAAATATTTTTTTATTTTTTTTAGTTAATATATTTTGATAAAGGCATTATAAATTAATATTTTTGCGGCTCAATTAAAAAAAATGAATTAATTATGATCGTAGTACCATTAAAAGAAGGTGAGAATATCGAGAGAGCTTTAAAAAAGTTCAAAAGAAAGTTTGAAAAAACAGGTGTTGTTAAGGAATTAAGGGAAAGACAAGCTTTTACAAAGCCATCTATCAAGAATAGAGAGCTAAGAAAAAAAGCTATTTATGTTCAGCAAATGCAGCAAAAAGAGGAATAGTTCATTTAGGGTGAGTATGATGTGCCAATTGGTATTTGATTTACTTTTTAATTTAATTAACCCTACATGTACAAAGATCTTTTTCTAAAATATTTACAATTCGAGAAACGTTTTTCGGTAAACACGATCAAATCGTATAATAATGATTTGAGTAAGTTCGCCGAATTTGTTGCGATTAGTTTTGATATATATGAAATTCATCAGGCCGATGAAAAATTAATCAGAGCGTGGATTGTGAGTTTAATGGAAAAGAATTTTTCTGCTTTATCCATTAAACGAAAAATTTCTACTTTAAAAACTTTCTTTAAATTCTTACTTAGAGAAGGAATTGTTGTAGCTAATCCTACAAATAAGGTAATAATACCCAGAACATCAAAAAAGCTTCCTGCTTTTGTTGATGAAAAACAAATTAATAATCTTTTAGATGACTATTTATTTGGAAATGATTTCTCCGGAGTGCGAAATAAAACAATTCTTGAAATGTTTTATAATACCGGAATGCGATTGTCCGAATTAATCGAATTAAGAAATAATAGTATTGATCTATATAATGCAACGGTTAAAGTTTTAGGGAAAAGAAATAAAGAAAGATTAATACCACTTCATAAACTTTTTTTAGAATCGTTAAAAAAATATACCGAAACAAGAGAAAAAGAATTTCCGAATCTTGAACACGATTTTTTATTTGTTACTGATAAGGGAAACAAATTATACGCAAAATTTGTATATAGAGTAGTGAATAAATATTTAAATTTTGTTACTACTATTGAGAAAAAAAGCCCTCACATATTGCGCCATACATTTGCAACTCATATGTTAAATCATGGAGCAGATCTAAATGCTATTAAAGAATTGCTTGGACATGCAAATCTGTCGGCAACTCAAGTATATACACATAATACATTTGAAAAGTTAAAAACAATTTATAAACAAGCTCACCCTAGAGCATAAAAATTTGGAGGAGTTACTATGGACATTAAAATTCATTCAATTCACTTTGATGCAGACAAAAAACTTATCGATTTTATTAATAATAAAGTGAAAAAGCTACTCCAATTTTATGATAATATTATTGGAGTAGAAGTTTTTTTGCGTGTGGACCAAGATCAAGGAATGGAGAATAAATTAGCCGAAATTAGACTTGATATTCCAGGACCTGATATTTTTGCTAAGAAAAAGACAAAAAGTTTTGAGGAATCTGTTGATAATTCTATTGAAGCAATAAAGCGTCAAATCACTAAATTTAAAGAAAAGCAGAGGGGTGTTTAATATTTTTATTATGAACATGAAAATTACATCATTTATTTTGTGTTTAATGTAAAATATTCATACATTTGCGAACCGATTTTGGAAAGTAATTTCTAAAATCGGCGTTCTTTTATATTGCCGATGTAGCTCAGTTGGTCAGAGCAGCTGATTTGTAATCAGCAGGTCGACGGTTCGAATCCGCCTATCGGCTCAAGGCAATTTAGATATTGGGGAGATACCAAAGTGGCCAACTGGGGCAGACTGTAACTCTGCTGGCGTACGCCTTCGTAGGTTCGAATCCTGCTCTCCCCACATTAAAGTTTGAGTGTGGTTTAAAGTTAAAATAAAATGTATTTTATCTTAAAACACTTGAGAATTGCGGGAGTAGCTCAGTTGGTAGAGCATTAGCCTTCCAAGCTAAGGGTCGCGGATTCGAGTTCCGTCTCCCGCTCTAATCCTTGCCGATGTAGCTCAGGGGTAGAGCGCTTCCTTGGTAAGGAAGAGGTCATGGGTTCAATTCCCATCATTGGCTCGATATTGAAATTGAAGTAATTATTATTATTATTATAGTATAATTTATCTAACATTTAGAGTTATGGCTATAGAAAAATTTGATAGGTCCAAAGCGCACGTTAATATCGGTACTATTGGGCACGTTGATCATGGTAAAACAACTCTTACTGCTGCTATTACTATGGTTTTAGCTAAAAAGGGATTGTCTGAAATAAGAGATTTTGATTCTATTGACAATGCTCCTGAAGAAAAAGAAAGAGGTATTACTATTAACTCAGCTCACGTTGAGTACACTACAGAAACTCGTCACTATGCACACGTAGATTGTCCAGGTCACGCGGATTATGTTAAAAATATGGTTACAGGTGCTGCTCAGATGGATGGTGCTATTATTGTGGTTGCAGGTACTGATGGACCAATGCCTCAAACAAGAGAACATATCTTATTAGCTCGTCAGGTTAACGTACCTTACTTGGTAGTTTTTATAAATAAAGTTGACTTAGTAGATGACCCAGAATTATTAGAATTAGTTGAAATGGAGATACGTGAACTATTAAGTTTCTATGATTTTGACGGTGATAATGCTCCTGTAATTCATGGATCGGCATTAGGTGCATTAAATGGTGAGCCAGAGTGGGAAGACAAAGTAATGGAACTTATGAATGCTGTGGATAGCTATATTCCAATACCTCCTCGTGATTTTGAAAAACCAATGTTAATGCCTGTTGAGGATGTATTCTCAATTACAGGTCGAGGTACAGTTGCTACTGGTAGAATTGAAACTGGTGTTGTTAATACTGGTGATGAATTAGCAATGATTGGTTTAGGAGCTGAAGCTCGTAAGACTGTTTGTACTGGTGTTGAAATGTTCCGTAAGATTCTTGATAGAGGTGAAGCTGGTGATAACGTTGGTTTATTGCTTCGTGGTGTTGATAAGAACGAAATTAAAAGAGGAATGGTTCTTGCTAAACCTGGGTCAATTAAACCTCATACTAAATTTAAGGCAGAAGTTTACATCTTGAAAAAAGAGGAAGGTGGACGTCACACTCCATTTCATAATAAATATCGTCCTCAGTTTTATATCAGAACACTTGATGTAACTGGTGAAATTTATTTACCGGAAGGAACTGAAATGGTAATGCCTGGTGATAATGTAACTATTACAGTTGAATTAATTATTCCTGTTGCTATAAACCAAGGTTTACGTTTTGCTATCCGTGAAGGTGGTAGAACAGTAGGTGCTGGTCAGGTTACTGAATTAATTGAAGATTAATATAGCCTTAAAATAATAAGGAGATTCGGAATTCCAAATCTCTTTAATTACGGGCGTAGCTCAGCTGGTAGAGCAGTGGTCTCCAAAACCAAAGGTCGTGAGTTCGAATCTTACCTCCCGTGCAAATTTATGTTGAAATATGAAAGTTAAATTATATTTACAAGAAGCATTTAATGAATTAATTCACAAAGTATCATGGCCAACTTGGTCAGACCTACAAAGTAGTGCATTAGTTGTTATGGTTGCTTCACTAATCATTGCACTTATTATATTTGCAATGGATTATAGTTTCCAAAATTTAATGGACTTAATTTATAGTGTGTTTTATTAATTAAGGAACGAAATGACTGAAGTTGTTAAGAAATGGTATGTTCTCCGTGCTATTGGCGGGAAAGAAAAAAGAGTAAAGGAATACATAGAGAGCGAAATTTCACGACTCAATTTGCAGGAGTATATTTCTCAGGTATTAATTCCAACAGAAAAAGTCTACCAAATTAGGAATGGGAAAAAAATTAGTAAAGAACGAAGTTTTTTCCCTGGTTACATTCTTATTGAGGCCGTCTTAGTTGGAGAAATTACACATATTCTGAAAGGTATACCAAATGTAATAGGCTTCCTCGAGTCAGAAGGTGATAGTCCAACACCTCTTCGTCAGTCTGAAGTTAATCGTATACTTGGTAAGGTCGATGAACTTGCCGAGAGCGATGAAGAAATCAACGTTCCATTTTTTGTTGGTGAAACAGTTAAAGTGATCGATGGCCCGTTTAATAGTTTTAACGGAATTATCGAAGAAGTAAATGATGAGAAGAAAAAACTTAAGGTTATGGTTAAAATTTTCGGAAGAAAAACACCATTAGAATTAAGTTTTATGCAGGTTGAAAAAGAGTAAATTATTAAGAACAAATTAAGATTATGGCTAAAGTAATTGCTGGATTAATTAAATTACAAATTAAAGGTGGAGCCGCAAATCCGTCTCCTCCGGTAGGACCAGCGTTGGGTGCTAAAGGTGTAAATATTATGGAGTTCTGTAAACAGTTTAACGCACGTACACAGGATAGAGCCGGTAAGGTTGTCCCTGTAATTATAACTGTTTATGGTGACAAATCATTTGATTTTGTTACAAAAACATCTCCGGTAGCTGTTCAATTATTAGAAACAGTAAAACTTAAATCTGGATCAGCAGAGTCTAACAGATTAAAAGTAGCTTCTGTTACTTGGAATCAAGTGAAAACAATTGCTGAAGAAAAGATGCAAGATTTAAACGCCTTTACTGTTGAATCAGCAATGAAGATGGTTGCTGGTACTGCCAGAAGTATGGGTATCACTGTAAAAGGTAAATTCCCGGGTAATTAATTATCTATAATATCTCGAAAGAAGTTATGACAAAACTTACTAAAAATAGAAAAATCGTTCAGGAAAAGATCGATATAGGCAAGCAATACAGCTTAGAAGAAGCTGCCACCCTTGTTAAAGAAGTGACAACAACAAAATTTGACGCTTCTGTTGATGTTAATGTACGATTAGGAATTGATCCAAAAAAATCTAACCAAATGGTTCGTGGTGTTGTAACATTACCTCATGGTACTGGTAAAACATTTAAAGTTTTGGTTTTATGTACTCCTGAAAAGGAAGAAGAAGCTAAAGCTGCAGGAGCCGATTTCGTTGGATTAGATGAGTATATTGAGAAAATTAAAAAAGGATGGACTGATGTTGATGTAATAATCACTATGCCTCCTGTAATGGCTAAAGTTGGACAACTAGGACGTATTCTAGGGCCAAGAGGATTAATGCCAAACCCAAAAACCGGAACTGTTACTATGGAAGTAGGAAAAGCAGTTGATGAGGTTAAAAAGGGTAAAATCGATTTTAAAGTTGATAAATTTGGTATTATTCATTCTGCTGTAGGAAAAGTATCATTCGAACCTAATAAAATAGTTGAGAATGTACGTGAATTTGTAAATATGGTTAATAAATTAAAACCATCGGCTGCAAAAGGTACGTATATACAGAGTGTATATATTTCAAGCACAATGAGTCCGGGAATTAAAATAGATACAAAATCTATTTAAGGTCCAGAAATTAGAGAAAAAATATTGATTATGAAACGCGAAGAGAAAGAAATCATAGTTAACAACCTAGTTGATCAATTAAATGATTCTCCTCATTTTTATCTGACTGATTCAAGCGAGTTAAACGCAGAAGCAACAAGCTTATTGCGTAGACGGTGTTTTGAAAGTAAGATAAAAATGTTGGTTGTTAAAAACACCCTTCTAAAAAGAGCATTGGAAAAAACTGACTACAAGGTAGAGGAGTTTTACAATGTTTTAAATGGGTCTACCGCTATAATGTTTACTGAGACTGGTAATTCGCCAGCTAAAGTGATCAAAGAATTTCGTAAGAAATTTGAAAAACCACTTATTAAAGCAGCCTATGTAGAAGAAGCTGTTTATATTGGTGACGATCAATTAGAAAACTTAGTAAATATTAAGTCTAAAAATGAATTACTGGGTGATCTTATTGGATTATTACAATCGCCAATGAAAACAGTAATTTCACAATTAAAGTCCGGAAATAATATTTTGGCAGGTGTTGTTGAGACACTATCTGATAGAAAAGAATAAATAAGAATAATTAATTTAATTTTAAAAATAAGGAAAAATGGCAGATTTAAAAGCGTTTGCAGAACAACTGGTTAATTTAACTGTAAAAGAGGTTAATGAATTAGCAAACATATTAAAAGATGAATATGGTATTGAGCCTGCCGCTGCAGCTGTTGCTGTTGCTGGTCCTGTAGCTGAAGCTGATGGTGAAGTTGAACAAACTGAATTTGATGTTGTTTTAAAAGCACCAGGTGGAGCTAAATTACAAATCGTAAAATTAGTTAAGGAATTAACGGGTTTAGGATTAAAAGAAGCTAAAGAAGTAGTTGATAGCGCACCAAAAGCAATTAAAGAGGGCGTATCAAAAGAAGAGGCAGATTCACTTAAACAACAATTAGAAGAAGCAGGGGCAGAAGTTGAACTTAAATAGGATTGATCTAACATACTAGCTTACAGGGTTTAGGGTCTCGTTAATGAGACTCTAGGCCTTTTTATTATCTAAAGTATTTGAGTTCAATTAATTATATAGTTTATGGCTTCAAATGTATTAAATAAAAGAATTAGTTTTGCTTCAGCAAAAAATCAGTTGGATTACCCTGATTTTCTTGAAGTACAGTTAAAGTCTTATCAAGATTTTTTTCAACAGAATTCCACAGCAGACGAACGAAAAAAAGAAGGTTTACATCAAGTTTTTAGTGATAATTTTCCTATCACAGATACTCGTAATAACTTTGTTTTAGAGTTTATTGATTATTATATTGATCCAGCTAGGTATTCAATTGAAGAATGTGTTGAAAGAGGATTAACTTATAGTGTACCCTTAAAAGCAAAACTTAAACTGTATTGTACTGATCCTGAACATGAGGATTTCGATACAGTTATCCAGGATGTATATCTTGGCACAGTTCCATATATGACTGACAGAGGAACATTTGTTATTAACGGTGCGGAGCGTGTTATTGTTTCTCAATTACATCGTTCACCGGGTGTTTTCTTTGGTCAGAGTTTACATGCAAATGGAACTAAATTATATTCAGCAAGAATAATTCCTTTCCGTGGTTCTTGGATCGAATTTGCAACCGACATTAATAGTGTTATGTATGCTTACATTGATCGTAAAAAGAAATTACCTGTAACCACCCTTTTAAGAGCCATTGGCTATGAAAGTGATAAAGATATTCTTGAGATTTTCAATTTAGCAGACGAAATTAAAGTTTCTAAATCGGGATTGAAAAAGTGTGTTGGACGAAAATTGGCAGCACGTGTTCTTAAATCGTGGGTTGAAGATTTCGTTGACGAAGATACTGGAGAAGTTGTTTCCATTGAAAGAAACGAAGTAATAATTGATCGTGAAATAGTAATTGAAGCTGATCATGTTGATCAAATTGTAGATTCTGGAGCTAAAACTATTTTACTTCATAAAGAAGATCAGAATTTAACAGATTTTGCAATTATCTATAATACTTTACAAAAAGATCCATGTAATTCAGAAAAAGAAGCTGTCTTACATATTTATAGACAATTACGAAATTCTGAGCCACCAGACGAAGCTACAGCTCGTGATGTTATTGATAAATTATTCTTCTCAGATAAAAGGTATGATCTTGGTGACGTTGGTCGATTCAGATTAAATAAAAAACTTAAACTAGAAACGCCGGTTGATACTAAAGTTCTTACCAAGGATGATATTATTCAAATTATAAAATATTTGATTGAGTTAATTAACTCAAAAACTGATGTTGATGATATTGATCACCTAAGTAATCGTAGAGTACGTACGGTAGGGGAGCAATTATCTAATCAATTTGGTGTTGGTTTAGCACGTATGGCAAGAACTATACGCGAGCGAATGAATGTTAGAGATAATGAAGTATTTACACCAATTGACTTAATAAATTCAAAAACATTATCATCAGTAATTAACTCATTTTTTGGAACAAATCAGTTATCTCAATTTATGGATCAAACCAATCCTCTTGGGGAAATGACTCATAAACGTCGTATGTCGGCGTTAGGGCCAGGTGGTTTATCTAGAGAAAGAGCTGGTTTCGAAGTAAGAGATGTTCATTATACACATTATGGAAGATTATGTCCAATTGAAACACCCGAGGGTCCAAACATTGGTCTTATTTCGTCTTTATGTGTATTTGCTAAAATAAATAAACTTGGGTTTATTGAAACTCCTTACCGAAAAGTTATAGATGGTAAAGTTGGTTTAGATGATGCAGCTGTAACTTTTTTAAGTGCAGAAGAAGAAGAAGGAATAATAATTGCGCAAGCAAATGCTCCAATTGCAGACGATGGTAAATTTATTAACCCAAGAATAAAAACAAGATTAGATGCTGATTACCCACTTGCAACCCCTGAAGAAGTTGTATTAATGGATGTTGCACCTAATCAGATTGCATCAATTGCAGCATCATTAATTCCGTTCTTAGAACACGATGATGCAAACCGTGCGTTAATGGGATCTAATATGATGCGTCAGGCAGTTCCTTTATTGCAGCCGGAATCTCCTATTGTTGGAACAGGTCTAGAAGAACACGTTATTAGCGATGCAAGAATTCAAGTTGTTGCTGAAGGTACAGGTGTTGTTGAATATGTCGATTCAGAAGAGATAGTAATTAGATACGAAAGAAGCGAGGAAGATAGATTTATCAGTTTTGATGATGATATCAAACGATATAAGCTTCTTAAATTCGCAAAAACAAATCAGAATACATGCATTAATCTACGATCAATTGTAAAAAAAGGTTTTGAAGTTGTAAAAGGCCAAATTTTAACTGAGGGTTATGGAACAGAAAAAGGAGAGTTAGCTTTAGGTCGTAATCTTAAAGTTGCTTTTATGCCTTGGAAAGGTTATAACTTTGAGGATGCAATAGTAATTTCTGAAAATGTTGTTAAGAATGATGTATTTACATCAATACATATTGATGAATATACTCTTGAAGTTAGAGATACAAAACGAGGTTTAGAAGAATTAACTGCTGATATTCCAAACGTAAGTGAAGAAGCTACTAAAGATCTTGACGAGAATGGATTAATCAGAATTGGTGCTCATGTTAAACCTGGCGATATTTTAATTGGTAAAATTACTCCTAAAGGAGAATCAGATCCTTCACCAGAAGAAAAACTTTTACGTGCAATTTTTGGTGATAAAGCAGGAGATGTTAAAGATGCTTCATTAAAAGCATCGCCATCCTTAAAAGGTGTTGTTATCAATAAAAAATTGTTCTCTAGAGCAATAAAAGATAAGAAATCTAAAAATACTGATAAGGTCGAATTAGAGGCTATTGATAAAGAATTTGATTTAAAGATTGATCAACTTACACAAAAATTGGTTGATAAACTTTTTATTCTTGTTAATGGAAAAACTTCGCAAGGTGTTAAAGATTTCTATAACGTTGATATAATTCCTAAGGGAACAAAGTTCACTATTAAAATGTTGCAAGAATTAGATTTTCTAAATGTAAATGCAAACAAGTGGACAACGGATAAAGCTAAGAATGAGATCATCAAAAAATTATTACATAATTATACAATAAAACGAAAAGAGACGGATTCTCATTTAAAGCGTAAAAAGTATAATGTAAGTATTGGAGATGAGCTGCCAACCGGAATTATTCAAATGGCAAAAGTCTATATTGCTAAAAAACGAAGAGTTACAGTTGGTGATAAAATGGCTGGTCGACATGGAAACAAAGGTATTGTTGCTAGAATTGTACGTGTTGAAGATATGCCATTTTTAGAGGATGGAACTCCTGTAGATATTGTACTTAATCCGTTAGGTGTACCTTCAAGGATGAACTTAGGTCAGATTTATGAATCCGTACTTGGTTGGGCAGGTCAAAAATTAGGTTTGAAATTTTCCACTCCAATTTTCGATGGTGCAACTTTAGAACAGATTACTGAATATACCGATAAAGCTGGTGTACCAGCATATGGTAAAGCATATTTATATGATGGAGGAACTGGTGAAAAATTCCACCAACCTGCTACGGTTGGGGTAATCTATATGCTTAAATTAGGCCATATGGTTGAAGATAAGATGCATGCGCGTTCAATTGGACCATATTCATTAATTACTCAGCAACCACTTGGAGGTAAAGCTCAGTTTGGTGGTCAGCGTTTTGGTGAAATGGAAGTTTGGGCTCTTGAAGCATTTGGAGCATCGAACATTCTCCAGGAAATCTTAACTATTAAATCTGATGATGTTAATGGTAGAGCAAGAGCATATGAAGCTATTGTAAAGGGAGAAGCAATGCCAATGCCTGGTATTCCGGAATCCCTTAACGTATTGTTACATGAGTTAAGAGGATTAGGACTTAGCGTGAATCTCGACTAACTAATATAAGATGGATGTTGGGTAACTCCCAACATCCTTACGATTTTTATTTTTACTTACATATTTAATATACATCTATATGTCATTCAGAAGAGATAATAAGGTAAAGAGTAATTTTACAAAAATCTCTATAGGTTTAGCTTCTCCAGAAGAAATTCTTGAAAGTTCAAGTGGAGAGGTTTTGAAGCCTGAGACAATTAATTATAGAACATATAAGCCGGAACGCGATGGTTTGTTCTGTGAAAGGATATTTGGTCCTGTTAAAGATTATGAATGTCATTGCGGAAAATACAAACGAATCAGGTATAAAGGAATTGTTTGCGACCGTTGTGGAGTTGAGGTTACAGAGAAAAAGGTGCGTCGTGAAAGAATGGGTCATATTTCTTTAGTTGTTCCTGTAGCACATATTTGGTATTTTAAATCTTTACCAAATAAGATTGGTTATCTAATTGGATTGCCAACTAAAAAGCTTGATACAATAATTTATTATGAGAGATATGTTGTTATTAATCCAGGTATTAAGGCTGAAGAAGGCATTAAGTATTTAGATTTCTTAACAGAAGAAGAGTATCTTGATATTCTAGAGTCATTACCTAAAGACAATCAACATTTAGATGATTCAGATCCAAATAAATTTATAGCAGACATGGGAGCAGATGCTCTTTTTAGATTGTTAGGAAGATTGGATTTGGATGAAATGTCTTATTCACTTCGTCATAGTGCAAATACAGAGACTTCTCAACAACGTAAAAACGAAGCTTTAAAAAGATTACGTGTTGTTGAAGCATTCAGAGCTTCAAAAGGAATAAACAAACCGGAATGGATGGTAGTAAAAGTTGTGCCAGTAATTCCACCTGAACTACGTCCTCTTGTGCCTCTTGATGGTGGCCGATTTGCTACATCTGACTTGAATGATCTTTATAGAAGAGTTATTATTAGAAACAATAGACTTAAACGTCTAATTGAAATAAAGGCTCCAGAGGTAATATTACGTAATGAAAAACGTATGTTACAAGAAGCTGTTGATTCATTATTTGACAATTCAAGAAAATCAAATGCTGTTAAAACAGATTCAAATAGACCATTAAAATCATTAAGTGATAGCTTAAAAGGAAAACAAGGACGATTTCGTCAGAATTTACTTGGTAAACGTGTTGATTATTCTGCACGTTCGGTAATTGTTGTTGGTCCAGAATTAAAGCTGCACGAATGTGGTATACCTAAAGATATGGCCGCTGAATTATACAAGCCTTTCATCATCAGAAAATTAATTGAAAGAGGTATTGTGAAGACTGTTAAGTCGGCTAAGAAAATTGTCGACCGAAAGGACCCTGTTGTTTGGGATATTTTAGAAAACATTATGAAAGGGCATCCTGTAATGCTTAACCGTGCTCCAACATTGCACCGTTTAGGTATTCAGTCATTTCAGCCAAAATTGATTGAAGGTAAAGCGATTCAGTTGCATCCACTTGTTTGTACTGCATTTAATGCCGACTTTGATGGAGACCAAATGGCTGTTCACTTACCTTTGGGTAATGCTGCTATTTTAGAAGCTCAAATGTTAATGCTTGCTTCTCATAATATTTTGAATCCTGCAAACGGAGCTCCTGTTACTGTTCCTTCTCAGGATATGGTTCTTGGTTTATATTATATTACAAAACAAAGACCAGGAGTTAAAGGTGAAGGTTTAACATTTTATTCTCCGGAAGAAGTTACAATAGCATATAATGAAGGTGCTGTAGCAATGCATGCAAGTATAAAGGTTAAAACGCATGATATAGTTGATGGAAAACCTGTTATTCGTTTGATTGAAACTACTGTTGGACGAGTTATATTTAATGAGTTTGTTCCAAAGGAGGTTGGTTATATAAATGAATTATTAACAAAGAAATCATTAAGAGATATTATTGGTAATATACTTAAGAATACTGGTACTGATGTAACCGCTAAATTTCTTGATAATATTAAACATTTAGGATATCAAACTGCATTTAGAGGTGGATTATCATTTAACCTTGATGATGTTATTATTCCAAAAGAAAAAGAGGAATTAGTAAATGATGGTTATGCGCAGGTTGAGGAAGTATTGAACAACTATAATATGGGTTTCATTACGAACAACGAACGTTATAATCAGATTATTGATATATGGACACATATTAACGCAAAATTGACCCAAACTTTGATGACGAAATTATCGACTGATAATCAAGGGTTTAATTCTGTATATATGATGTTGGATTCAGGAGCAAGGGGATCTAAAGAGCAGATTCGTCAGCTTTCAGGTATGAGGGGATTGATGGCAAAACCACAAAAATCTGGTGCTTCTGGTTCTGAAATTATTGAGAACCCAATTCTTTCTAATTTTAAAGAAGGTTTATCAGTACTTGAGTATTTTATTTCTACTCACGGTGCACGTAAAGGTTTGGCCGATACTGCATTAAAAACTGCTGATGCTGGTTATTTAACTCGTCGTTTAGTTGATGTTTCGCAGGATGTTATAATAAATGAAGAGGATTGTGGTACATTAAGAGGTTTGATTGCAACTGCAATTAAGAAAAACGAAGAGATTGTTGAAACATTATATGAACGAATATTAGGACGTACAACTGTTCATGATGTATATCATCCATTAACAGGTGAGTTAATTATTGGTAATGGAATTGAAATAACAGAAGAGATTGGTAAACAAATTGAAGATTCTCCAATTGAGCAGGTTGAAATTCGATCGGTATTAACATGTGAATCTAAGAACGGTGTATGTACCAAGTGTTACGGAAGAAACTTGGCAACAGGTAAAATGGTTCAAAGGGGCGAAGCTGTAGGAGTTATTGCTGCACAATCAATTGGAGAACCAGGAACTCAGTTGACATTGAGAACATTCCACGTAGGAGGAACAGCTTCTAATATTGCTGCTGACTCTAGTATTGTTGCAAAATATGATGGTGTAGTTGAAATTGATGAGCTACGTACAGTTGCAAAAGAGGGAGAAGATGGTAAAAAAGTTAATATTGTGATTGGACGACTTGCTGAAATGCGTATCGTTGATAAAAATACTGGTATTGTGCTTTCTACTCATAACATTCCTTATGGTTCTAAATTATATATGAAAGTAGGCAAGGAAGTTAAAAAGGGAACTGTGATTTGTGACTGGGATCCTTACAATGCTTTAATTATTTCAGAAGCTGCAGGTAAATTAATCTTCGATAATGTAATTGAAGGTATTACTTTTAAAGAAGAATCAGATGAACAAACTGGTTTTAGAGAAAAAGTAATTATAGAAACTCGTGATAAGAAAAAGAATCCAAATGCGAAATTAGTGAGTGCAGATGGTGAAGTTCTTAAAACTTATAACTTACCTGTTGGAGCACATATGAGCATTGATGATGGTCAGGAAGTTAAACTCGGTGAAATTTTAGCTAAAATTCCAAGAGCTGTAGGTAAATCGGGTGATATTACTGGTGGTCTACCTCGAGTGACAGAATTATTTGAAGCAAGAAATCCTTCTAATCCAGCGGTTGTTTCTGAGATTGATGGAGAGGTTGCATTTGGTAAAATTAAACGTGGTAACAGAGAAATTATAGTTACTTCTAAAACAGGAGAAATTAAAAAATACCTTGTTTCTTTATCAAAACAAATTCTGGTTCAGGAAAACGATTTTGTAAAAGCTGGTATACCATTGTCCGATGGAGCAATTACACCATCAGATATACTTGCAATTAAAGGCCCTACTAAGGTTCAGGAATATATCGTTAACGAAGTACAGGAAGTATATCGTTTACAAGGTGTGAAAATTAATGATAAACACTTTGAGGTTATTGTTCGTCAAATGATGCGTAAAGTTGTTATTGAAGATCCAGGAGATACAAAATTCCTTGAAAAACAAGTTGCTGATAAATGGGATTTTATGAATGAAAATGATTGGATTTATGATAAAAGTGTTATTGTTGATTCAGGTGATTCTCAAATTTTTAAAGCTGGGCAAATTGTTACAGTAAGAAAATTAAGAGATGAAAATTCAGGACTTAAGCGTAAAGATTTAAAACCAGTCGATGCAAGAGTTGCTATTCCTGCAACATCAAGCCAGGTATTACAAGGTATTACTAAATCGGCTCTTCAAACAAAAAGTTTTATGTCTGCAGCGTCTTTCCAGGAAACTACAAAAGTTTTAAACGAAGCAGCAATTAATGGAAAAATTGATGGCCTTGAAGGATTAAAAGAAAATGTTATCGTTGGACATAAAATTCCTGCTGGTACTGGTTTACGCGATTATGATAAAATTGTTGTCGGTTCTCGTGAAGAATATGATAACCTTATGTCTGCAAAAGAAAAGGAATAATTTTAAAAAAGAACATAGCTATGGATGATAATAAAAAACAACAGAAAGGTCAAATTAATATCGATTTGAAAGAGGATATTGCTCAAGGTGTTTATTCTAATCTTGCAGTAATTACTCACTCAAGTTCGGAGTTTGTACTTGACTTTGTTAGAGTTATGCCTGGTGTACCTAAAGCAGAAGTGAAATCTAGAATTATTTTAACTCCTGAACATGCAAAAAGATTTTTAAATGCTTTACAAGATAATGTTGAAAAGTATGAGAAAATGCATGGTCCTATAAGAAAAACTGAAGGTGGTGGTCCAACTATGCCAATGAATTTTGGTGGACCTACTGCTCAAGCCTAATATAATTAATAATAACCTGAGTTCGACGTAATACATTTGCTTAAACTTCTATTTGCCAGACGCTTGCTGATTTCATGTTAAAAAGTATCAAGTATCAAGCCCCAAGTATCAAGAAATAGATTATTTTGTCT
>JAQIBH010000120.1 GCA_027859205.1 Bacteroidales bacterium | reverse complement strand
GACAAGTTCGTTAAGTTGCATTCTCGATGCTCTGTCCAATATAGCATTCATTCCTGCATAATCTTCCTGGTGTAGCATTTGGTTTGCAGCTTCAGAAATAGCTGAATTTACTGCAGCTTATTTTTCTGCAACCGGAACTTTAACAAATTCTTCTACCTCAATATCAGCTGGAGTTTTTGGTCTTAAATCCTCAGCAAGTGCTCTCCATTTAAAGTATTCCATAGAAACTTCCGGGAAGAGGCAGTACGATAAAATATCCTCTTCATTTTCAATTAACTCAGGATTAGCTACATTTTTTGTAGCAGTAGGTAACATTGGTTTAAGATCATCAGCAGGGCGATGATCAATAGGTTTTTCATTACCTAAGATTTGCTTTATAAATTTAGGCTCAATAGGAGCAGGCGAACGTCCATACATTCCTTTCACATAATTTTTTACTTCCTGAGGAACAACTTTATATCTTTCACCTGTAATTACATTCATAACCGCCTGTGTTCCTACAATCTGACTTGTAGGAGTAACTAATGGAGGATAACCCAAATCTTTTCGCACTCGTGATACTTCTTCTAATGCTTCCGGTAATTTTTCAATTGCTCCTTGTTGTTCAAGTTGTGAACGGAAATTTGAGATCATACCGCCAGGAATCTGGTGAACAAGAATTTCAGAATCAATAATTGGCTCAAAACCTCTTCCTTTTGATCTTTGAGGTGCTAAGGCCGCAAAATATTTATTTATTTTCCGTAAAGCTTCAAGATCTAAATCAACATCAAACTCGGTTTCTTTAAAGATAGCATTAATGGTTTCAACAGGAGGTTGAGAAGAAAATCCTGCCATTGAAGAAATAGCACAATCAACTGCACCAGCCCCTGCTCTTACACCATCCAAATACGCTGCATCAGCCATACCGCTTGTAGCATGACAATGAATTTGAATAGGAACATTTATTTCTTTTTTTAATGCAGTAACTAAGTTTGAAGACATAGTTGGAGATAATAATCCAGCCATATCTTTAATACACAATGAATCAATACCCATTGCAACTTGCTCTTTGGCATCGCTTACAAATTTTTCAATTGTATGTACCGGACTTGTAGTGTATGAAAGAGTTCCTTGTGCGTGTGCTCCGTGTTTCTTAACGGATTTAATAGCAGCTTCAAGATTTCGTGAATCGTTCAGAGCATCAAATATTCTGAAAATATCGATACCATTTTCGTGTGCTGTTTGTACGAAACGATCAACTACATCGTCAGGATAATTTTTGTATCCAACAACATTCTGTCCTCTTAACAACATTTGTAACGGAGTTTTTTTTGCTTTTGATTTTATTAAACGCAATCTCTCCCATGGGTTTTCACGCAAAAATCTTAAACAAACATCAAAGGTTGCTCCGCCCCATACCTCCAGGGAATAATATCCTACGGAGTCAATGGTTTCAATTATATCAAGAATATCTTTTGTTCGCATTCGTGTAGCCCAAAGAGACTGATGTCCATCTCTTAAGGTAGTATCTGTAATTCTTAATTTAGTATTTCCCATATTAATTAAATTTTTGTCCGCTTTTAATATTATATACCGGATTATATTTAAACTTCTTTATTATTTACTTGCCTGTTGCAGACTTGTTTACAGAGAATTTTCCCATTCCCGAGAATTTTTCAAATCTACTTTGCACTAATTCAACACCGCTTAAATTTTCTATTGATTTTAGATTTTTTAATATTGATTTTTTAATTAATTTGGCGATAGCTTCATAATCTGTATGAGCTCCTTCTCCAGGCTCTTCAATTATTTCATCAATAACTCCGTGCTTAAGAAGGGCACTTGCAGTAAGATTTAGCGCTTCGGCTGCATCAGGTGCGAATGCTGCATCTCTCCACAATATTGATGCGCAACCTTCAGGCGATATTACTGAATAAATTGCATTTGATAACATTAATATTTTATCGCCAACACCTATGCCTAAAGCTCCACCGCTTCCTCCTTCGCCTATAACAACACAAACAACAGGAACTTCAAGAGACGCCATTTCTGTTAAGTTCTTTGCAATTGCTTCAGCTTGTCCGCGTTCTTCGGCTTCAAGACCAGGGAAAGCGCCAGGTGTGTCAATTATTGTAACAATTGGAATGTTAAATCTTTCGGCTAATTTCATTAAGCGTAATGCTTTTCTGTAACCGTCAGGTTTTGCCATTCCAAAATTTCTTGCAATATTCTCGTTTACTTTTTTCCCTTTATTATGACCAATAAGCATTACTTTTTGATCTCCAATTTCGGCAAAGCCTCCTATCATGGCTAAATCATCAGAATAAAATCTGTCGCCATGTAGTTCAACAAAGTTTTTAAAAATTAATGAAAGATAATCTTGCAATATAGGCCTTTTAGAATGCCGACTAATACTAACTACCTCCCATGCCGACAATTTTTTATTTTTAGTCATTTTTTTCTCTTCTGTTAAAATTGTTGTATTATCAACATCTAATCCCATAACCTTTGTCGTTTTTATATTTTTGAAGATTTTTAATTTTTTGATTATCGATTATAAAAGCTTAAAACATTACTTAAATAATCTTTCATATCTTTTCTGTTCACGATTGAATCCATAAATCCATGTTCGAGAAGATATTCAGAAGTCTGGAAATCATCGGGAAGTTTTTCTCCAATGGTTTGTTCAATTACTCTACGTCCTGCAAATGCAATTAGTGCACCGGGTTCAGAAATATTTAAATCTCCCATCATAGCATAACTTGCTGAAACACCACCTGT
>JAQIBH010000108.1 GCA_027859205.1 Bacteroidales bacterium | reverse complement strand
AGTAAATCTTTATAAACAAAGGCTTTAGATATTTTAAAATAGATTCGTTTTGTTGTTTTTTTGATTGTGCCACCAGCTTTTAAAAGGTATAACCTAATGTTATCTATTTGCCATTTATGAGCTTTCTTAAATCTTGTTTTTCTGATCATATTCTTAATAATAAGAAACATCTCATAAGTTAAGCTGCTAATTATTAATCTCATGAAGTTTGCCCAAAAATTATGATTAGAAAGCCTATCGGAAAAACACATATTTTTCAATTCTTTAATCCTATTCTCGCTAGTATCTCCTCTTTTTACATAAAAACCAAAATATATTTCTCTTGCTTCTTTTTCTGGTAGATTGCTCACAAAATGTCTAACATTCATTCCAATACCGGTACTTTCAATTTTTGAATAACATTGTTGTGGAGCATGCCACGAACCAGCTTGATATTGAAAGCTTATGAAATGCTGGTGTTTTTCTTTTTGGGATAAATGCAAATGCCTTACTGCATTTTCTGCTCGTTTAACCTTTCTTTTTAATACTTCATTTGTTGCTAAACCTATAGCGTAATACAATGATTCATCTTCTGCCAACTTGTAGAAAGGCGCATTACTAAAACCACTATCTGCTCTAATAAATATCTTTATTTCTGGATATTGCAATTTAATCGCTTTAATTACTCTCTTTAGAATGGATACATACCATTTATTTGAATGACTATTCCCTGGTCTTAAAACGGGTAATATTATTTGTCCAGTTTCTCCATCATGAAATAAAAGCTCATTATACATAAATTGTCCATAATAGCCATTATACATTGATAGTTGTTGTGTACCATGTGTCGGATCATCAGTTGCATCAATATCAATAATTACTTGTTTTCTTCCTGCTAAGCTTTCAACATATTTATTAAGCCAGCCATATAAAATGTTAAAAATAGTGGATTTATCAATATTGTTTTCAAAGCGGGATATTGTTGGTTGTGAAGCTAAATCTCCACCCAGTACATTTTTTATGACAGGATCATGCTTTAAATGATCAACATCATTTGCATCTTCATAACCTTGCATCATTAGAAAAACTCGCTGCTTTAATATGTGCTCATTACTATATGTAATTTTATCTTTATCTCTTGTGTCATTAATTAAGTTACTTATGTGTCTTATTAAATGATGCTTACGCTCTATCTTTTCACCTAAAAAAACAGGAGTATCAGAACTGATCTCTTCTGCTGAAAAATCTACAATATACGCTTGATTTTGCTTGTAAAATAGTGTATTTTTAGTCCTCATAATTGGGTGTTTTGTGTTAGTTATATTTATTGGATAACTACTTTAAATATAACACATTACATCCAATTATTTGCATTTATCATGAATTTTTCGGGTTAAGTGATTTGTAACAGAAGGTCAATAGCTTACCACTAATATAAAGCTTTTAAAAGCGAATGATAGAATATGTAGTGAGCAATAATCTAAATCAGTTTTACGATTTAAAATCTTAAATCTGAAAATAGATAGTAGAAAAATAATATTAATGCTTTTTTATAAGAATTCAAATTCAGTTAATTTCTTGTAGTGAGCATTTAGTTTTAGTAATTCATCGTGTGTTCCATGCTCAACTATCTTACCTTGATCAACAACAATAATTTTATCTGCCCTTTTAATTGTTGATAAACGATGTGCAATAACAATTGTTGTTTTATCTTTCATTAAGTATGCTAAGGCTTTTCTAACTATTAATTCCGATTCGAAATCTAATGCTGATGTAGCTTCATCTAGAATTAATATAGGAGCGTTTTTTAATATTGCTCTTGCAATGCTTATACGCTGTTTTTCACCTAATGATAATTTACCGCCGTCTTCACCCAAGCTAGAATCATAGGCCATTCCTTTTTCAAGAATAAAATCATGAGCAAAAGATAATTTTGCAGCTTCCATTATTTCATGCTCAGAAGCATTTGGATTTCCAAATAATATATTATTATAAATAGTATCATTAAATAGTACAGGTTCTTGATTCACATAGCCAAATAATCCTCTTAATGAATTAATATTATAATCTTTCAATGAAATGCCATCAATTAAAATATCTCCTTCAGTTGGATCGAAAAAGCGAGGTATCAAATCTACGATTGTTGATTTACCAGAACCCGACTGACCAACTAGAGCAATCGTTTGACCTTTCTCTATAGTAAAATTAATTCCATTTAGAATGATTTTAGAATCATTTTCATAAGTAAAAATAATATCCTTAAATTCTAATTTACTTTTAAATCCACTAATATCAATTGCATTTGGGATATTAGCAATTTTAAATTTATGTAATAATATTGAATTAATCCTATCGACAGAAGCTAATCCCTTTATTATATTAAAATAACCATTTGAAAATGATTTGACAGGACTAATAACTTGTGCAAATACAGCCAAATATCCAATAAAGACTTGTGAACTAAGTCCTCCATCTTCATTCAAAACCATTTTCCCTCCGAACCACATAATAAGCAAAATTGATACTGTTGTTAAGATATCACTAATCGGATTAGCTAAAGTTCTTCTTTTCCATACATTACTAAATAAATTACTGTAAAACTGATTCAATTTTTTAAATCTATCTTCAACTAATTTTTCAGCATTAAATGCCTTAACAATTTTAATTCCAGATAATGTTTCCTCAAGCATCCCAACCAAGGCACCCATTTTTTGCTGGCCACGTATCGTTTTTTTCTTTAAGGTTTTTCCAATTTGGCTTATAACTATAGAAGAAACAGGAATAATTAAAATGACCATAAGCGACAGCTGCATACTCATCGAAATCAATACAATAAAATAAACAATAATCAAGATGGGATCTTTAAAAAGCATTTCAAGAGATGCTATAATTGATATTTCGATTTCTTTAACATCAATTATCATCTTTGAAATAATATCACCTCGTTTCTCATCTGAAAAATAACTTAAATCAAAATTCAATATTTTATTCATAAGCTCATTTCGCAAATCTTTAACAACACCTGTGCGAATATTAATAACTAAAACTTTAGCAATAAATAAGAAAATATTTTTAAGAATAGTAGAAATTAAAACAATGAGAATAATAAATAGTAAGGCTTGAAGTTGTCCCTTATCTGTTACAATTTGTCCTAAATAATAATTAAAGTTTTGACGAATAGCCTCAACCGATAATTTAAAAATAACAGGATTTGAAACAAATTGCTGTGTAGAAAACAGTAATCCTAAGAACGGAATTACCATTGTAAATGAAATTACTGAAAAAATTGCAGCCAATAAATTAAATATCACACTTAGCAATGCCGTAAACCAATATGGTATTAAATACTTTAATATTGACAAAAACTTGTTCATATAAATAATTTTACCCTTGGTTGTAACCAAAGGTAAAACAATTTAGTTTATTTTCTGAAAGTCAAATTAAATTCCGGTGTAATTAAAAGGAGTAATCTTTTTCAATTCATCTTTAAGCTCATCTGAAAGATTTAAGTTTTCAATAAATTGATGAATGCTGGCTTTTGTAATTTTATCACCTGTACGTGTTAAATCTTTTAACGCTTCGTAGGGTTTAGGATAAGATTCTCGACGCAATACAGTTTGAATTGCTTCTGCGACGACTGCCCAATTTTCTTCTAAATCTGCCTTAATAGCGTTTTCGTTTACAATGACTTTACCCAAACCTTTTAGTAAAGATTTAAATGCAATGATTGAATGCGAAATTGGAACACCTATATTTCTAAGAACAGTAGAATCAGTAAGATCTCTTTGCAGTCTGGAAATTGGAAGCTTCGCAGCTAAATGCTCATTCAACGCATTTGCAATACCTAAATTTCCTTCTGCATTTTCATAATCAATTGGATTTACTTTATGTGGCATTGCTGATGAACCCACTTCTCCTTTAATAACTTTTTGCTTAAAATAATCCATTGAGATATAGGTCCAAAAATCCCGAGATAAATCAATTAGAATATTATTTATTCTTTTCATTGCATCAAATGTAGCAGCTATATTATCGTAATGTTCAATTTGTGTTGTTGGCTGAGAACGATGTAATTTTAATATATCATTCACAAAATGGTTTCCAAACTGGTTCCAGTCAATTTCAGGATATGCAACATGATGCGCATTGAAATTTCCTGTTGCTCCTCCGAATTTTGCAGAAAAAGGAATAGATTTTAACTGCTCTACTTGTCGCTCAAGTCTTTCTACAAAAACACTTATTTCTTTTCCCAGGCGAGTTGGAGAAGCAGGCTGACCATGAGTACGTGCCAGCATTGGTATATCTTTCCATTCCGATGCTAAAGATTTTAATTTATTTAATAACTCATAATAAACCGGATAGTAAACATTTTCAATAGCATCTCTTAGTGTACAAGGAGTTGCAGTATTGTTCAAATCTTGAGATGTTAAACCGAAATGAATAAACTCTTTATATTTCTCTATTTTAAGCTCATCGAATTTCTCTTTTAAAAAATACTCAACCGCCTTAACATCATGATTTGTAACTTTCTCTATATCCTTAATTTTTTGAGCATCATCATTATTAAAATCCTTGTAGATGTCACGTAAATCTATATACAATTTTTTCTCAAAATCGGCCAATTGAGGGATAGGCGATTCGCATAAAGCAATAAAATACTCTATCTCAACTAAAACTCTGTATTTAATTAAGCCTAATTCAGAAAAATAATTTCCCAATTCATCTACTTTATTTCTATACCGTCCATCAATTGGGGATATCGCTGTTAAAGTTGAAATACTCATGATAATATTTTTTTTTATGTATCGATATTACGCGTAAAAATAAATTCAACTACAAAATAAACAAAAACAATTTACTTTACTATTATAATATTAAGAGCAATTGTATATTTGTTAAGCTTAATCTTATGCAAATGACAAAAATTAGAATATCAGCTGTATCTTATACAAATACTCTTCCATTTATTTATGGAATTGAAAATAGTAAAATAATAAACCATATTGAACTTTCCAAGGATATTCCATCGGTTTGTGCACAAAAATTATTGGATAATAAAGTTGATCTGGGATTAATTCCTGTTGCAGTGATTCCAAAACTTAATCACTCTGAAATTATTTCGGATTATTGCATTGGAGCATCAGGACCTGTACGTTCAGTTATCTTAGCATCATTCAAACCATTAAATGAGATTGACACTATATATCTTGATTATCATTCAAGATCCTCAGTAATGCTAACTCGTATTCTTGCAAAACGGTTTTGGAAAATAAATGTTAAGTGGACTGATACATCCGAGGGATTTGAAAATAGAATTAAAGATAATGAAGCAGCAGTTATTATTGGTGATAAAGCATTAGTTGTTGCTAATAATTTCCCTTATGTTTATGACCTTGCCGAAGAATGGATTAAAAACACTGACTTACCATTTGTTTTTGCTGCATGGGTTAGTAATAAAAATTTGGGTGAAACTTTTAAATCTGAATTTAATGCAGCCTTAAAAAACGGAATTGAACATATTGATGATGTTATAAGAACTTATGATTTCTCCGTTTTATTGAATCATATAGATACCAAAACATATCTTGAAAAAAACATTGATTATCAACTTGATGATAAAAAAATTGAAGGAATGAATTTATTTTTAGAATATGCTAAAGACTTTCAATAAAAATTATCAGTAGTGTCCGAAATAAGATCAAATAATAGGGCTAAAGCCCAATTGGTTTGTGAACTTGAATAACCCCAGCCTTAAGGCTGGGGTTACAGAAAATAATTCATTGATGGACTTTAGTCCATATACTTTTATCGGACACTACTAAAAAATTATATAATCAACATTGACAAAAAATAAAGAAATATGAAAAATATACAAACTCTAATTATTCTAATTGCAATAATATTTCACAGTTCAATTTTAGTTGCTCAAAGCGATACAATCCAAATTTCTGATTCCACAAAAACCAATATTTTTGTTTTTGATATTAATAAAGATATTGATCCTGGAATGTGGCGACAAACCATGAAAAGTTTTGATGAAGCTAAAAAAGCTAATGCTGATTATATTATAATTAATGTGAACACATATGGTGGAATGGTAAATATGGCAGATTCTATAAGAACAAAAATTCTTGACTGTTCTATTCCTGTTTATGTGTTTATCGTGAATAATGCGGCTTCGGCCGGAGCATTAATTTCCATTGCCGCCGACAGAATTTATATGAAAACCGGAGCCAAAATTGGATCAGCATCGGTAGTTGACCAAACAGGAAAAATAATGCCCGAAAAATACCAATCGTATATGCGATCTACAATGCGAGCAACAGCTGAAGCACACGGAAAAGATACAATTGTAACTGAAACCGGCGATACTATAATGAAATGGAAAAGAGATCCAAAAATTGCGGAAGCAATGGTTGATCCAAGAATATATATTGAAAATGTTTCAGATACAGGACAAATTGTAGCATTCACAGCTAACGAGGCTTTAGAAAACGGATATAGTGAAGCAACAGTTGAAAATATTAAAGAACTGCTAATACACGCCGAAATTGAAAATTATGAAATAAGCAAATACGAACCTACTAAACTAGAAAGCTTTATTGGTCTTTTGATAAGCCCTGCTATCCAAGGTATATTAATTATGCTAATAGTAGGCGGTATTTATTTTGAATTACAAAGTCCAGGAATTGGATTCCCTCTTGGAGCAGCAGTTTTGGCTGCAATATTATACTTTGCTCCATTATATTTGGAAGGTTTAGCAGAAAACTGGGAAATGGTGATTTTTGCTGTAGGTTTGATTTTAATAATCCTTGAAATATTTGTTATTCCGGGATTTGGAATTGCAGGAATCGGAGGTTTTACATTAGCTTTAACAGGTTTGGTATTAAGCATGGTTGATAATATTATTTTTGAATTTGAATTTCATGCCACAGAAGCTGTTGTAACTGTATTGAAATCATTACTGATTGTTTCTGTTTCTATATTTTTATCATTTATACTATCGCTATATTTAAGTAAAAAGATGCTTACCTCACATGCCTTTTCTTGGATCGTTTTAAATTCAACACAAAAGAAAGAAGATGGATTTATTGGAGTTGAAAGCAAACAAAAAGAATTAATCGGTAGTATTGGAATTGCCTCAACCAACCTACGTCCAAGCGGTAAAGTAGAAATTGATGACGAAATATATGATGCTATATCAGAAATAGGTTTTATAAATAAAGGTCAAGAAGTTAAAGTAATTGATTACAGATCTGGTCAAATATCTGTAATGAAAACTGACTAATATGAGAAATTACATTATTCGTGATTACAATAATGACGATTTTGAGAGCTTAAACAAGTTGTGGGAAGAAACAGAATTAGGAGGTGCCATTCGTGGAGATAATGCCAAAACAATAAAGCATAGCGTAAAGCTTGGTGGCAAACTTATTTTACTTGAGAATGTAGATACAAATGAAGTATTTGGTTCATCGTGGATGACATTCGATGGAAGACGAATTCATTTGCATCATATTGGTGTAAAAAAATCATATCAGAACAAAGGATTTGGGAAATTGCTAACTAAGGAATCACTGAAATTTGCAAAACAGAAAAATTATCAAATAAAACTTGAAGTACATCAAAGTAATAAAAAGGCAATTGATATTTACAAAAAACTCGGATTTACATTTTTAGGTGACTACGATGTATACATTGTTAGAGATCCCGAATCCATAATTTCTTAGTGTTAAAAATCATTAATTTTTGGTTAAAATCTTATTTAAATTTTTTTCTACGCCAAATAATTGTACTTTTATGCTTCGTGTCTAACCTAAAAAATATATTGTTATGACATTAACATTCAACGAGTTACGAAAAATCAAAGATCGGTTACCTCATGGTGCAATAAAAAGAATTGCTGGCAATTTAAACATGAATGAGGAAACCGTAAGGAATTACTTCGGCGGTACAAATTACAGTGAAGGAGAATCTGTAGGAATCCATTTTGGACAAGGTCCTGATGGAGGAATTGTAGCAATTGACGACACCACAATAATAGATATGGCTATCAAAATGACCGATGAAACACAATCTCAAAATTAAGATTGAAAAATTCCTTAAAAAAGCAGAAAAGTCATCTTTTCTGCTTTTTTATTTAAATAGTCTCAGCAAGAAAACATCAATAATTTCGTTACTCTTGTTTTGAAATCAGTCGATTACAATAGTAAACTCCTAATTATCAAAACTACGAAAGCCTCATTCTTGGCGTTTTCTTATCTAAGACTTTGTTCTTGTAGGGATTACATACAATTCTATTTTTATAATTAATGAGTGAACTAAAAAATAACATATTACATGCAGAACAAAAACTGTTAGAACCATTATATAACTATTGCAAAAATCTTTTTACAGATAAAAAGATACCCTCGCACGATCATACTCATCACTTGCGAGTATGGGAATATGCAAAAGAAATACTTTTTACGTTAGATCTTTCAACCGATATTAACTACAATTTGGTAGAATCATGTTTAATAGCTTCTTTGTTTCATGACACTGGCTTTACAAAAACTACAAACGAAAATCACGGTAAAGAAAGCAGAGAAATATGCTCTCAATATTTTGAAGATTGTAATTTAACTAAACCTGATAATTTTGAAGAAATACTTTTAGCCATTGAAAAGCATGATGATAAAGAGTACAAACTAAACGATAATACACCTACTATATTAGCAATTCTTTGTAATGCAGATGATTTAGATGCATATGGGATGATAGGTGTAATTAGGTATACTGAAATTTATTTACTCAGAGGTGTAAACATTAACGATTTACCAAAATTAGTATTAATAAATTTAGACAAGCGATTCCTTAATTTTAAGAATACATTTAAGAATTTTCCAGATTTATATATGAAACATGAATCTCGTTATTTAATTACAAAAATGTTTTTTGAAGACTTATTAAAAGAAACTATTTAACCTCAAAATCTAACAATTTCTCATCCTCGATATACGCAGTGAGCCGATCACCTATTTTAACTGGACCAACACCTGAAGGCGTTCCTGTAAACAAATAGTCACCAATTTTAATTGTCATAAATTGAGAAACATGCTGTATCAAATCATCAACCTTAAAAATCATGTCACTAGTATTTCCTTTTTGAACTACTTTACCATTAATCTCTAATCTGAAATTGATATTATTTATATCACTTAATTTATCCAATGAAATAAAATTACTTATTGGAGCAGCTCCGTCAAATGATTTTGCAATTTCCCAAGGCAATCCTTTTTCTTTACATTTTTGTTGCAAATCGCGTGCTGTAAAATCAATACCAATACCTATTTCCTTATAATATCGATGAGCAAATTTTGATGCAACGTTTTTTCCCAGACGACTAATTTTAACTGCAATTTCGACTTCATAATGAATATCGTTTGAAAAATCAGGATAGAAGAACGGTTTATTATTTCGAATCAACGCAGAATCAGGCATAAGAAAGAATATAGGCTCCTTAGGAATTGGATTATTCAACTCCTTTGCATGATTAATATAATTTCTACCTATAGCTATTATTTTCATATAATTAGATGATAAATTTAAGTATCAAGTACCTAAATTGTATTATTTGTTCTCAGAAAATTAATTAAATCAAAGAGTTAAATATTCAACCATTTTTAAATTTTAAAAATAAGTCTTGATACTAACATCTTTGATCTTGATACTTTAATTATTTACTTATTAAAATTCCTAAGTTTTATTGCAGTTAATACTTTCTTAGTATAAAGTGGGAAATCGCTATTAAGCATCCAGCTGAAATATCCCTGATCTTTTTCCAAAACAGATTCTACAGTTTGTCCTCTGTATTTACCGAAATTAAATACCTCTTCATCTTTATCGTTGAAGACAATTCTTCCAGCAAAATCAGCGTTTTTATTATGTGTTGAAAACTTAGCAAGCTCTTCGATATCATTATTTAAATTATCGTACCGCTCAATTTGTGCTTTAAGAATTTCGTATGTGGCTATTGTATCCGCCTCGGCACTATGTGCATTATCCAAGTTCTTCTGACAATAAAATTTATAAGCTGCACTCAAAGTTCGTTGCTCCATTTTATGAAAGATAACTTGCACATCAACAAAACGATTTTTTTTCATGTCTATTTCAACATCAACTCTTAAGAACTCTTCAGCAAGTAATGGAATATCAAACTTATTGGAGTTATAACCAGCCAAATCACATCCTTCAATGAATTTTGCAATTTCTTTAGCAATAAGATTAAAAGTTGGTTCGTCTTTTACATCTTCGTCATAAATACCATGAATCTCAGATGCTTGTTGAGGGATTGGCATTTCAGGATTTACTCTTAGTGTTTTTGTTTCTTCATTCCCCCCAGGATTTACTTTGTGTAGCGAAATCTCAACTATTCTGTCGTTTGTAACATCAATACCTGTTGTTTCTAAATCGAAAAACACAATAGGCTTTTTTAAATTTAATTCCATTATAACTGTATTTATTTCTTACTTATAAAAAAAGAGTTTCGCATGAAACTCTTTTAAAATATCATTTAAATAATATTAAACGTTAATCATCATAGGCATTAATAACATCAATACGTCCTCGTCGGCGTTTTCCTTTTCGGCAGGGAATAATATTCCAGCACGGGAAGGATCTGATAACTCAACCAACACATCACTTGATGCGATGTTAGATAGAATTTCAATTAGAAAAGATGATTTAAATCCAATTTCCATATCATCGCCTTCGTATTGACAATTTAAACGTTCGTTCGCCGAAATTGAAAAATCAATATCTTGAGCAGAAACATTTAACTGATTTCCTTTTAAATCAAGTTTTACTAAATTGCTCGCCTGATTTGAGAATAATGCAACGCGTTTTAATGCATTGTACAATTCTAATCTATCTATTGTTAATTTATTTGGATTATTTGTAGGTATTACTGAATTGTAACTTGGGTAATTGCCTTCAACTAATCTTGAAACTAACTTATAATTTGATAAAGTAAAGAATGCGTTTTTATCGTCAAATTCCATAACCACTTCATTTTCTTCTTTAGGAAGAATTGCTTTTAACAATGAAGCTGGTTTTTTAGGTAAAATAAATGCTGATTCCTGATCAGCTTTAACATCTAATCTTTTGTATCGAACCAGTTTGTGCGCATCAGAAGCTACGAATGTCATGCCATCTGGAGCAAGTTCAATAAATACACCATTCATTACAGGACGAAGTTCATCATCGGCAGTTGCAAATAAAGTTTTCGTTATACCACTTAAAAGCACATCGGCCGTTAAATTAATTGAAGTTTTTTGATCATCCTTTATAACTGGTAATTGAGGAAAATCCTCACCATTCAATCCAACTACATTATACTTTCCGTTTTCTGTTGTAATTACAACTCCAAAAGTATCTGTATTTATATCGAATGTAAGTGGTTGATCAGGAAACTCTTTTAATGTATCAGTAATTATTCTAGCAGGAATAGCGATTAAACCTTCATCAGTTACATTTTCCAATTCAATTGTTGTAATTAAGGTAGTTTCCAAATCTGATGCCGTAATTTTCAATTCCTTATCAGATAATTGGAAAAGAAAGTTATCAAGAATTGGTAATGTATTTTTATTACTAATTACTCGACTAATTGCCTGTAAATGACTTAATAATTCGGTACTGGAAATAACAAATTTCATCTGTATATGTGTTTAAATTTTTTATGATTTTATTCGATATTATCTTCACATTTAATTATCAATAATACGAAAAAAAAATCAAGTAGACAATAAGCCTCCATGATTTTTGTGCTAGCGAAAATAATCAATTTCTTTTAATAAAGGATCAAAAATATAATATTGAATTGTTACAAGCTCTTTATTATTGTTAAAAGAAGCATAAGCCCTATCATAATCGAAATTAATTTTTTGACCAAACTCATCCACACCTTTTTTGGAGGGCATTCTATATGTTGCAATTTTATTTCTAACTCCTTGAATATCCTCAACTGTAATTATACTAAAAGGTGTTGAATTGATTACAGAATCAGTATTGCCTTGGTTTATACCTTTTACAACATCTTCGAAAACTATTCGTTGAAAATATGTAAAATATCTAGCAACATTATCAACATTAAACTTTTCGACAAATGCATTATTATCAAGTTCTTGTATTACAAATGTTCCATTATTATAATTTATAACTCGAAATGACTTTGACTTATTCTCGGGATATTCAACTGTAATACTGCTAATGTTTTGAGGCTGGTAATCAAAAATTGTTTTGTCGCGCCAGTAATTTTCATCAATAATAAATAAATCCACCACTAAGCCTTTAAATGAAGGTATTCGAACAATGAATGGTTCTGAGGACTTATACATCATCATGTAAGTTTTATTCTTATTCATTTCTGATTTACGTACATAATATTTTTTAAGTGTTCTATTCTTTTTAAAAACTTCAACCGTTAAACCATCTGCTTTTAAAATTGATGCAACTTGTTCTTTTTCAGTTTTTGAAACAGGAGTTGATACGACAATTCTGTTTATTGTAGTCAAAAAATTTCCTATACTTTTATCTGTAACTTGGTATTTACCGTTAACTTTCCATTGATTAAATTCCTTTTCAAGCAAAAGGTTTTTATTTGGCGTAGTAATCTGAATTTTTGTAACAACCTCAGGAGTTTCAATTGCAAAAGAAGAATTTCTTATATTAAGTGATCCTTTCGTATTTGAAAAGAAATATATTCCAGCGATTATAAATAAAATTACGAGTGCAATAAGTGATTTATTAATTTTCATAGTGCAATTTCATATTTATTTATCTAATAATTGAGATTTCATATATAAAAAACGAGATTTAGTTACTGTTATTTATTACTCTAAATTCAACCCTTCTATTTTTTGCCCGATTTTCTTCTGACATATTATCAAATAATGGTTTTTCTTTTCCGAATCCTATATAATTTAACCTTTCTTGATCAACCCCCTTATTCATAAGCCATTCAATAACTGCCTTAGCCCTGTTTTCAGAAAGTTCATGATTATATTCTTTAGATCCCATATTATCGGTATGACCAATGATTTCAATTTTTACTTTTTGATTCTTATTTAAATAACTATATAACTTTAGTAAATCTTTTTCTGATGAAAGTAATAATTCGTATTTACCAAATTCAAAATTTACATTTGTAAGTATAATAGCCATACTTGTATCTAAATACTCAAAATCTTCAAAACGCAAATTGTCAAAAATTTCAATATTTGTCTCATTAATCTCTTTTAATAAAGTTTCCTTTCTTCTGCAATTGCATTCAGAGATAGAATTAATTTGATACAATTCCACTTTATCTAATAAATAATATGCCGCTTGATCTAAACCAAATAAACTCTCATATTGCGGTTTTATTTTATTTATTAAGATACTATCATGATGTTCAAACCTACCAATTGTAATGAAATTCTCTCTACCACCTGCAACGAAAGCATTACACAATTCTAGCCAATCAGTATTATTGCTTTTTAAACCGTTTAAAACAATTTGTGGCTTATATACATTTACATTCTTTTTGTTAAATATTGGAGTGTTATCTGAAAATAACACACCAATTTTATCAATAGAATAGCCTGAATAAGGGCTTAATTTAACAATCAACTTTAAACAATATAACTTTCCTGAATCAAGTTTCGTTTTTAATTTACCCTGAATAAATTCTGAATAACTTTCATTGTATTGATATAAACCCAAGCCAACATAACTATAGAATTGCTCATCTTCGTAATTATCAATTGAAAATATATTATAATTTTTAATTCTCCTAAAAGGATTAAAATAATCTGGAGTAAAATCACCTGGAGTAATCCAATATGGAATTAAATCTTCAATTCTATTTTTTCCATTACTGAAGAGAATTACAGGTTTATATTTATATATTTCAAAACCTGCATTAACTATCAAGTTCTGACTTTCTTCATTTAAAGCTATAATTGTATCAACTTTCTTATTTTTAATTCTAATTACTCCAATTGGAAATGTTTCTTTAAAAATCTCAATATTTGAAGTATGAACAATTCCATTTTCATATATTTCTTCCCGGTACAAAACACCTTGTTCGTTCCAGTATTTCCATTTCCCAGTAGGAATACTTTTTTTATCGCAATTAATTACAACTTTATATTTTTCAGTTCTAATAAGCTGACCTATTGAATTGTAATATTCCCAAACACCTTTCTTTTTAATTATAGTTTTGGAAAAACAATCAAGTCTCTTATGTTCGTGTGTTTTATAAGTTAAAACTTTCCCTACAGTTTTCAACTGTCCATTATTGTAAAAAGTTTTAACTTTTTCTGTTTGACAAAAAATATCGAATATAAATATTAGAAAAAAGCCAATGGTAAAAATATATTTGAAATAATATTTATTAGCAATCATTTAGTAATTAAATCTTTAGTATTTCAATAAGTATATTTTCGTTTCCTGATATAAGCTACAAAAACTGCAAACAATATAACAAATATAATAGGCAGAACAGTATTTATCATTTTCCATTTGGTCTTTTCCTCTAGTACCTTTGATTTATCGAGAGTACGTAATTTAAATTCACGAGATCGAATATCCAATATACCACTTTCATCAACTAAATAATGAACAGCATTCATAACAAACTCCTTATTACCGTACGTTTGCTTTGTGTATCTATCGTAACCTAAAGGTGAAATAAAAATACCATCAGCTCTTTGATTTACTTCGTTTTTAATAATTTCAAGGTCTGAAACAACTATCATTCGAGTATTTTCGCTTTTTTCCTTAAAATTAAAGTCATAACCTAAAGTATATTCTTTTGTTAAACGATTTTTAAATACCGATTCGAATTGCCCTTCAAGAATGACTGCAATAGGCAAATATGATTGCTTAAAAGTAATAGGATCGGGAGTTTCGCTCACTTGATTTAAACTTACCAATAAAGGAACATTTAAAAGCTTGGAATTACGTGATGATGATAAAATAATTTTATTTTTTACATCAGAATTATTTCCGACAATATCAATATCGCTTGGGAATTCTGATTTAATCATATTTAGATTTTTAGTGATTGGATTATTTTCAGGAGCATTTAGTAAAGGGAAATACAGCCAGGGTGCCGGAACAAATTTAGCTTGTGCTCCCGAAATAGCAGTATTAACAGGAATAACAGCACATTGATAATCTTGAATAATATTTGGATTTATTCGAACTCCATATTTAAACAATTGATCGCCTAAATTTACATCATTCATTAAAGCAAAAGTAGCATCACCAGTCGATAAACTATCCATGCTAATATTTACAGACTCAACAAACCATAACACTTTTCCACCCTTCATAATATATTGATCGACAATAAATTTACTTTTCTCAGAATATTGCTTTGTTGGTCCTGCAATAATCACGGCATCATAAGTGTCAAGAATATTTGCGTGCTCTTTTATTGTTACTCGGTCAATATCATAATACTCATTTAATGATCGAGTAATATCCCCGGTATAAAACTCATCCAATTCTCCTTGTCCTTCGACAAAAGCAATTTTCTTTCTTTTTGTGGCAGTAATTTTACTAATTGCATTTACAAATTCATACTCCAATGATTGAATCGAATTATTCAAATTTAAATCTGCCGAGAGGCTTGGGTTATTAACTAATAAATTTACAGGTGTTTCAAAATCTTTATAAGTAATAAAAGCACCTGGGAATAATATCTTTTCAGCTACTCCACCTTCATCATCACGATCTTTAACATTTGTCGGATTTAAACCTCTTTCGTATAAATCCTGATAAATGGCATTACGTTTAGATTCATCATTTGATTTTGAGGGATTTACAAACTGATACTGAATATTAGAACCTGCAATAACCCTAAACTCATCCATTAATTCATGAATAGATTTTTGCATTCGCTGAAAACCAATTGGCATTTCGCCATCCAAATAAATCTCAATATAAATTACATCACTTAAAGAATCTAATATTTCATGCGTAGCCTCAGAAAGCGTGTACCTTTTATCAGTTGTAAGATCTAATCGAAAGTATTTATTTGAAGATATATAATTAACAAATAAGATTATTATTAAAGCAATAATCAATTGTGTTAAGTTTTGTTTTTTTAGATTTTTTCTCATTAGTATTGGTTTTACCACTTTCTACTTTGTAAAATTGTTTTGGTAATTATTAAGAAAAATGCAATTGAACTAAAAAAATATATTATATCTCGACTATCAATAACTCCCCTACTCATTGATTTATAATGTTCATTTATTCCCAGATTGATAACAAATCCATCTATATTTTTAAATATGATTAACTCGCTTATATAATCAAATCCAATATAAACAACAAAACATAAAAGCATTCCAATAATAAATGAGATAATCTGATTTTCGGTAATTGATGAAGATAATACACCTATAGCAACATAAATTCCAGCTAAAAAGAACAAACCAATAAATGAACCCCAAGTACCGCCAGTATCAATATTCCCAACAGGATTACCCAACTGATATACCGAATAAAAATATATTAGAGTTGGTAAAATTGAAAATAAAACTAAAATCAATCCTGCCAAATATTTGGCAAATATTATCTGAAAATCAGATAAAGGACGCGTAAGTAATAATTCTATTGTTCCTGATTTTTTCTCGTCGGCAAACATGCGCATAGTAACTGCTGGAGCAAGAAACAAGAATACCCATGGAGAAATTAAAAATAAACTATTCAAGCTTGCATATCCTCCATCTAAGACATTATTGTTACCGGGAAATATCCACATAAACAGGCTGTTGATAATTAAGAAGACAATTATTACAATATATCCTGTTAATGAGCTAAAAAATCCGCTAATTTCTTTTTTTAAAAGCGTATACATAGTTTGGTTTTTATTTGAACACAAATTTAGCCTTAAAATTTTTTAATCAAAATCAAATATTAATTTTGTACTGCATCCTTTGAAAATAGTTAAATGTTAGTTAAACGATTTATAGTAATAATCATTGCTTTTATATTTCCTTTTTTTATTAATGGACAATCTTCTGAATCTATAAAAAAAGGTTTAGGCATTGAAACCAATTTAGGCTATGGATTCATAATGCCACACCATAAATCAATAGAATATCTTTTGGAAGATCATGTCAGTACATTTGATATAAAATTAACTAAACTAACATTTGGAAATAAATATTGGAATCAATTGTTCCGATACCCTTATTACGGAGTTGGGTTTTACAGGTCAAATCTTGGAAACGATGACGTTTTTGGATATGCAAATGCATTGTACGTCTTTGCAAAAGCTCCTATAATTGGAGCTTCTAACAAAGCCCATTTGAGTTGGCAATTTGCCTTTGGAGCTTCTTACTTAACTAAGCATTTCGACATTATTGACAATCCACAAAATCTTGCAATTGCTTCTCATTTAAATATGTTTCTTGATTTTAGCTTACAGTCGTCGATTCCATTATCTAAGAAATTGTTACTAACAAATGGCGTGCGTTTTACTCACTTTTCGAATGGGAAAGTTGAGTCCCCAAACAAAGGTTTAAATGCAGTTTCAGGATCAGTTGGTATTTTATATCATATAAATGAAAGGCCCAAGCCAATTCTTACGGAGCTACCTCAAATTAAAAACAGGGATGAATATACTGTAATATATGCTGGAGGTATTAAGACTTTATCGCATTATGAATCTGGATATTTCTATGCATCATCTTTAATATTTGATTATAACCGAAATTATTCTTTGAAAAGAAGATGGAGTATTGGAACTGATATATTTTTTGATGCTACGAACATTCAATATTCTACCAATACAGAAAAGGCCGATATTATTAATACTGATTTATATCAGATTGGAATACACGCAGGACACGAAATGATAATGGATCAATTATCTCTTGTAATTAATATTGGAGGATATATTTATGCTCCAGTTGAAGTGCTTGCTCCTATATATAGTAGAATTGGTTTACGTTACAGAATAAATAATAAAATCATTACTAACTTTACTTTAAAATCGCATTACGCAAAAGCCAGTTTTCTTGAATGGGGAATTGGATATGTATTAAATTAAGGATGAAGAATTAAAAATGAGAAATCTAATTTATATTATACTTTTATTATTCATCTTTTCTTGTGATGATGCTTTATTTGATGCAGGTAATATTGTTTCAAAAAGTATAGATATTTCTGATTTTAATGAAATTTATGTGAATGATATATTTGAAATTTATTTAATTCAAGACACTATATGTGGAATTGAAGCAAAAGGTGGTAGTAATCTTTTACCCAATTTAGAATTTCTTATTAATGAAAATAACAAACTATCGATTTACGACAATAATTCGGCACGATGGTCAAGAGATTACGATAAAATTGAGTTATTCATTTCGGTAGATTCCTTGCGTTTTTTACAATTAAATGCACCATCCAAAGTAATTTCGCAAAACACCATACTTACGCCAGAGCTTAAAATATTATCTATTACAGATTTTTCTGAAATTGATATTGATATAATATGTGGGAATTTTTATATTGTAAATTCGGAGCCATCAGGCGGAATTATTAATATAAGTGGAAATACTAATACATTTACATTTTGGGCTAGAGGTTCACTTCAAGTTAATACCGAGAATTGTGAAGCAAAAAATATTACCGTAAAAACCGAAAGTATTGGTAATTGCTACGTTAAAGCTAGTCAAAGCCTTAAAGTTGAAATATTAAATTCCGGGAATATTTATTATTCTGGAAATCCTGAAACAATTGAATATGTAAATGAAAATACCGAAAATCAATTAATAAAATTGGACTGATTTATTTTTGAAGATAATTATAAACTAAGCTTGCCACTCTTTCTGAAGCACCAGTGCCACCCAGAACTTCTCTAAGTTTTTTGTAAGCGTCCAAAATCCTTTTTCGAGAATCTGTATCAAAAAGAATTTTATCTAATTCATTTTTTAACATTTCAGTCGTCATATCGAACTGTATTAATTCTCGAACCACTTCGTAATCCATGATAAGATTAACCAAAGAAGCATATTCTATTTTAATAAACTGCTTGGCAATAAAATACGTCAAGTTTCCAGCACGATAACAAACTACTTGAGGTACATTAAACAAAGCAGCTTCGAGAGTTGCAGTTCCGGATGTTACCAATGCTGCACTTGAATACTGTAACACATCGTAAGTTTGATTAAATACAACTTTAACCTTATGCCCTTCAATAAATTTATTGTAGTAATCATGTTCTATAGAAGGTGCTGCTGCTATTACAAACTGATGATCTTTATAATTAGGAATTATTTTAAGCATAATACCCAAATTTCTATCGATTTCTTGTTTTCTGCTTCCAGCCAAGATGCCAATGACAGGTTTATTCTCCAGATTATTTCTGTTGATAAAATCATCCAAACTACTTTTTTCGTCGATTTTTTCCTGAACAGCATCTAACAGAGGATTTCCTGCATAATCGACAGAATAATTGTGCTTTTTAAAATAATCCACCTCAAAGGGGAAGATCACAAACATCTTATCTACAAATGCTTTGATCTTTTTAATTCGAGATTCTTTCCATGCCCATATTTTAGGCGAAATATAATAGTAGGTTTTAATTCCTTTTGATTTTGCAAATTCTGCTATACGAAGATTAAATCCTGGATAATCAATTAAAATTACAACATCAGGTTTATATTGAAGGATATCATCTTTGCATTCGCTTAAGAATTTTTTTATTTTCCCGAAATTCATTAAAACCTCAACAAATCCCATTATTGCAGTTTCTTTGTAATGTTTAACCAGCTCCCCACCTTGTGCTTTCATTAAATCGCCACCCCAAAATCGAAATTCTAACTCAGAATCAACCAATTTTAAACCTTTTAAAAGATTTGATCCGTGTAAATCACCAGAAGCTTCACCTGCAATAATGTAGTATTTCATTTACAAAGCGAATTTGATTATAAAAACAAACATTGCAAATAAAACAGTTGACATTAAGACTCCACGTGCAGAAGAGTAATAATTCCTATTTAAAAATAAAAAAAATAATGCTAAATTTGGAAAAACACAAAGGCTTATAATTTTAGTAAAAATTCTTTTTGCAATTAATAAATCAATTAATTCTTGAAAGTTATATTCTGTGAATTTAATCAGATAAATTACTATCAAAGTAATTACCGGAGCAATTATTCCAAGAAGCATTCCCAATTTAATATTATTAATCTTTGAGTTCATAATTCCATTTTTTCAAATAATCTATTTTATCGTATGCAGTAAAATCAACTTCAACCGGAACAATTGAAATGTAATTATTTGCTAAAGCCCATTCATCTGTATCTGTTGAACCGTTTTCATTATTTTCAAAATATCCGGTTAACCAGAAATACTCACCCCTACGAGGATCCATTCTTTTCTCAAATTCTTCTTTCCATAAACCTTTTGCTTGTCTACATATTTGTATTCCTTTAATTTCGTCTTTTTCAATAAGAGGGAAGTTTACATTTAAACATGTAAGATCTGGCAAACTATTTTCTAATACATTTGAGACTATTTTGCGTCCATACTCAATAGTTTGCGAAAAATCAGCATCACTTGCATAATCAAGTAATGAAAATCCAACCGATTGAATTCCATTAACACAACCTTCAATTACTGCACCCATTGTACCAGAATATATAATGCTTATTGATGAATTTGAACCATGATTAATTCCCGATACCAGGATATCCGGTTTACGATGCAATACTTCGCTTATAGCCAGTTTAACACAGTCAACAGGAGTTCCACTACAAGCATATACAGTAACATTTTCCTCTTCGCGTATTTTTTTATATCGAATAGGAACTTTTACAGTAATTGCATGCGACATTCCAGAATTACCATGAAAAGGAGCCATTACAACTACCTCTCCCAAAGGCTTTACCATTTCTATTAATGCTGAAATTCCTTTTGCATTAACACCATCATCGTTTGTTACAAAAATTAAAGGTTTACTCATCTCCACTTCATCGTTATTTTATTAATGTGTAAAGATATTCAAATAGCAGGAAGTATCAAATGTTATGCTAAATTCTTAAAATATAGAAGTATATGTTATTAAATAGGAAGCTTTATAAAATTTCATATTTAAAATACAACTTGATATAATAAATATTTAAAGAATAAAAACTCTAAAACTATTATCAAATTAAAAAATAATAATAAATAAGACTAAGTGTTTATTCTTCTCAAATTTCTGATTCAGAACTTGCCGTTTTTATTGTAAACTTTGACAAGAAACCCATAGTATTTGCAGCAGCTAAGAAAAGTTTATTGTTACTAATTATCCAAACATTTCCAATTTGAGAATTTAATTCACTAATTACTTGTTGCCATTGTTTTCTAGCACTTGTCTCGTATCCAGTCATTTCAAGACAATTACAAATAATATTTGCCTTTTCTCCTGATTTAAGTTTGTGAGCAAATTCTTCTCTCCATTTTGAAACTGCTGCCAAAGCATTTTTATCATTTAAGAAACCATTAATAGCCAATCTTAAACATTTCTTTTCAAATTTTTGAATCCACTTTATATCTACTTCGTTTAATTCCATTTTTATAATAATAGTTTAAATAGTTTATTTTATCATTTAATACTTTATTATGTGTAGGTTAATCTTAATATCTAACAACCACAAATTTTGATTTATTTAAGAACTATCTGAAACTCAGTAGCTCCAACGTATTATCAAAATCACAAAAACAAAATTTATTTTGATTCAGATAATTGATATGAGTAACATAAACATTAGAATTTTTAAAAACACACAAATGTAGAATATTTATAATTCATTTCAACAAAGTGCATAATTAAAAATGAATTCATTTAAAGCTTTCTTATAAAAACAAGATAATTGAACTATCAACTATTACATCAAACTATTACAATTTCCTGCCCATTTTTTTATATTTTTGCTACTCGTTTTAAAGCATATAGATAAATTATATACAAATGAAGATATCATACAACTGGCTAAAAGACTATATTGAAACTGACTTAACGGTTGATAAAGTTTCTGAAATACTTACGGATACCGGGCTTGAAGTAGAAGGAATTGGAGAATTCGAATCTGTAAAAGGTGGATTAGAGGGATTAGTAATTGGCCAAGTTTCTTCTTGTAAAAAACATCCGAATGCTGATAAACTTTCTGTTACTACTGTTAATATTGGATCTGAAAATGAGTTACCAATTGTATGTGGGGCTGTAAATGTTGCTGAAGGACAAAAAGTTGTAATTGCAACAGTAGGAACAAAGCTTTACTTTGGAAATGAAGAAATGATAATAAAGAAAGCCAAAATACGTGGCGAAGCTTCTGAAGGAATGATTTGCTCTGAAGATGAAATTGGATTAGGAACTTCGCATGATGGAATAATGGTTTTAGATGATTCTGCAAAAATTGGAATGCCAGCAAAAGAATTTTTTAACATAGAGGCGGATACAGTTTTTGAAATAGGCTTAACACCGAATAGAATTGATGGTGCCTCACATATTGGGACTGCTCGTGATTTAGCTGCTTTTTTAAGTTTAACCAAAAAAACAGAACTAAAAATACCTTCAGTTGAAGCTTTTAAAGTTGATAATAACAACTTACCAATTGAAATCATTGTAGAAAATAAAAAAGCTTGTCCTCGTTATACAGGTGTAACTGTAAGTAATATTAAAGTTGGCGCTTCGCCAGAATGGTTGCAAAACAGATTAAAAGCGATTGGATTAAATCCGATTAACAATCTGGTTGATATTTCAAATTATGTTTTGCATGAAACCGGTCAACCTTTACACTTTTTCGACGCCGACCAAATTGAAGGTAATAAAGTTATTATTAAAACTTTACTTAAAGAAACTCCTTTTATAACACTTGATGAAAAAGAAAGAAAACTTTCTGCCGAAGATTTAATGATATGTCATGAAAATAATGGAATGTGCATTGCCGGAGTTTTTGGAGGTATTACTTCTGGTGTTACCGAACAGACCAAAAATATATTTATTGAAAGTGCTCATTTCGATTCTGTTTTTGTAAGAAAAACAGCTAAACGACACGATTTACATACTGATGCATCTTTCCGTTTTGAGCGTGGATCTGATCCAAACATTACAGTTTATGCGCTAAAACGTGCAGCGATATTATTAAAAGAAATTGCAGGTGGTGAAATTTCATCGGAAATTGTAGATGTTTATCCCGAACCAGTTGCTGATTATAAGGTTGATTTGACTTTCAGAAATTTGAAACGACTTATTGGAAAAGAAATTGAAAAAGAAAAGGTAAAAAGTATTCTCGAATCTTTAGATATAAAAATTATTGTTGAAGATAACGAGAAACTTAGCCTTGAGATTCCTACATATAGGGTTGATGTACAACGTGAAGTTGATGTAATTGAAGAAGTATTACGAATTTACGGATATAATAATATTGATATATTGGAACATGTAAACTCTTCTTTATCATATTCGTCAAAACCCGACAGAGAAAAAATTCAGAATACTATTTCGGATATCTTAAGTGGAAACGGGTTTAACGAGATTATGTGTAATTCACTTACAAAAGATGATTATTATAATGATTTGGAATCATACAAGCCAACAAATTGCGTTAAAATTTTAAATCCTTTAAGTAATGATTTAAATGTAATGCGACAGACATTATTGTTTGGTGGATTAGAATCTGTAATGTATAACCAAAACAGAAAAAATGCTGATTTAAAATTATATGAATTCGGAAATTGCTATTATCTGAAAGATTCCGATAACGAGAACCCTCTTAAAAAATATGATGAAGAACAACATTTAGCGATTTTCATTACAGGTAATAAAACCGAAGAAAATTGGATAAACAATGAGGAAGCCACAAGCTTCTTTTTATTAAAATCTTATGTTGAAAATATAATTGAAAAATTAGGTTTTAATCTAAATCAAATTGAAAGCGAAGAAGTTTCTTCTGACATTTTTAACGAAGGTTTAAGCTACCAATACAATAAAAATCAAATTGTAAACTTTGGCATATTAAATAAAAAAATATTAAAAGCATTTGACATCGAAAGTAAAGTTTATTTTGCAGAATTTTCTTGGGATACTGTTTTAAAACTTTCTACAAAAAACACTATTCGTTATTCCGAGATCCCTAAGTATCCAGAAGTTCGACGTGATTTAGCTTTATTATTAGATAAAGAAGTTCGATTTACTGAAATTAAAAATTTAGCATATAAAGCCGAAAGAAAACTTTTAAAGAAAGTTTCATTATTTGATGTATTCGAAGGTGAAAAATTAGGAGCAAATAAAAAATCATATGCTGTTAGTTTTATTTTACAAGATGAAAATAAAACACTAACTGACAAACAAATAGATAAGATTACAAATAACTTTATTAGGATATTTGAAAAAGAATTAGGAGCCCAAATAAGATAATTTTGAGTTCACCGCAGACAGGCTAAAATCTAAAAAAATGCCAAATATAGAACTTGTAAAAGGCGACATAACTAAAATGGAAGTTGATGCCATTGTAAATGCAGCTAACAAAACTTTGTTAGGCGGTGGTGGTGTTGATGGAGCTATTCATCGTGCTGCAGGGCATGAGCTATTAGACGAGTGTCGTATTTTAAACGGTTGTGAAACAGGTGAATCAAAAATAACAAGATCGTATAATTTATCTGCCAAATTTATCATTCATACTGTTGGTCCGGTGTGGCATGGTGGAATAAATAATGAATCTCAACTTTTAGCAAATTGTTATAAAAACAGTTTGCAAATAGCTTTAGATAATAAATTATCAAGCATAGCTTTTCCAAATATAAGTACTGGTGTTTATCGTTTTCCTAAAGATTTGGCTTCAAATATTGCAATTCGAACTGTCAATAGTTTTCTGAATCAAAATAAGAAAATCAAAAAGGTTTACTTCATTTGCTATGACGAAGAAAATTATAACATCTATAAAGAGAATCTAATCAAGTTATCTCTAGGCAGTTAAACCGATATTCGAATTGAATAATATTTATTTAAGATGATCAAAAAAACTAAGAAAAAAGTTAAAAACTACTTATCGTTAGTAAAATTTGGACATACAATTTTTGCAATGCCTTTTGCCTTAATTGGCTACTTTCTGGCTTTACACCAAACTGAATCAGAATTTGAGTGGAAACTTTTTTTATTTATAATTCTTTGTATGGTATTCGCACGTAATGCAGCTATGGCATTCAATCGGTCTATTGACAGAGAAATTGATGTAAAAAATCCACGGACAGCAATTCGAGAAATTCCTGCAGGTATAATTAAAGCAAAATCTGCATTTTTATTTGTAATTATTAACTCTGTACTTTTTATAATTACAACATATTTTATAAATACTTTAACATTCAGATTATCACCAATCGCTCTTTTAATAATCTTAGGTTATAGCTTAACAAAAAAATTCACTTCACTTTGTCATTTGGTTTTAGGACTAGGCTTATCCCTTGCTCCTATTGGAGCTTACTTAGCTGTTACTGGCGAATTTGCTTTGCTACCTGTATTATACTCATTAGTAGTATTATTTTGGGTTAGTGGCTTCGATATTATTTACGCTTTACAAGATCTGGATTTTGATAAAGAACAAGAATTAAAATCACTTCCTGTATTTTTTGGAAAAAAAGGGGCTTTATTAGCATCAACATTATTACATATTTTAACAGCTTCTCTTTTAATTCTTGCAGGTTATCTGGGACAATTTGGGATATTTTATTGGATTGGGACTTTTATTTTTATTGCATTATTATTTTACCAACATACTTTAGTAAAACCAAATGATTTAAGTAAAATAGACCTGGCTTTTTTCACTACTAATGGAATAGCTAGTGTAATTTTTGCCGTATTTATTATAACCGAACTTATTATGGATATCTGGATATAAATAATAAATACTTGTTCCTATTTATCTATATCAAGATTTAATATATTGTGAATTACCTTGTTAAAAACATGTTAGAGAATAAAATTTAGAAAAAAATACTCAACTGTAACATTAAAACTATATTTTGAGTATATATTTGCGGAATCTGTTGAAAAACAATAAAAAATTGTTAATAATTTTACAAATACTCTAAACTGTAATTAATGACATAACAAATAGTTAATAACTTTTATCTTTATATTATAGAATTAGTAAGTTAATTATAGTAGTTTTGAATTAAGTGAAGGTTTTTGCTTTAAAAAGCAATTTAAAAATGAAGAAGATTGTATTACTAATATTTTGCGTATTCTTTCTCAAACTATCTTACTCAATAAGTCCGGGGGAATCGAATAATGCATTATTGCTTAATGTTACCAACAATACTGAAATTAATGTTAACAAAAGTTATCAGCAGTTTAAGTATGAAGTTGTGAATTTTGAAGCAAACAGCATTATGGATTATGCCTATTTAAAAAAGAGAAGAAGAAAAAAAGATGATAATCTTATGTTATATGTTGCAGGAGGTTTAGCAGTAGCAACAGCAACTCTTATTCTGACAAATAATCCGGAGAATTTCACTAGCAATAGCGCAAGCGGTGTAAATCTTGGAATTAGCATAGGCGGTACTATCGCTTGCGGTATGATTGTAGCCAAACATTTCGTAGATAAAGGTCGATAAAACAATAACTTTTTTTGTTTGTATGAAATATCTAAAACTAAAATTATTAGTTCTATTTCTTTTAATTTCCGTTGTAAATATTCATTTGTACGCTCAAAAAGAAAAATGTCTTGTAACTTCACTTAAAGAACATTCCAACGAAGTACACTCACTTGCTTTTAGCCCCGATGGCAAACAATTCATTAGCGGTTCAAAAGATGAAACTATAAAAATTTGGGATGTTTCAACTTTTCAAGTAATAAACACACTCCAAAGACATTATGCCACAATATACGAATTAGAATATTCAACAAATGGCAATTTTTTTATTAGTGGCGGTGATAAAACAATTAATATTTGGGATAAAGATGGGACATATGTTAAATCACTCTCCGGACACACAACAGCAGTTTGGTCTGTAGGAATATCAAAAAATGACCAGTATTTGGTTAGCGGTTCTTTTGATAACAATTTTAGACTTTGGGATATAACTGAAGGTAAAACCATTCATACTTTTGAAAATAATAAAAAAAGTATTTTAGCAGTTGCATTTTCGAAAGCTAACAATTTAATTGCATGTGGATCTAAAGATGGATCAATTGAAATATACACATTTGACAACTTCGATCTTATTCACACTTTTTCGGGACACGCAAGTAATGTTTACTCTTTGGCATTTAGTAATGATGGTAAATACTTAGCAAGTTCATCTCGTGGCAACAATATTAGAGTTTGGAATCTAGAGACAATGGATATCTTCCATGTACTTACCAATCACGAAAGAAGTGTAATGAGTATTAAATTTAGTAAGGATGATCGATATCTTGTTTCTGGATCATACGATGCATCGGTTAAATTATGGGATGTAAAACACGGTGAAGAAATATATACATTTCTTGGTCATAGTTTACCTGTAAATGATATTGACATAAGTTTTGACAATAAATACATTATTAGTGGCTCAAGTGATAATACAATTAATGTTTGGGAAATAAATCCAGAGATTTTGATTGATTATTACTTTGCAAAAGAATTTCAGCAAGACATAGACGCATCAAACTTATTTGATGATAAAAAACCTTCTGAATCTAGAGCTGAATATAAAGAGAGACAATTAAGAGCAGAAAAGTTTAAAACAGATCTTCTTCAGAAATACATTATTCAATTAAGTAAATCAGAATAATTTCTTCTATTTAAAAGGCATAAGAAAATCCAATACCAAACAACTCCTTAAACTGACCTCCTTTTGTTGTACCAACTTGCACTCCTGCATCATCCATTACAGGGATATCTACATCATCATCGTAAATAAAATGTGCATTAATAGACATTTTAATATAATCGGTTAAGCTAACAACAAGGTCAACTTCCAAGTCTACATCAATATTCTGAGGATTATCAGCATAATTTGTAAAGAAATTCACTTTATTTTCGAGCGTTAAATAATCTCTAATTTTGATTTTATAAATAGCTTTGATATAAGCTCCAAGCTCTTTTCTTATAAACTCATCTTGTCCAACTCCAAACCTTGTTTGATCATATTTAATAGTATCTGCTACTATCGTAAATTTCGATGTTACCGGCGAAAATAATATGGTTAACTCATTATTGGGCTTATAATCTAAACCCAGAGAAAAAACTAAATATGCAGGGGATAGAAACTGAGAAACTTTTATTGTTGTATCATTGGAATAATCGTATCCCTTTAAAAACTGTGTTTTAAAATTTAATACTCCACTATAATACCAATTATTAAAAGCAGACTTTCCATATTTTACATTGATCTCAAACTTATCATCATTTTTTTGCAATTCATTCTCTCCAGCCTTTAAATAACCTAATCTGTATTCAATATCAGTATCAAAATTTCTTATTTTACCATAAGTATAATCTGCACTATATTTTAAAATTGATAAAGCAGCTATGCTACTTTCCCCTCCTTCGGCCCAAGATGGAGAAATATATCCTTGATTAAACCTAACATCTGCTAATCCATCAAATTTCCATATTGGTATAATCATTTGAACTTTTTTTACATTCTTTAATTTAGGGATAATAAGTTTAGAGCCAACTCCATGACTAACAACCTTCTGTTGCTTTGCTTTTTCAAGATACGTTCCATCCTCCAAATAAATTTCAAAAACATTTGTGTCCGTCTTTTTTATCCACAACACAGAATATTCGCCTCTATTATCAAATAAATTCACACGAATAGAATCATTCTCTTGTTCTGCTGATTTAAATGATGTTGAATCTCGATTTGTATTAATTACGATGAATTTTATTGAGTCTTCTGGAATGCTATTTATTAAATATTCTACCGCATTATTTATTGATTTAATAAATAATTTTTGAGACGAATCGCTTACCTCATACAATAATTCTGACTTTCCTAAACCAGATTGCAAATAGCTTATAACCGGTTTAATTTCCCGACTGCTAACGTAATCAATAAGTTTATTAATAGCTTGTTTTGTAGTATCATTTAAAAAAATCAACTCACTATTAAACACATTCCTTAAATTCGAAATAACATAATGTATTGAGTCTGGCTCATCAAAATACAATGAATCCCTAACAAAATTTAGGATTTGATCATAAGAACTAAACTGAGCGATGCTATCCTCAGAAGGGATTGTGTCAGAATGAATAATAAGATTTGATGTGTCAGCATAAATTTCAGATATGAGAGTATCTGTAATATTTAAAATAGAGTTCAAACTATCTGTTACTGAGTCTCTTTCTCTTAATATACTTGTAGTATCCAAATCATGATTTTGTGCATTTGAATTCAAATTAATAACTAAGAGTAGAACAATAACAAAAAACAACTTACCCGAAATAAAAATGGATTTTATCACTATATATTATCTTTTAAGGAATTAAAATTGTACAAAAATATTTAATTTTATGCAATTAATCTAGAAACTCGTATATTTGTACCACAAATTAAATTAAGCTGATCAAAAATGTTAAAGAACGAATTATTTTCAGCAAAAAACGTTTACCTCAATATTAAAAAGAGAGACTCATTCTTCTTTTAGTATTCTCTTTCGTAAGAGAACTTATCGATTTCCAAATATCAATTTTTCAATTTTGTTAATCATAAAATTAATATAACATGGAACTTCCATTTGCAGAATCATATAAAATTAAGATGGTGGAAACCATCAAAAGGAGTACTCGGGAAGAACGCGAACAATGGATTAAAGATGCTAATTATAACTTATTTAATTTAAAAAGCGAATATGTCTTTATCGATTTATTAACTGATTCCGGAACTGGCGCAATGAGCGACAAACAATGGTCAGCAATGATGCTTGGTGACGAAAGTTATGCAGGTGCTTCATCGTATTATAAATTAAAAGATACCATAAAGGAGCTGTTAGGATTCGAATATTTCCTTCCAACTCACCAGGGAAGAGCAGCTGAAAATGTTCTCTTTTCAGCAACTATAAAAGAAGGTGACATTATTCCTGGTAATTCGCATTTCGACACAACAAAAGGTCATATTGAGTTCAGAAAAGCAAAAGCAATAGATTGTACTATTGATGAAGCTTTTGATACAGAAACAGATCATCCTTTTAAAGGAAATGTAAATATCGAAAAACTTGAAAACACAATAAAAGAGCATGGCTCTGAAAAAATTCCTTTCATAGTTCTTACTGTAACTTGTAATTCATCGGGTGGTCAGCCTGTATCAATTGCTAATATGAAAGATATTCGAACAATATCTGACAAATACAATATACCTGTTTATTACGATTCAGCAAGATTTGCCGAGAATGCTTATTTTATTAAAAAACGTGAAAAAGGATATGAAAACAAAACTATTAAAGAAATAGTTAAAGAAATGTTTTCATATGCCGATGGAATGACCATGAGTAGTAAAAAAGATGCTATCGTTAATATGGGTGGTTTTATTGCTCTTAGAAGTGAGGAAGTTTTTAAAAAAGCTACTGTATTCAACATTATTTTTGAAGGATTTATTACCTATGGAGGCATGTCGGGAAGAGACATGAACGCTTTAGCTCAAGGACTTGATGAAGGTACCGAATTTGATTATTTGGATACTCGAATCAAACAAGTTGCTTATCTTGGACAAAGGCTCACTGATTTTGGAATACCTATTCAATTACCTTATGGGGGACATGCTATATTTGTTGATTCTAAGAAATTCTTAACCAACTTACCAAAGGAAGAGTTTGTAGCGCAAACATTAGCTATTGAATTATATATTGAAGCTGGTATTCGTGGTGTTGAGATTGGAACATTACTTGCCGATCGTGATCCGGAAACACGAGAGAATCGTTATCCTGCACTTGAACTTTTACGTTTAGCAATACCCAGAAGAGTATATACAAATAACCATATGGATGTTATTGCAGTTGCTCTAAAAAATGTTTTCGATCGAAGAGATCAAATTACAAAAGGTTTTAGAATTTTAGACGAAGCTCCAATTATGAGACATTTTACTGTCAAACTAGAAAGAGTTTAATAAAAAAGGGGGTTCAAAAAGTAATTAAAAATGTAAAATGCTTCGACAAGCTCAGCATGACTTGATGAATATCAATATCTTGTCGTATTGAGCTTGTCAAAATATGATAATGATTAAGACATTTTAGATATCCTCCTTTTTTTCAACCTTATTCAAAGATCTTTGTTAATCTAAATTTACATTATAAACTTTGATGCTTAAATTAATTTAAGCAGTTTTGCTACAATACTAAACCCTAAATGAAAGATTTAACAGTAGGTAAAGAAGGCTCCCGGATTCTAAAATTTGCTCTCCCAATGCTATTGGGTAATGTTTTTCAACAATTATATAATATTGTTGATAGCATTGTTGTTGGTAATTTTATAGGCAAAGAGGCTTTAGCCGCAGTTGGTGCTTCATTCCCAATAATTTTCTTGTTTCTGTCTTTAATAATTGGGATTGGTTCGGGAAGTACAATTGTTATTGCCCAATACTTTGGAGCCAAAGATATTGAAAAAGTAAAACGTACAATTGATACTCTTTTTATATTTTTATTTTTTGCCTCAATCGCAGCAAGTATTATTAGTATATTTTTCAGTGAAGAAATTTTTAGACTATTAAAACTTCCTGAAGAGGTTATTCCACAAGCAACAACCTACTTCAATATTTTTATGGGTGGTGTAGTTGTTTCTTTTGGATTTAATGGTATAAGTTCCATTTTACGTGGTTTAGGTGATTCTAAAACTCCATTATATTTTTTAATTATTTCCACATTTATTAATATAGGACTCGATTTACTTTTTGTTTTAGTCTTTAAATGGGGAATAGCTGGGGTGGCCATTGCAACTGTTATGGCTCAAGGTGGAGCTTTTTTAACAGCAATAATCTATTTAAATAAAACACATAAAGTTGTACGCTTCGCATTAAGAGGTTTATCATTCGATAAAGAAATTTTCAAGAAAAGCGTTAAAATCGGATTACCTACCGGACTACAACAATCTTTTGTTGCATTGGGAATGATGGCTTTAATTAGTATTGTTAATGGTTTTGGAACTAATGTTATTGCTGCGTATTCGGTGGCTGCACGAATTGATTCTTTAGCAGCATTAGCAGGGATGAACTTTGCAGCCGCTTTGGCAACGTTTACAGGACAAAATATAGGCGCCAAAAAAATTGGAAGAATTAAAGCAGGGCTTATAGCAACACTCAAAATGTCATCCGTTGTTTCCCTTATAATATCTGCAGTAGTACTAATTTTCGGGTATTTTATTATTGATTTATTTACTAATGATCCGGAAGTTATTCGAATTGGAAAAGAATATCTTACTATTGTTGGTCCATTCTATATTGTCTTTACTGCTATGTTCACAATATCGGGAGTTTTGCGTGGCGCAGGAGATACCATCATCCCAATGTTTATTTCTTTAATTGCGCTTTGGGTAGTTCGAATCCCCGGAGCATGGATTCTTTCCCGAGAATTTGATGAAATTGGTATTTGGTGGGCAATACCTTTAGGATGGTTTATTGGGTTCTTGCTTTCATTCATATATTATTTAACCGGGAAATGGAAAAAGAAAGTCATTATATAGTTAAAAGTTCCAAGTACATAGTTCCAAGAGTACAATTATTAAAAAACATTCAGTTCTAAAAACTTTGTACAAGGAACAAGGAACTAGAAACTATTTAACTTTTTATTACCTTTGCACTATTATACCAATTGTAGTTTATAATATAGCATATCAATTTATAAACTTTACAATGGTTAATGCCGATTTAAAAATATAAGGAGCATTCTTGCGACATTTTATTTCATAATCGGCATAAATTCAATCATTTCAAAAATATACTATGATAAAATCGATGACAGGCTTTGGTAAGGCCGATTGTGAATTAAAAGATAAAAAAGTAACTATAGAAATAAAATCTTTGAACAGTAAAAACCTTGATATATATACTAAAATACCAGGAATTTATCGTGAAAAAGAACTTGAAATTAGAAACATTGTATCTAAAAAATTACAAAGAGGAAAAGTTGAATTTGTTCTTTACTATGAAACTTCAGATGTTAATAAAGCTACTTCAATAAATTCTGCTGTAGTTGAAAATTATTACAATCAATTAAAATCAATTGCTGATAATTTGAAAATTCAAACCTCAGAGCAATTGTTACAAATGGCTATTCGTCTGCCAGACACCCTAAATATTGAACGTGAAAAAATTAACGAAGACGATTGGAAAATAATTAAAGAGACCGTAATACATGCTTTAGATCAGCTTGACGAATTTAGAATTCAAGAAGGAAAATTTCTTAAAGAAGATATTGAACAAAGAATTAAAATAATTGATGATAATAAAACGGCTGTAACTCCATTTGAGATTCAACGAACAGAAAAAATAATTTCGAAATTAGAAGAGAACTTAAGTAAGTTAAACGAACCAGATTTTGATAAAAACAGACTCGAACAAGAGCTTATTTACTATTTAGAAAAATTTGATATTACAGAAGAAAAAGTGAGACTTTCAAATCATTGTAATTATTTTCTTGAAATGCTTAATGATTCAGAATCTAATGGTAAAAAATTAGGTTTTATTGGTCAGGAAATTGGCAGAGAAATTAATACAATAGGATCAAAAGCCAATGATTCGGACATACAGAAACTAGTTGTATTAATGAAGGATGAATTGGAAAAAATTAAAGAACAAATGCTAAACATTCTATAATTTACAATGGAAGGCAAACTATTTATATTTTCAGCACCATCAGGATCAGGGAAAACTACAATTGTAAAAAATCTTCTGGAAAAAGACCTTGATCTGGAATTTTCTATTTCAGCTACAAGTCGTTACAAAAGAGATAATGAAATCAATAAACAAGATTATTATTTTCTTTCAGTAGAAGACTTTAAAGAAAAAATTAAGAAAGATGAATTTGTTGAATGGGAAGAAGTTTACGAGAATCGTTTTTATGGTACACTAAAAACCGAATTAGAAAGAATCTGGAATAAAGGTAAACATGTAATTTTCGATGTAGATGTTATTGGTGGCTTAAACATTAAAAAGAAATATCCAGAAAAAGCATTATCAATATTTGTTATGCCTCCAAGTATCGAAGAACTTGAAGAAAGACTTAAGCTAAGATCTACAGACAGTTTCAAAGATATTGAAGTACGCCTTAACAAAGCAAAAGAAGAACTTAGCTTCGCTAATGAATTTGATCTCGTTATTATTAACGATGAATTAGAAAAGGCAATTCATGAATCTGAAAAGGCTGTAAAAGAATTTATTAATCATTCTTAAAATGAATATAGGTTTATATTTTGGTTCTTTTAATCCAATACATATTGGTCATTTAGCAATTGCAAACTATTTGGTTGAATATAGCGACTTAGATGAAATTTGGCTTATCGTTAGTCCTCAAAATCCTTTAAAAAAGAAAAGTAGCTTATTGAATGAATTTGATAGATTTGAGATGGTTGAACTTGCCGTAAAGGATGATTTAAGAATAAAACCCAACGATATTGAATTCAATCTTCCGAAACCATCATATACAATAGATACACTTACTTATTTATCGGAGAAAAATCCTAAACTTAATTTCAACTTAATAGTTGGTGCGGATAGTCTACAATCTTTTCATAAATGGAAAAATTACGAAGAGATATTAAAACAGTACAAGCTTTATGTGTATCCGCGTCCAAATTGTGATTTAAATGTTTTCAAGGATCATAAAAATGTTTGTTTAATAAATGCGCCATTAATTGAGGTGTCGAGTAGTTTTATTCGTGAAGCTATTAAGAAGAAAAAAGATATTAGGTATTTTCTTCCAGCGGAAGTGTACAAACATATTGATAAAATGAATTTTTACAGAAATTAAATTACATTTAACAAAAAGTATGAATAAATGGGATTGCTAATTATATATTTTTTAATTGCCGTAATAATTTCTTTTATATGTTCAATACTTGAAGCTTCGCTATTAAGTATAACTCCGACATTTTTAGCTGGGAAAATAAATGAAAAGAAATCTTTTGCCAAATCATTGAAAAGGTTTAAAGATGAAATTGACATGCCATTGGCTGCAATTCTAACTATAAATACATTTGCCAACACAATTGGAGCTATTGGTGTTGGTGCACAGGCACAAAAACTTTGGGGAAATGAATATCTAACAATAACATCGGGAATATTAACACTAACAATTTTAATATTCTCAGAAATAATACCTAAAACTCTTGGAGCAAACTACTGGAGAAATCTTGCTCCTGTTGTACCTTATTTTTTAAAAGTAATGATCTACTCACCTTTTTATCCAGTAATTATTCTTGCTAAATTTATTACAAGAAAACTAAAAAAAGATGAAAATCAAGATATGGTAAGTAGATCCGAATTTCATGCAATGGCTAAAATTGGTGTAAAGGAAGGAATTTTCAAGAAAGAAGAATCGAAAATCCTTTTAAACCTAATGGTGTTTAATAAAATTTCTGTGAAAAGTATTATGACTCCCAGAACTGTGGTTTTTGCTGATAATGAAGAAATCACAATTAACGATTTTTTTGAAAAAAATGACAAAATCAGATTTTCAAGAATCCCAATTTATAAAGATAATATTGAAAATATTACCAGCTATGTTTTAAAAGATGAAATTATGCAATTCATAATTGAGAAAAAGCATAGTGAAAAACTTAAAAGTTTAAGCCGAGAAATAAAAGTTGTTAACGAACAAATGCCTATTATGAGATTGTTCTATAAGCTTATAGAAGAAAAAGAACACATAGCAATGGTTGTAGGCGAATATGGTGAAATGGTTGGTATTGTTACCATTGAGGACATTATTGAAACACTTTTAGGTACAGAAATAATGGATGAATTTGATAATGTGGAAGACATGCAAGAGCTTGCCAAAAAAGTGTGGGAAGGAAAAGCAAAACGACTTGATATATTATAAAAACTCAGAGGAAAAATTTAAAAGTTAAAACACCCCTCATTCCGTTCCCTAAAATCTAATCATTCACAATCACAAAATAAATTAATCAATCATCAAACTATTAACCTATTCTTATAGACTGAGGGGTGCTTAACTACAACAGCAAGTTTATAATATTATCATCCTATGTATACCGTCAATTCTTTTTTATATAATTTAACATTAAAATAGAAATCAGACACTTTCAAAATATTTAAACAAAGTATTTTTTCAATTGTTCATTTAGGAATAAAACTACATGTTATTTCTTACATTATTCAAGGGTAATACAATCTGACAGACAAGCAATTAAAATTACAACAACTTAGCTAAAGGTTAAATAAAATCGATTCGATAAAAAGTATTTAACCCACTCACAAAATACTTACAATACAACTAGTTTTTTTTATCAGAAAGGACAATTAAATGAGCAATTAAGTTAATCTAGCATATAGATATAGATATGTATATATTTGTAAATTACAATCCTTTTAAAACATATTTTTTTGTAAACGATTTTTAATATAAATAGATAAATGATTATGAAAAAACTACTTACTTTATTTTCTGTACTTGTTATTGGAATAACTATTAATGCTCAAGAAGATCATTCAGAATATTTTGAGGGTCTTTTTAATTCTCCCCAAGAAGTTACTGCCACTTGTCTTGAATGCCACGAAGGTGTCGATACTTCAATTATGAAAACCAGGCATTGGAATTGGTTGGGTGATGAGTTTACAAATAAAAATGGTGAAAAAGCTAATTTTGGTAAACAAAACATAATCAATAATTTTTGTGTTGCTGTTCCATCAAATTGGCCTCGATGTACAAGTTGCCATATTGGATATGGATGGAAAGATGATTCTTTTGATTTTAAAAAAGGAGAAAATATTGACTGTTTAGTTTGTCATGATCAAACAGGAACTTATAAAAAGGTTCCTACCGGAGCAGGAATGCCTGATGAAAGCGTTGATTTGCTTAAAGTTGCTCAAAGTGTTGGTCCTACAAAAAGCGAAAACTGTCTTGTTTGTCATGCTAATGGTGGTGGTGGAACAGGAGTTAAACATGGCGATATGGATGAAAGTTTAATAAATGCAACTGCCGAACTTGATGTTCATATGGGAGGACTTGGATTTGAATGCTCCGACTGTCATGCTGGTGAAAACCACAAGATACGCGGAGCAAGCCACGGCTCTTTATTGGAAGGAACCAATCATATTAATTGTACTGATTGTCATACGGAAGCACCACATGAAAATAAAACATTAAATACTCACGGAAGTTCTATTGCTTGTGAAACATGTCATATTCCAACATATGCCAGAGAAATGGCTACAAAAACATGGTGGGATTGGTCAACTGCAGGGCAAGACAAAACTGTTGAGAATGATGAATTTGGTATGCCAACTTACAACAAAAAGAAAGGTGATTTTACCTGGGGTATGGATGTTATTCCTGAATACAGCTGGCATAACGGACAAGCAGATTACTACCAGTTTGGTGATGTAATTGATCCTGCCAAAATACTTGAGTTAAACTCTCTTGCAGGAAATATTAAAGATCCAGAATCTAAAATTACTCCGTTTAAAGTAATGCGAGGTAAACAAATTTTTGATACTGAAAATAATTACCTGGTTGTACCTAAACTTTTTGGAGCGGGTGGATACTGGAAAACTTTTGATTGGAACGGAGCGGCAGAATTAGGTATGAAATCTATTGAATTAGCATACTCCGGGAAACACGGTTTTGTTGAAACAGAAATGTACTGGCCAATTAATCATATGGTTGTTGGTGGTGAGCAAGCTCTAAGTTGTACCGATTGTCATAATAAAAATGGTGAATCAATACTTGACTGGGAAAAGTTAGGATATGAAGGAGACCCAATGAAAACAGGTGGAAGATTCAAATAGACAAAATTGAATTTAATAGTTTAACATAAATTGAACTGACGGTAATATTTATTGAATAGCTGTTGTTACTGTTGAACTACGTAATGAGATAAACATAGCTGATTTAGCAGTTAATCATATCTAGACTTAATGATTAACTGCTATTTTTATATATGAATAAATTTCTTCAAAATTAGAATAAATTATCTAAAATGCCGATGCATTAAAATCGGATTGAGAAACAGTGATTCCGTATTAATAAGTATCTTTACACAAACTTTGTAACATACATTATGAATCTTGAAAATATTGTATCTCCAACTTTAATTCTAAATAAAAAAAAGTGTCTGAGTAATATTCGATTAATGTCTGAAAAAGCCAAAAAACATAATCTTATATTCAGACCACATTTTAAAACTCACCAATCGCGAATAATCGGAAGATGGATTAAAAAATTTGGAGTTAATAAAATAACTGTTTCGTCGTTACAAATGGCAGAATACTTTTCTAACGACGATTGGAAAGATATAACTGTAGCGTTCCCAGTTAATATTCGTGAAATTGAAACAATTAATTCTTTAGCAGAAGAAACACAATTGAATTTAACGCTTGAAAATATCGAATCTGTTGAGTTTTTATCCAAAGAATTAAAATATGAAGTTGGTTTCTTTATAAAGATTGATACAGGATATGGCAGAACGGGTATTTCATTTGATATTTTCTTGCTAATTGACAAAATTTTAAAGCTGGCATCTGCAAGTGACAAATTTGTTTTCAAGGGTTTCTTGTCTCATTCAGGAAACACTTATAATACTAAAAACACCAATGAAATAATTGATATCCACAAAGATGCTATTTATAAATTATCTCTCCTTAAAAAACAATATATCGATAAATATCCTGAATTAATAATGTCAATAGGCGATACTCCATCGTGTAGTTTAGCTGATGATTTTTCCGAAATTAATGAGATTCGTCCTGGGAATTTTGTTTTTTATGATCTGACGCAAAATAAACTAGGTTCGTGTAATTTTGATCAAATAGCAACAATTGTAACTTGTCCTGTAGTTGCCAAACACAAGAACAGAAAAGAAATAATTATTCATGGTGGAGGAATCCATTTCTCTAAAGAGTATTTAACAATTGAAGATAAAAAGATTTTTGGTCAATTAGTTATATTAGATGAAAAAGGTTGGAAAAGATTAGATGATGACTTTTATCTAACAAAACTGTCTCAAGAACATGGGACACTTCAGGTTTCAGATAGTATATTAAACAAAATTAATATTGGAGATTTAGTTGGAATTATTCCAGTACATTCTTGTTTAACCGCTAATCTTATGAAAGAATATCTTTCAACAGATGATGAAATAATTGATCATTTATCAGGAAATTTGAAATAAAAAGAAACCCGGGACTTTCCCGGGCCTTATAAGCCGGTGGAACTTTCATCCACATACCAGAGTACCCTGTGTGGCGGCTCTTTTATTTTAGTTTTTGTTTTTATATACTAAATTCTCTATCAATTGTTTGTTCAAGCGAAATAAAAGATTCTGTGCGTCCAACGCCCGATATATTTTGCATTTTATTTACTAGAACATCCATCAAATGATTATTAT
>JAQIBH010000087.1 GCA_027859205.1 Bacteroidales bacterium | reverse complement strand
GTTGTTTTTACTTATAAATATCTCAGAAAGAAAACTATTTCGAGAAACAAAAAAAGGAGATATGTCTCATTTTCAGAAAATTAAGTTGATACAGAATTCTTAGCTTGACGGCTATGGACGGCAGTCAGGCTTGTCGAAATATGAGGGCATTTAGTCCTTTTTGGACACCTTCATTAAATTGATATTTTAAAATAATATTTCTAAAATTCAAAATGATAACCTATGCTAATTGTTATTGGTGTTAAGGCAGCTGTTTCATAGCCGTTATCAGATAATGTATCATAATAATCCTCAACATCGCTTGATCTTATTGGAACTAATAAATCTAAATTTACACCACTTCTTTTCCTACTTCCAAACCTTAATTCATTACTTATACCAACGCTTAATCCATAAAAAGATTTACTTTCAAAACTACCGCCGTCTACTATGAATGCTGCATTATATCCATACATTGTTTTAACGGCCATGCTATACAATTTTGTATTATTCTTTGGCAAAATGTAAACATTAATAGCAGCACCACCAACGGGTTCTACAATATTATATCCAACGTTTCCTTCAATTGATAAAAATGGTATTGGAGCATATGCAACACTCCAGCCAAAACCTCCATAATTAAGGCCCATACCGACACCAATATCAAAATGATTAAATGATTTATCTTGTGCACTTAGTACACCTGTAGATAACATTACTACTAATAATGCAACAACAAAATTTCTCATAATTTATATTTTAAAGTTAATAAAGTATGAAGGTAGTAAAATTATTTAAACTTAAAAAAATATTATTATTTTCAGCTACACGGTTAAATTTCGGAAATACAGTGTAAAAATTGCTAAAATATTTTAATTAAAAAAGCATCAATGAGATGAATTATTGATGCTTTTTTAAAATTTCTTTGTTTATTTATTTATAAACTGGGATTGCTTCATGTACAGGCCATTTTGCAGGCTCTTCTTCAATTTTCTGCATTAAATACTCAACTGCTTTCATCATTTGAGTATCATAGTCATTTGCCATTTTCTCCGAATTAATTTCAATTTCGATATCGGGTTGTACTCCAACATTTTCAACTACCCAATCTCCTTTTTCATTATAAATTCGATAATCGGGAGCTGTCAGTCCACCTCCATCAATAAGTTGCATAAACATTGAAACTCCAACCAAACCACCCCAGGTTCGTGTACCAATAACAGGACCCATATTATTAAATTGAAATTCGTATGGTAATTCATCACCTCCAGAGCCTGCATAACGATTAGTTAAACAAGCCATATGAGCATTTACTGCTAAGGCAGGAATCATTTGATCACTAGAATAACGACGTGTCCAGTATCCGTGAGGTTTTTTCAATAATCGTTGTAGGAATATTTCAGGATCTAAACCCCCACCATTGAAACGACCATCGAGAATAATACCTTCTTTTTTAGTTTGAGAATAAAAATATTTTGGGAAATCCGTTGCTGAACCATTATACGTATCAGGTAAATAAATATAACCTATTTTCCCATTAGATGCTTTGTCAATTGCAATTCGATTACTTTCCAAGCCTGCCATATACCGAATTCTGGATTCGCTTCGAGCCGGTTTAACTACAATCTCTTTTGCACCTGTAAGTGTAGGTTTAGAATTAACCGTTAAAACAACTTGTTGTCCTGCTAAACCAATAAAATTGCTATAGATATTTTTATCGGCAATAATTTCCTTACCGTTAACTTTTAAAAGATAATCTCCCTCTTTAATGTTTATTCCGGGTTTTGTTAAAGGTGGATAAATCTCTCGTGACCAATCAGGCTCACCATAAATTTTAGCAAATTGGAATAAGTTATTTTCTTTATCTATTTTCCAATCGGCTCCAAGCATACCAATATTAACTCTATCTGCATCCCGTTTTGAATCACCTCCATAAACATAAGTATGTGATGTATTCAACTCACCTATTAATTCGCCAATAATAAATCCAACATCGGAACGACAAGATGCACGATCAATTAATGCTCCATATTTTACTTTCATTGCATCCCAATCAAGTCCATGCATATTTGCATCGTAATAATAATCTCTTTCTAATCGCCAGGCTTCATTAAAAATTTGTTTCCATTCATCCATTGGAGTATACCACATTTCTAAATTATGTAAATCGAGAAAATCTTCTTTAATTTTTTTCGGATTTGTAGACATAATAGCCAATTTCAAATCTTTCTTATAAATGATACTTTCTCCATTAAAAGATAGCTTGTAGTCATTTATTCCTTCAATGATTTTATTTTCTTTTTTATTTTCAAAATCATAGCTATATAAATCCATCTTATCGGGTACTCTATATTCAAATTTATTAAAATCGCCATCTTCAGCATTAAAATAAAATAATGTAGATGCATTTACTCCAAGATTTCTGTAATTTCCTCGTTCTAAAGGTAATGTCTCAACTCTGGATGCAATACCATCAAAATCGATACGCACTCTTGATGGAGGTTTTGGCATTACTGGTCTTACTTTTTCCTCATCACTTTTAAAAGGAATTATTGATTTGCCATTCTTTTTTAAGCTTAATGCATAAATTCCTGCTATATCTTTATAAACCATTTCCCATTCTATATCGCAATACGTTGGCTTAAACCGACGATTAGAAATAAACAATAAATGTTCTCCATCTTTTGTAAAAACAGGTCCAAAATCATGAAATAAACCATTACTTACACAATGTATTTGCTTACTATCAAAAGAATAAATATAAATCTGGTACATATAATCTTTATTCATCTTAGTATATGCAATGAACCTACTATCAGGTGACCAATTATATTCCGAAATAGGTTTCTTATGTATTGAGACATCAACATTTTCATACTCGGCCTTATCAACTTTTGTAATTTTTTTAGTTACAACATCAAGAATATAAAGTGTTAAATTCTGATCTGTATAAGCAATCTTCCTGCTATTGGGAGACCAACGTAAAGTATGTCTATATCCATCGACGTTTGTTGTTAATTTTACTGATTCTGATTTGCCATCTTGATTAGTTATATTAATTTCATACTCGCCAGATTTATCAGATAAATATGCAATCTTTGTACCATTAGGAGACCAAACAGCACCTCTGTCACGTGCTCCGGCATTATTACTTAAATTTCGAATTATACCTTCTTTAACCGGCACTGTAAAAACTTCACCTCTAGCTACGATTAAAGCACGTTTCCCAGTTGGTGAAATTTCTATTTCGCGAATTTCTTTACTTACATTTTTTAAATATGGTCGTGCTTCTTCAGAATCCAAAGTTATTTCAATTTCAACTTTTTTTGTTTCTTTTGAATTTACGTCAAGCATCCAAATATCGCTACCCATTTCATATACTATTTTGTCTTTTCCATAACTCGGACGACGAATATCATATTCTGAATGGTTTGTGATTTTTTCAATGCTTTTATTTTCCGTATCATAAGCAAAAATGTTTAAGTTCTTATCACGATCGGAGCTAAAATATATTTTAGTTCCAATCCACATTGGAATTCGATCGGTACCTAAAAAATTGCTGATGTTAGTTTCCTTATTTGCTACAAAATCATAAGTGTAAACTTCTTGAGCTCTTCCTCCCTGGTAACGCTTCCATGTGCGATCTTCTCGTGAAGTTTTATTAAATGCAATTTTTGATCCGTCTGGAGAAAAACTAGCTCGTGCTGCATCATACATTATTAATTCTTCCAGACCAGTACCATCAGTTGATATCAAAAATATTTTGGTGTATCTATTCGAACTATGTCGACGTGAACTAAACATAATTTTGTTCTTTACAGGATGCCAACCTAACATTTCGTCATAATCGGGATGATAAGTTACACGAGTAATTTCTCCTCCATTTTTATTCATTACATAAATATCCGAATTCCCATCATATTCGCCAGTAAAGGCGATTAAATTACCATCGGGGGAAAACTTTGGATGACGCTCTGTTCCATCGTGAAAAGTTAATTTAGTTGCAATTCCTCCCTCTGCATTTACGCTCCAAATATCTTCTCCTGAAACGAAAACAATTGTATTTTCAAATACATCGGGGAATCTCATAATCGGTGTTTCTGCATACGTTGATGCACTTATTAAAACAAGAAATAGTAAAAAAGTGAAAGTTTCTAATAGAGTATTTCTTTTTCTTGAAAAAAGGACTGAATTTTTCATTTTAATTCTTTTTAGGTTTTAATGTAATATCTATAAATAATAAGATGATAAAATTGTAATATGGTTTAAGGTTTATTGCGAATTAGTTTGCAAGTTAATAATGATTGTATAATAATTCAATTAATTATGTAATTATATGATTCAGTTACTATACAAGCAAATGTGCCTATATCTTTAATTTAATGCTTATGAAACTAAACATTAAATTTACTACACTAACAAACCCATTTTATGCAGATAATCCTAAATTTTAATCCTTTTAAAAGATTAAATTCTATTCGCTGGTAATGTAAATTTAAATGTACTACCCTTTCCTAATTCACTTTCAACTTCAATAATCCCTCCAGCCATTTCAAGTAATTCTTTACATAAAATTAAACCTAAACCCGTACCCTTTTCATTGTCTGTACCTGGAGTCGATATACTTTCATCAATTTTGAACAATTTTATTAAATCTTCTTCTTCCATGCCTGTACCTGTATCGTTTACACTAAAAATAATTTCATTATTATTTTTACTTGCTTTGCAGTCAAGTCTTATTGTGTCTCCAGCGGTAGTATATTTAATGGCATTAGAAATCAAATTGCGAAGTACAGTTTCAAGAATATTTCTGTCAGAAATTAACTCAACAGAATCCTGAACATTATTTATTAACATTACTTCTTTTGCCTTTGCCTGACTTTTGTATAATTCAGTTAAAGATTGCGATATAATTTTAAGATCAATTTTCTCAGGATTATATTTAATTTTTCCCCTTTGTGATCTTGACCATGTTAACAAGTTCTCAAGTAAATTAAAGCTTCTTTCAGAAGAATCAGAAATCGTTTGAATCATTTCATGCTTTTTTTCATCAGAATATTTGTGGTAATTTTCTAAAAGCAAATTTGAATAACCTATTGTTGAAGTAAACGGACTTTTTAAGTCATGAGCAATTATTGAAAAGAATCTGTCTTTTGTAGCATTAATTTCTTTTAAATCCATATTTAGCTGTTGCTGATACGTCTGATTCTCTTCAAGTTTTTTATTCTTTATTTTTAATTCAAGTAAAAACTTACTTGACATTCGTTCGTAATATTTCAATCCTAATATTCCTAACAATAAAACAGCTAAATGAATAGTCCCTAAAGAAATTGTTTGCTTTTTTTCTGCTTTATAATAAATATCATCACGGAATGAAACGCTGATCCCCCCCCTTATATCACCAATTTTATAACCCTGTTCTGCATGACAATCCAAACAACTTGTTTCTGTATTTAAAGGAGCCATGTAGCGATAATATGAAATTGAATCTATAATATCTTTTTGTAAAATTCCTTCAGGATTCCCCTCGAACACTTTTAATACTTTTGCTTCCCATTTATCTGCTTTATTTGCAGGGCGTATGGGATCTAAACTTGTTATATGATATTTAATCGTATTATACTTATCTGCTAATTCAGCTATTTGCCTGGTCATGTAGGCTGGATTAATCATTGTTAGTTTCTGACCTGTTGTTGTAACAATATCTCTGTTTGGAACTTTTAGGTAAGGATTTGCTTGAGTTTTTTCATTTAAAGGAACATATACACTACCATGATTAGAATTCCATAATCTGGTTATAACAATTTCACTAAAAAAAGATTCTGCTCTATTTTTTACCAATTTTAAGGTATTCAGCTTCATTAAATAAATATTTAAAAAAAAGGATAAAACTATAATGGAAATCCATCCAATCAAAATTAAAGATTTGTGTCTTTGTTTCATACAAAATATATATTTTACTAACTTTCAAACAAAGCTCTTCCAGCTTTGTATAACAATATACTAGATTTTAAGTATAATAACAAATCCCAGATTCTTTACGCCAAAAAATGTTTCTTAATTATCGCCCAACATGAAAGTTTTTTGTACTCTTACCCCTTTTACTGTTTGCTGAACAATTGCACATTCGTTAAATATGTCATGCTGGAAGAACAAGGTATAATTATTATTCGCTGCTTCTTTTAAAAACTCTTCCTTTTCCTGAAGCATATCCATAGGGCGAACATCATATGACATATTCCAAACTAATGGAATATGAGCGACAGAAGGAATCAAATCGGCCATAAAAACTACAGTTTTTTTACCAGTATTTATAAATGGTATTATTTGCCCAACTGTGTGTCCATGATATAACCGAAGATTAATACCGGGATAAAGCTCAGTGTTCTTATCAATAAATTTTAATTTCCCGCTATCAAACATAGGCATTAAATTTTCTTCTAAAAATGCTGCTCCTTCCTGTTTATTAGGATTCATAGCCCAATCCCAATGCGGTTTGCTTACCCAATAATTTGCGTTTTTAAATGTAAGTTCATAAGCAGTTTTATCATCATTAAATTTAACTGCTCCTCCGCAATGATCAGCATGTAAGTGTGTTAAAATAACATCGGTAATGTCATTCAATGAATATCCATTCTTTTTTAATGCACCTTCCAATCCATCGCCACCATTCAAGTACACATGGCTAAAATATTTTTTGCTTTGTTTATCGCCATAACCAGTATCAATCAATATCACACGATCTCCTGTATCAACCAGCAATGATCTTAAAGCCCAGTTACACAAATTATTTTCATCGGCAGGGTATTTATTTTGCCATAATACCTTTGGTACAACTCCAAACATTGAGCCTCCATCAATTTTAAAATTGCTAATGTGGATAGGAAAAAGTTTCATATTTAGTATTTAATTATTAGTTAGTATTTTCTGTAAATTCTAATTATTTTCACATCTTAAATATATAATACAAATATAGAAAATGAAAGTTCATTTTATAGCCATTGGTGGAAGTGCAATGCATAATTTAGCTATCAGTCTTTGTAAAAAAGGATATCATGTCACGGGATCTGACGATGAGATTTTTGAACCTTCAAAAACCCGACTTGCAAAATACGATTTGCTACCTGAGAACACAGGTTGGAATCAGGAAAACATTACACCCGATTTAGACTCAGTGATTTTAGGAATGCATTCAAGAGGCGATAATCCAGAATTAATTAAAGCAAAAGAGCTTAAACTAAAGATATATTCGTATCCTGAATATTTGTACGAACAAACAAAAAATAAAACTCGTGTTGTTATTGGTGGTAGTCATGGTAAAACTACAATAACATCAATGATAATGCATGTTTTAAAATTTAATGGAAAAAGATTTGATTATATGGTTGGTGCTCAGATTGATGGATTTGAAACCATGGTAAGCTTATCCGAAGACACATCTATTGCCATTTTTGAAGGTGACGAATACCTTTCTTCACCGATTGATCCTCGACCAAAATTTCATTTGTACAAACCTCATATTGCTTTAATTAGTGGTATTGCTTGGGATCATATCAATGTTTTTCCGAGTTTTGAAAATTACAAAGAACAGTTTCGCATCTTTATTGAAAAAATTGAAAATGGAGGTAGTTTATATTATTATAAAGACGATGTGATTTTAAGAAGTATTGTAAAAGAAACTGCAAGACCAGTCGAAATAATGGCTTACTCTACCCATGCATATACCAAACGAAATAATAAAACTTTTTTAGTAAATATTAATAAAGAAATTCCTCTAAAGGTTTTTGGAAAACACAATTTACAAAATATCAGTGGAGCAAAATTGGTTTGTAATAAATTAGGATTAAGTGATGATGAGTTTTATATGGCGATATCTTGGTTTACAGGAGCCGCTAACCGCCTGGAGCTTCTTGCAGAAAATGATTACACAAAAATATACAGAGATTTCGCACACTCACCATCAAAATTAAATGCTACCGTAAATGCTGTAAAAGAACAATTTCAGGATCGAAAACTTATTGCCGTTATGGAGCTTCATACCTTCAGTAGCTTAACTGCGGATTTCTTAAGTGAATACGCTGGCACAATGGATATGGCAGATACCGCTGTGGTTTATTATAACTCTAATGTAATAAAACATAAAAAATTAAAACCAATAAGCGTTGAACAGGTTAAAGAATCATTTCAAAATAAAAACCTAACTGTCTTTACGGATCAAAAAGATTTAATTGAATTCATTTCAAACCATAATCTTAAGAATATGAACCTTTTATTGATGAGTAGTGGTAATTTTTCAGGTATCGATTTACAAAATTTTGCCATGGAGTTAATTTAAATTAATTTTCATGGAAAGATTTATACCCTAAATATGCGCCATTGCGTATAAAATGTCATTTTCTTTGAAACAGATGAAATTTTTTTAACAAAATATTTGCAGGAATAAAAAAATCATTTACTTTTGCACCACCAAGTTTTAGACTTGATTCATGGTCCGTTCGTCTAGGGGTTAGGACGCCAGGTTTTCATCCTGGTAACAGGGGTTCGATTCCCCTACGGACTACTTAAGATTATTAAAATAACAGAGAAATTATGGCAAACCATAAGTCAGCAGAGAAAAGAGCAAGACAAAGTGAAATTTTAAAAGTTCAGAATAAGTATTTTGCAAGAACAGCGCGTAATATGATTAAAATATTACGAGGAGCTACTGATAAGACTGAAGCTACAGAAATGTTGCCAAAAGTTAATTCTATGCTAGATAAATTAGCAAAAAAGAACATTATTCATAAAAACAAAGCTGGTAATTTAAAATCAAGCTTAACAGTTCACGTGAATAAATTATAAAAAACTTATATACGAATTAAAGCCTTTCTTAATTAAAAGAAAGGCTTTTTTGTTATTATATAGAATACTTTTCTAGAATCTCCTTCCAATAAAAACTATATCATCAATCTGTTCATGGTTTTTCATCCAGTCAAGCATGAATCTCTCAAGCTCTTCACCCTGTTCTTTCATTGACATTCCCTGAATAGAAATTAATAGATCTTTCATATTCTTTTTTCGAAATTTCCTGCCATCCTTACCACCAAATTGATCGGCATAACCATCAGAAAATATATAATAAGAATCTCCTTTTTCTACTTTTATTTCATGATTTGTAAATTTCTTATTATCATGAATACTTGTCATTCCTATAGGAAAACGATCAGCTTTTATTTCTTCCATTTCGCCATTACGAATTCTAATCAAAGGATTAAATGCACCCGCAAATTCCATAATCTGAGTATCCTTATTATAGCAGATCAATGCCAAATCCATTCCGTCATTTACCACAAGATCGCTTTCAGAATCTTTCTGATGCAAGGCATTTATTATTTCCAAATCTAATTGATCAAGGATATTTGCAGGTTCGAGAATTCCATACTCACGAACTATTTTAGTAAGCATACTATGCCCAAGAATTGATAAGAATGCTCCAGGTACACCATGGCCTGTGCAATCAACTGCCGCAATCATTTCCTTGTCTCCAATTGTTTCTAACCAATAAAAATCCCCACTAACTATATCTTTTGGTCTAAAGAAAATAAAAGTATCATCGAATGGAAGTTCTGGTGGTAAAACTGCAGTCTGAATACGCTTTGCATATCGAATACTATCAGTAATATCCTTATTCTTCTGCTCAATTTCAATACTTTTCTGAACCACTTCGGCTGTACGTTCTTCAACCTTATCCTCAAGGATTTTCTTTTCTTTAACTAAATTTTTCTCACGAACTTTGATGTAAGAAACTATAACTAAAATACCCGCTACAACCATAGCTAATATGAACCACCAAGTTTTATAAAATGGAGGCCTAATTGTGAAAGTATAAGAAACTGGTTCTGTGTTCCAGATACCAGCGCTATTTTTTGCTTTTACTTTAAAAGTATATCTTTCGGGAGCTAAAGATGAATAATTGACTCCGGTTTGTTCAGTAATAGGACGCCAATCTTTATCCGCAGGGTCAAGCATAATTTGATACTGAACAGCATCCGGGTTATTTAAGCATATACTATTGTAATCAAATATTACTGAGTTCTCCAGATAATTTAATTTTTGATCAAGAATCATTTTTCTATCTACCTGATTAATTCTAAATCTTGAAATATGAGTAAGTGGTTCTTGTGGTGCACAGAAATCAAGTTTTGGCGAATATTTTATGACACCTTCAACTGTTCCAAACCATAAATTTCCTTCATCATCTTTATATGTAGCATTCTTTTTTGCCTCTATTCCCGTGAATCCGCTCTTTTCAGTGTAAACGTGGATGTTTTGATTTTTGTCAATTTTGTTCAGTCCTCTGCCCGTTCCAACAAAAACATTATTATTATCATCAATATTTAGTTGATTAATAAAATTCGACAATAATCCCTCATCTACACCAATTTTTCTTATGATCTTTTCACCATCATATATTAAAATACCTTTTGTCATTGTTCCAATCCAAATATTTCCGGATTTGTCTTCTATAATGCATTGTGGTGTAACAACATAATCCATATCAACTTTAACAATGCTATCTTCAATAATTAAATTTAAACCTTTCCCTTTGATTCCTACCCAGGTTCGATCTTTTGAATCGGCAAAAACAGCAGAAATTTCTGTGCCATTTAATCCATTGATCTGAGTTAATATATCAGTTTTATCCTCATTTATTTCATGATAAATTAAACCCACTTGTGTTCCAATCCAAAGTTGGTTTTTTTTATCAATATCAAGAGCGGTAACCATTCCTGTGCGATTAAAGTACCTATTTATATATGGATTAGTAACAAACCTTCCTGTTTTATAGTTAAACATAGTTAAACCACTCTGATCGGTACCTATCCAAATATTTCCATTTAGATCTTTCCTAAGAAAACCAATATGATCACCAATCATGTTAGACTCTTGATTATAATGAGCAAATTTAATGCCTTTGCTTCCAGCCTTTGGATTATATACTGAAATTCCTTTGTCGGTACCGAACCAATACTTCCCTCCATTATCTCTCACAATAGCACGTACTTGTTTATTAATCAAGCCATCATTTGTACTATAAAATTCAAATTTTTCTCCTTTAAAAATGGCTAAACCATTATCATTTGTTGCTATTAAAATATTTCCTTCAATATCCTCAACAATCTTCCATATCTTTTGATCTATTAGTCCATTATTATTATTATATGTTTTTAGACCATTTTCTGAGAATTTTGTAATTCCTCCGCCCCAAGTTCCAGCCCAAACATTCCCTTTACTATCTTCTGTAATAGTAGTTACCCAATTATCAGCCAAACCATCACGTACATCATAAATTTTAAATTCATTTTTTTCTTTTAAATATCTATATAATCCTCCGTGATATGTTCCATACCAAACATCACCTTTTGAGTCTTCAAACATGGTTGTTATTTGCCAATAATTTGTAAGACCTTTAGGTTTATGTCTGATAAATGAACTATCAATTTTATTATATTTCCTAATCCCTACATCAGTAATAAAGAATACTGAATCATTTTTTGCCATCACCACAGAAAACACTCTATCACTAAGCCTTCCTTTAAAATGGTCATATTTTATTTTCCCGGAATCAAACTCATAAGGATTTTCAATTCTAAACAAACCATCAACTGTAGTAGATATCCACAACACATCTTCCTTGTCGATTAATAGTGATGTTATTTCCATTGAAATAATCTCTCCAATAGGATGTTTCCTTATTGTCTCTCCATCGAAAAACGAAACCTTCCCAGTTGTGTGCCCCATCCATATATTACCCTTATTGTCTTTTATAATATGCTTAACCTCACCAGGTTCTAAACCATCTTCAGTTGTATAATTCGTAAATTTAACACCGTCAAATTTAGAAATACCACTCTCGGTCGCCAACCAAACATATCCATTATCATCTTGTAGTACATCGTAAACTTTCGATTGTAAGCCCTCTTTTGCACCATAATAATCGAAATAATACGTTTGTGCAGATAAATTAGAAATACTAAGCAGAATTACTGCATAAAAAAAAGTTATCCGCTTAATTAAGCGAATAACTTTTCTTATTTTCGGATTATGTGAAAATATCATATATATAAAATTTGTTATCTATCTTTTGAAATAAAGAAAAAAGTTCCTCCCTCATCAATTAGTCCATCAATTTTACCAAACTGAGGTTTTTGCATACCATCTTTGGCCACTGCAACAGTAACCTTAGAAACAACATTTTCAATTGGTAAACAAGCGTTTGGATTATTTCTTAAAGTATTCACAAATGTTCTTGTAAATTGCGAATTATCTAGAGCTAATTCATATCCAGCTGAAGAAAAAACCTGTGATGATTTAAATTTTGTAGCTTCCCAGTCACCGCAATCACGATCTTTCAATCCTGAACGCATTGCCTGATAGAATGTTGGCCCCGATTCACATGCATCAGTAATTACTAAAGTATGAGTAATAAAAGTTGCATAAGATTGCAAAGCAGCCTTTAGTGTACTAATATTAAAATATGTAAATTCATCATCTCGTGTTGCGTCTGTTGGAACCCAATATCCAATATCATTAACAAATTTACCATGCCCGGCATACCAAACAAGAAGTGAATTAACCTGATTACTACGAACTAAATCTCTAAGTTCAATAGCAAAGAATCTTTCCAACTCAGCTTTAGACATATCTTTTTTATGAATGATATTATGAATCTTATAATTTGCCAAAGCAGCTTTCATCATACTAACATCTTTTACAGGACCCTCGAGACTTGCAAAGGTTTCATAATCTGAATTTTCAATAAAAATCACCCAGGTTTTACCCATAGGATTATCCTGTGATATTTCAAGACCTTCACGATTAATGGTATATTCCATTTCGTTAATGTTACCATAAATATCTTCTGCCTTTACAACAAATTTATTTTTATTTGCAATATCAATAGTTGCATAGAATTCCGGATTATTAGCTTCAACAGAATAACTCGCGGTCATTTCATTTACAATAATGCTTTTTATCTTATTATCGTCAGTTACTTTACCTTCAATATATAACTTCCTATTATCTACATCAATATAAATTTCTCCTGATGATGACGCATATGGTGCAATCAAACTTATTTGAGGAGGACTTATTTCTGTTCTATTTAATTTATAGCTAGTGGCTAAAATATTATTATAAACATCGGCAACAGCAATTGAAATAGTCTCTTTTCCTTCAGCTTTAATTGTTATTGTAAATTTATTGTTTTCAGCATTTTCATCAAATGTAACCTCAACACCATCAACCTTAGCATATTGAATATCACTTTGATCTACTATTTGGCCTGTTAAAATAACCTCAACGGCATCTTCAATAATGTTTATTGAATTACCTTCTCTTTCTAAAGGATCAGTAAAAGTTAGGTTTGGTTTATTGCTTTCCCGGTTAAGCTCGAATAATCTTTCTTTAACAATTTTCAATCTTTCTTTTGCCTCATCATCATTATCAGACAATTTTGAATAAGCCTGATAGTCGGATATAGCCTTTGCATATTGAGTAATCTCCTCGTTAGATTTTGCACGATGGAAATAAGCTACTGCATTTTTTGAATCCTCAGAAATTACTTTACTAAAATCATTAATTGCACTTTGATGCTGATTAAATTCCTGATAAAATAATCCGCGAGCAAAAAATGCATCCATATCATCCGGGGAAAAAATAATCATTTTAGAAAGGTCATTTATGGCGTTTGGATAATCAATCTTTTCCTTATAAATCTTACTTCTAATCCATAAAGCTTCTTTTGATTTGGAATTCAATCCTAGCGCCTGATTACAAATCATTAATGACTGATCGTACTTTTTTGCTTTAAATAACACATTTCCAAGAGCAATGTATGTTTCTATAAATTTAGGATTCAGTTCAATAGATTTTCTATAATCTGTTTCGGCCAGATTATAATTTTCAAGCTTGTCGTTTATAAAACCTCTCCTGGAGTAGTTATTAGCCGTTTCGCTTAATTTTATTAATTCGTTACTTTCTTTTAAAGCTTTATCGTTTTGTTTCAGCTCAATATGCGACTCCATTTTAAATTTATACGCGTTGATATGCTTTTTATCCAAAGCAATAACTGTTGCCAGCATAGGAATTGCCTCATCGAACCTCTCTAATTCATAATACAATCTTCCTGTATTATAAAATATCGATTCATCACCATCTTCAAAAGCCGTAGCTCTTTTATAATCGTCTGCCGCCTCTGATTTTTTATCAGCTTTCTCATAAGCTTCTGCTCTAGCAACATACGCATCGGTATATTCAGGGTTCTCTTCGATCAATTTTGTAAATTGAACAATTGCATCTTCAAAATTTCCAGATGCAACAAAATCTTTTCCAGTTGTATATAATTTTGGGCTACATTCTACAATTGAAATAAGCACAAGTAACACTGGAATAAGAAATGCCGTTTTTTTAAACATATATTTTTCCATTTTATAAGAGTTTTATATTTCTAAAATTACAAATCAGATTATCTTGTCAAATTTACAAAAGGTTTTAATCATTTTAAAATATTATGACCAATCAATTCAGATTATTGATTAATTACACATTTTTTTTGACGAAGCTTAATTTACCGTTGCCAAAACTAGATTTAATTGCTTCTTTTTCAATTATCTCAGGAGCTTTTATCCCAGCACCAAATATTTTAGCTCCTTGAAAAATTCTTGCTTCATCCCACAGATTATTTCGTATAAATGAGGTTAAAACCTTTCCTCCGCCTTCAATAATTATTGATTGAATATCTTTTTTTAAAAGGATATCAAAAAGCTGAGTATAAAAATCATCTTTGTAATTAACAAATTCAATGCCAATATTTGATCCTAAACCTTTCGCTTTAATCTTTTTACACGCATTATCAACAATAAGAACAGTTTCGGCTTCGGAGTTGAATATATTTAAATCTTTAGGCAACTTAAATTCTCTATCAAATACAATTCTAATAGGATTTTTCCCAGTCCAAAGTCGATTGGTTAAATTCGGGTTATCGGCCAATGCTGTGTTAGTTCCAATAAGAATTGATTGTTCTTCTGATCGCCATTTATGGACTAGTGTTTTTGCATACTCATTTGTTATCCAAGTTGGCTCTTTTGGACTGTTTTCATTTCTCTTAATATCAATAAATCCATCTTTTGTTTGCGCCCATTTTAAAATTATATACGGACGTTTCTTTTCATGAAAAGTAAAAAATCGTTCATTCAGTTTTCTTGATTCTTTTTCCAAAACACCTGTAATAACGTTGCACCCAGAATTTTTTAGCAATTCTATTCCTTTCCCGGAAACGTGAGAAGCGGTATCCTTTGATCCAATAATGATATTAGGAATACCAATATCAGCAATTAAGTTTGCGCATGGTGGTGTTTTACCAAAATGAGAACATGGTTCAAGATTAACATAAATACTTGATTTTTTGAGCAAACTTTTATTTTGAACAGACTGAATAGCATTAACTTCAGCGTGAGGTTCTCCAAATTTTCTATGGTATCCTTCTCCAATAATCTTACCATTGTAAACAATTACAGATCCAACCATCGGATTTGGTGCAGTATTTCCTAATCCCAGTTTAGCCAAATCAATGCATCGCTGCATATATTTTTCATGAATTGTATTATTGATCATACAAATTATTTAAATTTGAACAATGACTGCAATCAATAGCATAAAGAAAGTAATTTCAATCATTAAAACCGAATTAAAGGATATTTATCCGATGAACGAAATTGACAGTTTCGTTTATTTAATTTTTGAGCAGCTTTTCGATTATTCAAGAACAAAATTATTAATATCACAAGAATTTGATGTTCAAGAAGATTTTTATAAACAAATACTAAATATAATTAATGATTTAAAATTATATAAACCAATACAATACATATTAAAGGAAACTTCGTTTTTCAATTTATCGTTTAATGTAAATTCAAATGTTTTAATACCCCGTCCAGAAACAGAAGAATTAGTCGACTGGATTATACAAGAAAATCAAAACAAACACATCAGTATTTTAGATATTGGAACAGGAAGTGGTTGCATTGCAATAGCCTTGGCTAAAAATCTACCCAATTCGGAAGTTTATGCCTGCGACATTTCAAAAGAAGCGCTAAGTCAGACTAAAATTAACAGTAAGTTGAATAATGTAAATGTAAATGTTATGCACTTAGATATTCTTGATTCCAGCATTCAAATAAACGAAAAATTCGACATTATTGTAAGTAATCCACCGTACATAACTGAAAAAGAAAAAATATTAATGCACAAAAACGTTCTTGATTATGAACCAGAACAAGCTTTATTTGTTCCAAACGATAAGCCTTTAATTTTTTATAAGGCTATTATTAAATTTGGACTAGGGCATCTTAAACCAAATGGAAAAATTTATTTTGAGATAAACGAATCGTATGGAAAAGAAACAGCTTTATTACTTGAGGCAGATTTTCAAAATATTAGGCTAAAAAAAGACATAAATGAGAAAGACCGAATGTTAAAAGGAATGCTAAAATAAAAACCTATTGAGCTTCAAAAAAACGATATCAACCAAAGTGGCATTAACTAAAGCACAGAATCTTTGTGCAAGGCAAGAGAAATGCATATCTGATATTCGGGAAAAACTATTCGACTGGAAACTCCCAAGTACAGATCATGATACTGTAATTAACGCATTATTAGAAAATAAATTTATTGATGAACAAAGATATGCTCTGTTTTATGCAAAGGATAAATTCACATATAATAAATGGGGTAAAATAAAAATCGAATTTGCCTTAAAACAAAAAAGTATATCTTCCCCAAATATTAAAATTGCTTTGGAGAAGATTCCAGAAATAGAATATGATAAACTTTTAGAAACTGAGTTAATTAAAAAAATAAAAACTATAAAAGACAGCGATGAATATACTATAAAATCAAAGCTTGTGCGATTTGCAACATCAAGAGGATTTGAAAGTGGCAAGGTATTTGATATTGTTTCAACAATTATAAAAAAAACTAAATAACAAATTGCATTACGTGGATTTAATTAAATATTTGCTTATCTTGAATCGCTTAAATTAATAATGATGAAATAACTAATGTTTAAGGAATAAAATCAAGAGTGTAGAAATTGGAAAACAAGTAACAATCTTAAAAACATCAATAAAAATAAATTGATAATATTTAAAATCTATTAATTCTTAAAATTCGAAATTATGAAAACTAAAATTTACAAATCATTTGGATTACTATTGGCAAGCGCTGTTATTTTTGGTGGTACTTTTACCAGCTGTAAATCAAAACAAGAAGTTACGGATGTAAAAAATGAAACTCTTATTGAAGTTTACTGTTCCGGACCCGATTACAGAAGTGATCAGACTACTTTTAGAGCAAATGCAACAGGTGAAAGTACTGATATGGAAATTGCTCGTAAAAAAGCAGGTAGTAATTCTAAAGCTGCATTAGCTGCTCAAATTCAAACTACAATTAAAGGTGTTACCGACAATTATGTTAATTCAAGAGAATTTAACAATGTTGAAGAAGTTGAAGAAAGATTTGAGGTACTTAACAGAGAAGTTGTAAACCAACAACTAAATAATGTTAAGACTATATGTGAGAAAATTACCCAAACTAAAACAGGTACATATAAGTGTTATATGGCAATTGAAATGAGCACAGATGCTCTTGAAGAAGCTTTAAACAATAAGCTTTCGAAAGATCAGCGTTTAAAAGTTGACTATGACTACGAAAAGTATAAAGAAACTTTCGATAAAGAAATGGAAAAACTTGAAAATGGTGGATACTAAAAAATCATTATCATAAATATTAAGGGAGCTCTTGCTCCCTTTTTTTATATCCCTACAATAGTTAAGAATCCTGTCATTATTACTACTTTTGCTTCGTCACAATTAATTAAAAGAATAATGATAAGTAACGAACAGCTAAAAGATCTTGAAAAGCGCCATGATGCGCTGAGGAGGTATCTTTGACATCGAAAGTAAACTAATTCGAATAGAAGAAGAAGAAGAGAAAACTCAATCACCAAATTTTTGGGATGATCCGAAAGAAGCAGAAAAGCAACTTAAGCAGATCTCAAAATTAAAAGAATGGACTAATTCGTTTAATGATATTCATACTCAACTCGAAGAATTAAAACTTGCAATCGATTTTTATAAAGAAGACGAGATTGAAGAATCTGAAGTTGAAAATCAATATAAAAAAACTCTTGAACTAATTGAGCATCTTGAGTTAAAAAACATGCTTCGCAATGAAGAGGATATTTTAGGAACATATTTACAAATAAATCCTGGAGCTGGTGGTACAGAAAGCCACGATTGGGCAGAAATGCTAATGCGAATGTATATTCGCTGGGGAGAACGGAACAATTATAAAGTCAAAGAAGTAAATTACCAACCTGGTGATACTGCTGGAATAAAGAGCGTTACATTAGAATTTGAAGGAGATTTTGCGTATGGATATCTTAAAAGTGAAAGTGGCGTTCATCGTCTGGTTCGCTTATCTCCATTTGATTCTGCTAATAGACGACATACTTCATTTGCATCTGTATACGTATCTCCGGTTGTAGATGATACTATTGAAATAAATATTAATCCTGGTGATATTACATGGGATACATTTCGTTCTAGTGGTGCTGGTGGACAACATGTAAATAAAGTAGAAACAGCAGTACGTCTGCGACATGCTCCAACAGGAATTGTTATTGAAAACCAAGAAACCCGATCTCAATTAAACAATAAAGAGAATGCTTTGAAAATGCTTAAATCTCAATTATATGAATTAGAGTTGCAAAAACAAATGGAAGAAAGAGCAAAAATTGAAGGCGAAAAGAAAAAAATTGAATGGGGATCACAAATTCGCAATTATGTATTACATCCTTATAAAATAATTAAAGATGTGCGCACCAATTTTGAAATGGGAAATGTTCAGGATGTACTTGATGGTAATCTTGAAGGATTTATAAAAGCATATTTAATGGAGTTCGGAGGTTAATAATTTCTGAAAGTTCAAAATAAAAATACAATAACACATACTTAAGATATTATTAATACAATTTTTCACAATATTTTCTATTAAAGATGAAATTAAAAAATCGAACTACAATACTATTATTAATAATTACAATCATAGGATCTTCTTGCTCAGATTATAAAAATGCCGAATCAACTATTAACGAAGAGGATATGGCTCGGATTGTTTCTGAATTTTCATCTGATGATTTTCAAGGGAGAAAACCTTTTACTATTGGAGAAGAAAAAGCGGTTACTTTTTTAGAAAAAGAATACAAACGAATTGGACTTGAACCAGCAAATAATGGTAGTTATATTCAAGAAGTGCCAATGGTTGAAGTAACTAACATTCCAGATAAAAGATTAAAAGTAAATATGTGGAATGTTTCCATTGAGTTAAGTTATAAAGATGATTTTGTTACTTTTTCACAACATTTAGTTGATGAGATTTCAGTTAGAAACTCCGATATGGTTTTTGCAGGATACGGAATTGTTGCTCCCGAATATAATTGGAATGATTACGAAGGAATAAATGTAAAAGGCAAAACTGTTATTGTATTAATCAATGATCCGGGATTTGTAACAGATAATAAAGATTTTTTCAAAGGTAACGAAATGACTTATTATGGTCGTTGGACATATAAATATGAAGAAGCAGCAAGGCAAGGAGCAAAAGGAGTATTAATTATTCATGAAACAGAATCGGCTGGTTATCCATGGAGTGTAGTTTTAAATGGAGCAACTATACCAAAATTATATTTACAAACCGAAGATAATTCTATTTCGACGTGTGCAATAGAAGGATGGTTAACACTAAATGCGGCAAAAGAATTATTCTCATTAGCCGGTTTCAATTTAATAGAGCAAAAAGAAAATGCTAAAAAGGCAGATTTCAAAGCATTTCGAATGAGATCAAGGTTATATCATAATATTCATAGTAGTCATAAAATAGCAACATCAAAAAATGTAATTGGAATTATTACAGGAAAAGAAAGACCTGATGAAGTAATAATATATTCCTCTCATTGGGATCATTTAGGAATTGGAGCTCCAGTGAATGGAGATTCAATATACAATGGAGCTGTTGATAACGGGACAACAACTGCATGGATGCTTGAGATTGCAGAAGCATTTGCAAATTTAAAGAAACGTCCAGCTCGAACTATCATGTTTTTATCTCCTACTTCGGAAGAACAAGGATTGCTTGGATCAAAATATTATACACAAAACCCTCTGTTCCCTTTAAACAAAACAGTTGCTAATATTAATAACGATTTAATGTTGCCTTATGGACCGTTTAATGATATTATGGTTACAGGTTACGGCCAATCTGAGCTGGAAGACTACTTAGAAAAATTTGCAAAAAAATATGACAGATATATTCTTCCTGATCCAAATCCTCAAACCGGAATGTATTACCGTGCAGATCATTTTAGTTTTGCACGAGTAGGAGTTCCTGCTTTATTTGCAAGAGGGAATTGTGATAATCGAGAGTTTGGCAAAGAATGGGCAGCAAAAAAAGAGAAAAACTGGATAAATAATAATTACCATAAACCTAAGGATCAATATGATCCAACAGTTTGGAATTTTACCGGAATTGTTGAAGATGCAAACATAATGTTTCGAATAGGATATACACTAAGCAATGAAAAAACCTTCCCAAATTGGAAAAACGGATCAGAATTTAAGGAAATTAGAGAAAAACAAATGGAATAACTAAAGAATTGTTGAGTTCATTCCTGCTTCGCGAAGTTTTGTCTTATCAATTAGTTGCAAATTATTAAACAAACTATCCTTTTCGTTAAGGAGTTTTTGAATAGATCTTTTGATATTGTTACGTGGATTACTTTCTGCGTTTCTTATACTGTGAGCTATTCCTTTGAATTGCTTGCTAATATCTTCGCTTCTTAAACTTTCTGTTAATCTGGTCGCTACGATTTTATCGAATACTTCCCTATCATTCTCGTAATACCATTTTACTCCCGAAGAACTTAAAAATTTGCTATTTCTGGGTTGCATGGAAATATCCAGACCAGTTACCGGGCATATTTTTTCGGAAGATATAACCTCAGAAGAATCAGAAGAAAGCTTGATATCATAAGGGTGAATGATATTATTAATGAAATCGTACACCTTATATATCAGCTTGTTTTCCATAGAAAATAATCTTCAATATTTAAATGCAATTTATTGAATATTATACACCTATGTCAAGTTCTGGCAGAATAACTTATTAAGAAGTTTTCAACTATTTATAAAAGAAGTTTTATAAGAAATATTTTAAACGTTACTATAGAGGAAAACCAACAAAGAAATATCTAAAGCTTTTAGATAAAAAAATCTAAGCTGAAAGCTTTTCATTAAATGAACCTGAACTTTTATTCGTAAAATATAATGCCCATTAATCATAGAGTTGTATTCATTTTATTATTAACTTAGCGTTTATTAGATACTCAACTACCTTTAAACAAAATGGTTATGAAAAACAAAATAGCAATTACGATTTTATTAATCACAATGAGTGTTACTGCATTTGGGCAATCCTTATTTAAACAAGGCGTGACCGCTTTTGAAAATGAACAATATGATGTTGCTATTGAGCATTTTACAGAAATCATTAGTAACAACCATAAACTTACTTTTTATACAGAAAATACGATCAGTAGAATTTATTATTATAGAGCGGCATCTTTGAATAAATTAAATAAAAATGAATCACTAGTTATTAATGACTTAGAAAAATCCATAAAAGTTACACCTTTCTTTGAAGCATTAGAGTTATACTCTGAGGTTGCAAATCAATCATCTTCTGATGTTATAAGCGTAATTAAATTTGTTGAAAATGAAAATAGGGAGTATAATAATTATTACTATTTTATCGTATCCGTAATTTATGCTAAATCAGATGAT
>JAQIBH010000081.1 GCA_027859205.1 Bacteroidales bacterium | reverse complement strand
ATAATGTTAACTACAGGATTTATTATTTATATTAATCCGCGTTAAAATTAATACAAAATTTTTATTTCGTTTTTTAATGCTTCAAGCGCCAGGCTTGTAGGAGATTTGTCTTGTGACATTAAATCTTCTAAAATAATCTTACTTAATACTAAAGCCGGATCATCAGGATTTGTTCTACTAGCTGCTCCATTAATAAGTTGAGTAATTTTTGATCTGGAGTTTTTTATAATTTCCCAAACTTGCGGTGTTACATATATTTGTTGTGAAACATTATGATCAAATTCAGAACGAATGGCACTTAATAATTCAGATTGCAATTGTTTGGCTGTCATGTTAGTTTTAGTTACCCGCATTATTAAAGATTCTGGTGATAATCTTTCAAGTAATAATGTGAGTCGTTCATATGCTTGCAAACGAATGGGAGTTATTATCTGTTGATTTTTCGAGATAAGTTCAGAATTTCTTCTGTTCTGATCATTTTTTACAACTTGTTTAATAATTAATACCGTAGCAATTAAAACAATTAAAGCTGGTAATATGTATTTTAAGATATCAAGGAATTCGGTCATATCGTTGATTTTGATTATTTTGGTTGCAATTTAATTGATATTGTTTTACAACACAAATTAATTCTTTTATTTATTTATCTTTACGTTTTTAACAGAAAATTATTGTTTTAAGTTAAAATCAAATTAAAAGTAAAACATTATGGTTGATGTTTATTCATTAACCATTTTAATTTTATGAGTTATGGAAAATATTTCAGAAAGAGTATCAAGTTTAGCTATATCTCAAACACTTGAGATGAGCCAAAAAAGCCGTGATTTACAAGCACAAGGCGTTGATGTTATTAATTTAAGTGTTGGAGAACCAGATTTTAATACACCAGATCATATAAAAGAAGCTGCGATTAAAGCAATTAATGAAAATTACAGTCATTATTCGCCTGTTCCCGGTTTTCCATCATTATTAAAAGCAATATCGGATAAATTAAAAAGAGAAAATAATTTAGATTATAGTACTGATCAAATTATTGTTTCGAATGGAGCAAAACATTCTTTAGCAAATGTAATTTTATCGTTAGTTAATAAAGGAGATGAAGTTATTGTTCCAGCGCCATATTGGGTAAGTTATGTTGAGTTAGTAAAACTGGCTGAAGGGAAAAATGTTATTATTGAAACTTTTATTGATACTGATTTTAAAATTACTGCAGAACAATTAAAAGAGGCAATTACACCTAAAACAAAGGCATTGTTTTTATGTTCACCTTCAAATCCGTCAGGTAGTTTGTACTCAAAAAGTGAACTGAAGGCTATTGCAGAAGTTGTTGCAAATAGCGGTGTTGATATGTATATTTTATCGGATGAAATTTATGAGCATATTAATTTTGTAGGAAAGCATGAAAGTATTGCTCAATTTGATTTTATTAAAGATAAAGTAATAATAATAAATGGTGTTTCTAAAGGATATGCCATGACAGGATGGCGAATAGGATATATTGCGGCACCAAAATGGATTGCGAAAGCATGTAATAAAATACAAGGACAGGTAACTTCTGGCGCTTCATCTATATCTCAAATGGCTTCTATAGCTGCTTTGAATGTTGAAACTTCAAATATATCAGACATGGTATTGGCATTTAAGCGCAGGAGAGATATTGTAGTTAAATTAACAAAAGAAATAGATGGGTTTAAAGTAAATGAACCTGAAGGAGCTTTTTACTTATTTCCAGAAGTAAGCAAGTATTTTGGTAAATCGAATGGAAATATAACTATAAATGATGCTTCTGATTTGTCGATGTATATTTTAAATGAAGCGCATGTGGCAACTGTCCCAGGATCGGCTTTTGGTTCACCAAATTACATTAGATTTTCGTATGCAACATCCGATGATAAATTGAAAGAAGCTTTAAGTCGAATGAAAAATGCTTTAGATAAATTAAAAATGATTAAAATAAAAAATCCGGTTTAAGCGGATTTTTTATTTTAATCATTTTTTTCAATGTATTTGCACACGGTGGCGTATAATTCTTTTATGTTTATTGGTTTTGAAATATAATCGTCGCAGCCTGCTTTAAAACTTTTTTCTTTTTCTGATGACATAGTAAAGGCCGTTTGAACAATAATAGGCACGTTTCTATCTATTTGTTTAATTTGTGTTGTAGCCTCAATTCCATCCATCACAGGCATCCTTATATCCATAAGTATTAAATCTATGTCAGGATTGGTTTTGAATAATTTTATTGCTTGCTTTCCGTTTTCTGCATGAATTATTTCAGCATGTGTTTTCTCAAATACTTTTTTTAATAATAAAACATTTGTCTCGTCATCTTCAGCAATCAAAATTGTTTTTCCTGCCCAATCGTATCCTAGTTTCGATTTTACTTCTTCTTTACTAAAAGATATTTTAAACCCAATAACCAAAATATCATCTAATTGTTTTCTTTCACCTTTCCATTCTTCGAATGATCTTTCAATAATTAATTTCTGCTCATGAAGTGTTTTTGTGCAATTATCTAATAAAAGTTTTCTGAAATTCGCTGATAAATATTTTCTTCCATCTTCTCCTCCAAACTGGTCTACAAATCCATCAGAAAATATGTAAATTAAATCGTCTTTTTGTATTTCTATAATATTATTGTGAAACGATTCTTTGGCTCTTCGATGAATGCCAATTGGCATTCTGTCAGCCTTTGTTTCTATTAATTCATTATCTCGTATTAAATATAATGGATTATTTGCTCCAGCATATTCTATTATTTGTTTTTCAAAATCGATTATACATAATGCTATATCTAAACCATCTCGACTTTCCCCTGTCGAACCCGTTTGTCTTAAGGAACTAATTATATGAATTCTAAGTTCATTTAAAATTTCATCGGCATGTATATCAGATGTTTTGGTAATAATTTCATTTAAAAAAGTAATTCCCAACATGCTCATTAAAGCACCAGGTACGCCATGCCCTGTACAATCTGCAGCTGCAATAAAAATTTTATCTCCAACTTGTTTTGTCCAGTAAAAATCACCACTTACTATATCTCGGGGTTTGTAAAATATAAAATGTTCTGAAAGCAAGTGTTGTATAAATCTGTTTGGAGGTAATACTGCCGATTGAATTCGTTTGGCATACAAAATACTATCTTCGATTTTCTTATTTTGTTTACGAACAATATCGTGCTGAATTTTAATTTTATATTTTTGCTCAGCAATTTTATCCCCCTGTTTCATTATAAAGTTGAGATCTTCTTCCATTATAGCTTTTTGTTTCGCTATATCAGTCTTTTCAACCTCCAAACGGTCTCTTTCTTTTTGAACCTTAGTTCGCTGATTCGTAATGACATCTCCTTGCTTTATATAGAAATTTACTTCTTTTTCGAGGTTAGAAATCTTTTCTTTATGTTCTTCAAGATCTTTACTTAAAGTTGCTTCCCGTTGTTTTATTTTCGATATTTCATGAGCTAATATAACATAACCTAATACCTGACCCTTTTCAGATTGCAACTCTGATATATTAGCACTGAAATAGTTAGACTCAATATCTTTCGAAATCGTGAATTCAAATTGTTGATTTATTGTTGTCTCTTTAAGTTTCGTAAGAAATTTATCAAGTTTTAAATTGAAATCATCACCAATTTTTATTTCTTTATAATGCTTATTCAATATTGATTTAGGGTTTAAATCAATAGAATGATTATTATGAGGGAACTGAACGTCAATGTATAGTCCTTCTGTATCTAATACGAAAAGAAAGTCAGAAAGCGATGAAATGGTATAGTATAAATTTTCTTTACTAAGTTCTGATACATTGTATAATATATTATTATTTGATTTCTTTTTCTCCATCATGCTTACTAATTTAATACATGTTGCTTGACAAGTTCTACAACTCGATTAACATCGATTGGTTTTTGGATTAAAGCTACTGCACCTTGATCAAGAGCTTTTTGTTTTAAATTATCATCGTTTTTGGCAGTAATGAAAATAACAGGAATTTCTTTTGTGTCGAGATTATTCTTAATTTTCTTTAATACCGTGAAACCATCAATATTTGGCATCATAATATCTAATAAAATCAATGAAGGTTTTTCAATTTTTAAATATTCAAAAGCTTCCTCTCCACTAAATGCTATTGAGGAGTTTATCCCAACATTTTCTAATATGTTTTGTAAAAGTAAGTTGTTTGTATTTGAATCATCAACAATTAAAACCGTATTTTTCATAAAGATTGTTAAAAATTTATTTAAAGTTAAACCTAAACCTAAACTGATTTCTTATCTGTGATACTTTGTTTCTAGATGTCATTTGTAAATTGCGAACGATTTTTTAATTTATTTTCTTATAATATTAATTACGCTTTTATATAGATTATAAAGCGGATAATGTGCTGATATTAATTGACTTCGAAAATTTGAATTTCGAATGAAAGTTGTTATTGCTAAAAAAGACAATAATTATTTTCATAAGATGAACATTGAAGTTAATGTGCTGAGCTAAGCGAAATTTATTTCGGATTATAGTTCTTCGTATTCAATGTACTTGAAAGGTATTCCAATAATAGATTCGAAATATTGTCCTGATTCTAAAACATCTAAATCCCCTTCTTCATAAAACCAATTGACTAGAATATTTTTATTCTCACCATTATTTTCAAGAATTCGTAACATCTCTAATATAAATTTCGAAGAACTAGTATTAAAGTACTCCAGTTTAATATCAACCCGTATTTCATCAGAAGTAAAGTCTTTAGTCCATTCAAGTATTGGCTTAAAAAAAGTAGCGGCGTCTTCTGGTATAGATCGTCCTTCAATTTTAAATACGCCATTTGTATTAAGTGCAACTGATGGAGTTTTTTCAGTTTCCTTTATTATTAAATCTTTCATATTAAATTATCCAAGTCTAAAAATTAACCCAATTGTTAAAATTACATGCTATTAAGCAAAAATCAATACTAAATTACAACTAATTTATAAATAATTACAAAAAGATTGACTGAATGTTTAAAATTGTACATAATAATATCATTTTTATAAAGTAATGAAACCAAAATAATAATACTTTTGTTCTCTAATTATATAAATAAGATAAATGAGATGAAGAAATCTTTTAATAAAAAATATATTATTCTTTCACTTACATTAGTAGCAATTCTGGCAATATTTTTTTTTTATAATACGTATCGGAAAATTTATAAACCCAATATTTTAAAATCATCTTATGCATTGTATATTCCAACTAATTTTGAATATACAAATGTAATCGAAATATTAGAAAAAGATAGTGTTCTTAAAAGCGTTTCTTCCTTTAAATGGCTTGCTGAAAAAAAGAATTATCCAAATCATATTTATGCAGGTAAATATATGCTCGATAGTTCAATGAGTAATAATGATTTGATTGGGAAGTTACGTTCTGGATTTCAAGACCCCGTAAGGGTAGTTTTTAACAGTGTGAGATCAAGAGAACAACTAGCAGGAAAAATTTCAAAGCAAATTGAACCAGATTCAATAAGTTTATTAGGTTTGTTTCTAAATGATTCTGTAATTACTGGTTACGGATTAAAGCCAGAGACATTTACATGCGTGTTTTTACCTAATACATATGAGTTTTGGTGGAATACATCTGGTACAAAATTCATTACGCGTATGTATAAAGAATATCAGCGATTTTGGAACGATGATCGAAAGCAAAAAGCTGCAGTTTTGAATTTAACACCCGAAGAGGTTATTACACTAGCCTCCATAGTTGACGAGGAGACATATTATAACAGTGAAATGCCTGTGGTTGCCGGTCTTTATATAAATAGATTACGTAAAAGAATGCATTTACAAGCCGATCCAACATTGAAATTTGCCTTGGGAGATTTTACTATTAAAAGAGTTTTAAATGTCCATAAACAAATTGATTCGCCATATAATACATATAAACGATATGGATTACCACCAGGACCAATATCAATTCCTTCTATTTCAGCTATTGATGCTGTATTAAATTTCGAATCACATAGTTATATTTACATGTGTGCAAAACCGGATTTCTCGGGTTACCATAATTTCGCTAAAACACTAACGCAACACAATGTAAATGCTAACAATTATCAACGGGCATTGAATAAAGAACGAATTTGGAGGTAAATAAATTTATTACTGCAAGTTGATAAAGCGCAAAGTTTAAAACTATGTTTGGAATAATATACAAGCCGCCTAGAAGCTTTAAGGAGCTGGGCGGTTTAGCCTTTTATTATTTAAAATTTAATCCTAACTGTGAATAAATTTGGATTAGTATTTTTTCTTCATTTTCCCAACAAAGATCTTTGGCTGCTACGGTAGTATTTTCTTTCCATTTATTGTAGCGATCTGTTATTTTAAATATCTCCAATATTTTTTCTGCCAATAATTCAGGAGTTTTATGTTCGTAAAAACTTCCAATTTCGTATTTATTTACAATCTTTTGCATTTCGGGAAATGGTGAAACTAAAACGGGGATTCCGGCTTGGATATAATCAAAGAGTTTATTAGGTAAAGCATAAAAATAGTTTAAGCCAATGTTTTCTTCGAGCGCAATTCCTAAATCGGCTTTAGAAGTATGATCAAGTAATTCCTCAAAGGGGATTTTACCTTTTAATTCAACTTTATTTGACAATCCTTTTTTTAATATTCTTTCTTTTAACTGTTCTGTTATATCACCATCTCCAATTATTTGTAGTTTTATATTTTCAAGATACTGCATTGCATCTATAATGTGCTCTAATCCTCTGCCTATATTTAAAGATCCTTGATATAGAATAAGTTTTGAATCGTTTGTATGATTTTTTACGCGATTAACTAGATTAATAAGATATGGAACGTTTCGAACTACCTTCATATTTATTCCATATAAATCATTATATGTTTTAGCAATTGATTCGCAAACTGTATAGGAATGTTTTATTCGAGGTAATAAGACTCTTTCAATAACTGTCCATATTTTACGTGGAATATGTCTGTTAACTAATTCGGGTACTTCAGTAAAATATTCATGACTATCATATGCCAATTGTTTAAATTTTATTTTGCTTGCAAAAAATGATCCCGGTAAAGTGTCTAAATCATTTGCAATAATAATGTTGAATCGACGAAATAATAAATAAAAGAATAGGCAAATATTGTATTCCAAATAAAATCCAAAGCCTCTATTAAACAATAATTTAAATCGTTTTGTATGATACGGTCTGTTTTGAACTTGCAGACTTTTTGGCTTTTTCCTACCAATTACTGTAACATCGGCACCCGATTTCAATAAAGTACAAGCAACTTTATGAATTCTGTTGTCGGTAACCAAATCGTTTGTAACGGCAATATAAATTCGCTTCACTTTAATAGGAATAACAGTTTTTATCAAATATTTAACTTTTCAATCATTATCTTTGGACAATAAAATAACAATATATGTTTGAGATTAAAGAGAATTTCTCACTAAAAAATTATAATACTTTCGGGATTGACGTAAAAACGAAATATTTCTTAGAATATTCTTCGGTAAACGAGCTAAGCAATTTCTTAGTTACGCAACGAAAACAGAATTTGCCTTTAATGAATATTGGAGGTGGAAGTAATGTTTTATTTACTAAAGATTTTGAAGGATATATATTGCATTCGAAAATTAAAGGAGTTGAGATTATAAAGGAAGATGATGATAATATTTATTTACGCGTTGGAGCCGGTGATGATTGGGATGAATTTGTTGATTATTGTGTTAAAAATGGTTGGTGTGGAGTTGAGAATTTATCATTAATCCCTGGTAATGTTGGAACTTGTCCTATTCAGAATATTGGTGCTTATGGAGTTGAAGTAAAAGATGTAATTACGGAGCTTGAAACAACAGAAATTGACACTTTAAAGAAAACAGTTTTTACTAATAAGGAATGTCAGTTTGCTTATAGAGACAGTATTTTTAAAAGAGAATTTAAAGGGAAACATATAATTAATTATGTTACTTTTTGCTTAAACAAAAAACAAATATTCAAGCTTGATTATGGTAATTTAAAAAATGAACTTAAAGAATATGAGCAAGTAAATTTACAGAATATCCGACAAGCGGTTATAAATATCAGAGAATCAAAATTACCAGATCCCGAAACAATTGGAAATGCTGGTAGTTTCTTTAAAAATCCTGTTGTACATGCCGATTTGGCTGAAAATCTTAAAAAATCTTATGTTGATATTCCTTGCTATTTTCAGAATACTGATTTAATAAAAATTCCTGCTGGTTGGTTAATAGAAAAAGCTGGTTGGAAAGGTAAAAATATTGGGAATGTTGGAGTCCATAATAAACAAGCACTTGTTTTAATTAATAATGGTGGAGCAACAGGAATGGAAGTTTTGGATATAGCAAAAGAAATCCAAAAATCAGTAAAAGACAAATTTGGCATTGATATTGAAATGGAAGTGAATGTAGTTTAAATTTTAAGTACAGAGTATCAAGTACTGAGATGTCATAATGAGTTTATCGAAGTATGATTTTTTTTTAATGAGCAATAAAACTGAAAGATTTACAAATTTGAACTACTAATAACTATTATAACTTACAATATCTTTAATATCTTTTCTTCTTTTTTCGCGTGTCTCACTTGCCGAATAACCTAGAGTAATAATCAAAGGAACTCGTTTTGATTTTGGTATATTTAAAAGCTTTTTTACTTTAGGTTCATTAAACCATCCAAGCATACAAGTTCCTAGTCCTTCCGAAGCAGCCTGTAAACATATATGTTCAGCAGCTATTCCAATATCAATTAATGGAAATGTTTTGTTTTTAATTAAACTTCCGGCATTTGAAGTGAAATTAGCTTTTTCTTCGATTATAACAATATGAATAGGAGCTTGCTTGGTAAAATGATTCATACCTAAAATTTTACTTGAAGTGCAATCGGCAATTCTATTCTTTAACTCCGGCTCATCTACAATCACAAATTTCCAAGGCTGAGCATTACATGCCGAAGGAGCTAGGCGTCCAGCTTCTATAATACGCTCCAGCTTTTCTTTTTCTACAGGATTTGATAAATATGCCCTATCACTTTGGCGATATTTTAGTAAATCGATTAAATTAGTTCCATTCATAATAAAAAAGTTTGATGAAATATTATAAAAAATCTCCAGCTTTAAAACAGGAGATTCTATCTTTAGTTCTGATAAATTTTAGTATCCGGAAGCCTGACCATCTTTTCTCGATTCAGAAGCTCCATAATAAACATCATTTTTTTCATCAAACATTATTGCTTGATAACCACCAAAACCACCAACAGTGAAGTTTATTTTATGGCCCTTTTTCATCAAGTCGCGAATTACTTCATAATCAAATCCTGATTCTAGATTTAATATTCCACCGTCAGTCATTTTTTCGCCTGTTGGTTGAGAACTGCCATCATGTCTTAATCTAGGAGCATCGCCTGCTTCTTGCAGATTCATTCCAAAATCAATCATATTAATAACAATTTGAGCATGACCCTGAGGTTGCATTGATCCGCCCATAACTCCAAAACTGATATATGGTTTACCATCTTTAGTAATAAAAGCAGGTATAATGGTGTGGAATGGACGTTTGCCCGGAGCATAACAATTCATATGTTCTGCATCTAAGCTAAATAATTCACCACGATCTTGAAGAACAAAACCTAAGCCATCTGGTGTCATTCCTGAACCCATGCCTCGGTAGTTACTTTGAATAAGTGAAACCATATTCCCGTATTGATCAGCAACAGTTAAATATATTGTATTTCCTTGTTCTAATTCACCTGCTGGATAATTCCGGGCTGCACGATCAGGGTTAATTAGTTCTTTGCGTTTTAATGCATATTCTTTTGAAATAAGTTGATCAACAGGAATATCGTTAAAAGCAGGATCGGAATAATATTTTGCTCTATCTTCGAATGCAAGTTTCTTGGCTTCAGTAAAATTATGAACGTACTCAGTACTTCCAAATCCCATTGACGTGATATCATAAAATTCTAAAATATTTAAAATTTGGAGAGCAGCTGTTCCTTGACCATTTGGCGGTAGTTCCCATATATCATATCCACGATAATTAGTTGAAATAGGTTCAACCCATTCGGAAGTATGACTAGCAAGGTCGTCATAGCTTAAAAATCCACCTTGTTCTTTCATATACTCGGCAACTTTTTCAGCAATTTCTCCTTTATAAAATACATCACGTCCGCCTTTTGCAATTTTTTCCAGTGTGTTTGCCAAATTAGGATTCTTAAAGATTTCTCCTTTTGCAGGAGCTTTTCCATCTGGCATATATGTTTCTTTAAAACCAGGAAACTTAGCTAAAGAACGTGTATTACCATTCCAATAGTAAGCAATAAGCTCGCTAAGTGGAAATCCTTCACGTGCATAATTAATAGCTGGTTGAAGTATTTCTGTCATATTTAATTTTCCAAATTTCTTGTGCATTTCGAACCAACCGTCCACGCAACCCGGTACCGATACAGGTAATGGTCCGTGTGCAGGAATTTTCGAATATCCGTTGTCCAGAAAGTATTCAAGACTTAATGACTTAGGAGATCGTCCACTTCCATTTAATCCATATAATTTTTGTGATTTCGCATCCCATATTATTGCAAATATATCTCCTCCCATTCCATTCCCCGTTGGTTCCATTAAACCAAGAGTTGCATTAGCAGCAATAGCGGCATCAATTGCATTTCCTCCTTTTTTTAAGATATCTAAAGCTACTTGAGTTGCTAAAGGTTGGCTTGTTGCTGCCATTCCATGTTTTGCTATTACTTCAGATCGAGTTGCAAATGTTTTACCGGTAATGCGGTCTTGAGCGCTCATAATATTAATATTTGTAATAATTATTAAACAGATAATGAGAATCTTTTTCATTGTAATTTGAGTTAAGATTTATGAATTTGTTTGACAACTATTTTAAATTAAAGTTTAAAGTTTACTGCTAATTCTATTAGTCAATAATCGAATATTTCATTAACTATTATTATGCAAATAATCTTTCATTAAGCTAATATCCAATTCTTTTATACCATGTTTAATTAAGTAGCTTCGATTCTCGTTAAAGGACTCTTGCAGTTTATCAAAATCCTCATTAAAAGAATTTAGAGCCTTTTTATAACATTTAATCGCATTGTCCAGTTTACCGGCACACCAATACACATGACCAAGGTGGATAAGATCAAATTCATTGGAGTTTTTCTCAATGATTTTTTTATAATATTTGATTGCAGTATCAAACTTCCCAATAATAAATGAAATCCATGCAATGGGATTTTGAATTTTTTCATTAGAAGGAGCGAGGTATTCTACTTTAAAATAATATTTAAGTGCTTCATCATATTTTTCTAAACGCATTAAAGTATGACCAATATATGCTTGTATATAAAGATTCTCAGCATCGAGTTTTTCAGCTTCTTTATAATACTTTAAAGCTTCTTCATGATTATTTAAATACCTGTTGCAAAGAGCAATTTTCTTTATAATCCATTGTTTTGTTTCATCCAGAAGTTGCGCACGTTTATAGTATATTAAAGCATCGCTATATCTGCCTAATCGTTGATAACAATATCCAATTTTTTCGAATAATTCAATATTACTTTCTTCTTTCTTTTCAATGATTTTGAAAATTTTAACGGCCTTATCGTAATGCTCATTTTCAAGGAAAAATTCTGCAATGTTTCGTATAACTTGTTTGTTAGTTACTATTTTATTGAAAAAGTCAGAATTCTGAACATCAAAATTCCATTTGAAAATATCCGAAAATTCATTTTTATGCGGATGTAGTTTATAAAATCGATATAAATCCTGTAAATATTGAGTTATAATATTCTTCGATATAGCAAATTGATTCAAAAGGTTTTCATCTTTGGAAACTTCTTCCATGCTTTTCATTTCCTCGTTAAACATTTCCATCATCATAGACTTATGTGATTCAGGAATTAACTGCAAGTTCAAGCAAAAAGAATATTTATCGGAACTACACATATGAAATGATTTCTCAAGTTGCTCTACAAACTCAAATAAATTTCTTTCTTCTTTTTCTACAATTATGTCGATGTGCTCATTTTCTTTGTAAAAAGGTGTAAACCAATTACTTATTTCATTAAAAAAAGGAAAGTTTTTAAGCTTAGAAAATGCGCTCATAAATACATCGGAACCTTCAATTTGCATTTGAGAAAAGTCTTGAAGTTTGTCGAGTAGGTCAGGAGAATCTTCAAAAACTTTTTCCCAATCGGGATTTTTATCTTCTAAAAACTTATCAGTAACAATATTTTCTAAATCAAGATTTTCTTCAATCTTAGGTTGCATTTTCATCATTTCGGGTAGAATTTCTTCTTCCCACTTTTTAGTGATTTTTTCTGTTTCTTTTGATTTGAATATTTGAATTAGAACTGTCTCAAATTGTTTGTCGATATCATCAACTTTTGAGAGTTTTAAAATTTGTTTTCCTAATTCAGGATATAATTTTATACGTTCATCATATTTATTTAAAGCCAATACAATACCAATTAAAGCACGTTGCCAAACCTGGTTTTCGGCAGCATGATAAAAATTAAGTAATGCAGTAAATTTATGAACATCAAATATGCGGAGTAAACTTAGAGTAAGCGAGCTAACAACAAGACTTTTATCATGCCACGGAATTTTATCAGAAAAACAAATTGAATTTATGATTTTGTTTTCAGTTTCATGATATGAATCTGTTAACCACAGGAAATTAAAAAGTTCTTTAAGTGCATTTTGTCTTGATATAACTTTATTGTCAGTTGTTTTTTCTTTCGAAAAATTAATGTTGTTGTCTTTTAAGATATTATCGAGTTCCTTATCAAATGTTAGGTTATTGATTAATGATAATGTTTCATCTGATTGACTTTTTAAATCTTTTTCGAGTGACCATTTCAGATTGTAAATTGATAAGCCCGAAGATTCAGTTAATATGCATTCTTTGATTTTATCGTTAAGTTCCAATAATGATTTTTGAACATAACTATAAATCTTATTACGCTCGGGATCATCTATTCCCGAAAAAGAATGCTTAAGTATATTCGAGTAAGTATCCTTAAGTTTTTCAATTTGTAAATGATGGAATTGCTTTTTCGCATTGTTCGCAAAATCAATAAGCTCTTTTATAGCAAGTGAAAGTTCATTACTCAATATTAATTGTGAAATATGATGATGTTTCTTTTTTGATTCTTTAAAATCCATTACAACTCCTTTTTAAAAGTATTTACTTTAATAAGTCAAATACTATTCCTAAATTATTTTAATGACAATATAGTATCAAATTTCCGAAATAGTAATGTAATAATGGCATAAATCAGTATTAAAATTCAAAAATCAGCTGATTAAATTTTATCTTTAAGACTTAATTCGAAATTTTGAAATATTATGAGTTATACATTAATTGGTTTCATAATTTATCTTGCAATTGTCTTTATCGTTGGATTTATCACCTATCGAAACAACAAATCGCATAATGATTTTTTTATTGGTGGACGAAAATTAAATCCTTGGGTTGTAGCTTTCTCTGAAAGAGCATCGGGTGAATCGGCATGGTTATTACTTGGCTTGCCAGGAGCAGCGGTAGCGGCAGGTTTTATGGAATCGTGGACTGCAGCTGGTTGTGTATTAGGTATAATATTTTATTGGTTTGTAATTGCCAAAAGATTGAGGATTGAATCGGAAAGACTAAATGCAATAACCTTACCTAATTTTTTTGCTGAGAGATTTGGAGAGCAAGGTAAAATTATTCGGGTTTTAGCAACATTAATAATAGTTTTCTTTTTTACATTTTATTTAGCTGCACAGTTTAATGGGGCAGGAAAAGTACTCTTTGTTACTTTTAATATTCCTCATGTTTGGGGAATTGTTATTGGAGTAATTGTTATTGTTTTTTATACCATGATGGGCGGATTTCTTGCTGTTGCATGGACCGATTTAGTTCAGGGAATAATTATGATAGGTGCTCTTGTAATTTTACCTATTTACGGGTTTATTGAGATTGCTGAACGAGGCGTATCTTTTTCTGGCGCAATTGGAGCTGAGGGGGCAAACTTTAATAGTTTTGTAAATAATAAAACTGGTTGGGCAGCAGCAGCAATAGTTATTAGTGGATTAAGTTGGGGTTTTGGTTATATGGGACAACCTCATTTGTTAACACGATTTATGTCGATTAAAAGCGCCGATAAAATAAAAACAAGCAGAACAATTGCAATTGCCTGGGCAATTCCTGCATTTGCAGGAGCAATGCTAATTGGATTAATTGGTTTAGCTCTTCATGGAAATGGATATTATGCCGATGTGGAAGAAATAATGCCACATTTAGCAAATACATTATTACCAACCTGGTTAGCGGGAATTTTTATTTCGGGCGCTATTGCGGCTATGATGTCAACTGCCGATAGTCAGTTATTAGTTATTACATCTTCGGTAATTGAAGATTTTTATCATAAGACATTGGGAATGGATGTTACCGAAAAACGATTATTATATTTAAGCCGAATGATTACAATTGTTGTTGGGGCAATAGGATTCATAATAGCTATTTCATCAGAGAATTTAATTTATGAGTTAGTATCGTATGCATGGGCCGGATTAGGATCTTCGTTTGGACCTGCATTATTATTAATACTATTTTGGGAAAAAATTACAAGTCAAGGAGTTATTGCTGGAATGCTTACCGGATCAATATCAACGGTAATTTGGAGTAATATTGATGCTTTAGAAAATATTGTATCCGTTCGATTTGTTTCGTTTGTTTTGGCTATATCGGCAATTTATATAGTTAGCAAGATTACGTATAAGGATTAGTTAGCCATAAATAGTTATTTTATGAAGAAAGTTATGACATATTTAATTTTAATGTTCGCAGTTATAGTATTTGGATGCTCTGAAGATGATACTTTAGAAATAATGGAAGAATGTCCATTTGAATTAGTAAACCTGACTGAACACAAAGGTAATTTTGACATTTTTTATTTCCCTTTAATTTCTCAGAATTCAGAATATATAGTTTCTGAGAGCGATGATATCCTGACTCTTAGTACTTTTAATTATGAAATTATTGATACAATCTACGATAACACTGGTTCAATACGTTATTGCAGTTGGACAAGTGATACTACAGTAAGATATAGAAATAAAGATGATAAAAATTGGTATAGTTATAATTTAAATAATCGCGAATCAGTTATTGCAAATGATCAGGAATTCGCATTTCGTTGTGACATTTTTTCTGACCCGAAGAAGCTTGAAATTTATCTTGAAGACGAGTGGATAACTATAATTGATACAACTGCTTATATTTTTGATTATCATATTTCTAAAAATAAGGATAGAATTATTTTTGGAATAGGAAATAAAACCAGAGTATATGAAATATCTGGAAAATCTATTTCAAAAATAGCTCAAATGGATGAATATGGAGCCCCTATTGGTTGGATTGATAATGACTATTTTCTTTACTTTAATGCAATAGAAGGTAATTATACATATGAGGAATCTGATTATTATATAGCTAAATATGACTGTTCATCATACTGGAAAGTAACAAATGACGAAGTTATGGAAGGCTATGGATCTATTTCGGAAGATAAAGTGTTATTCAAGGCTATAAATAATTCAGATATATTTGCTTACGACTTAGTTAGAAAATAACTATCAATGGCTAACAATGCATCATACAACATAAGGGTTGCAGACGTTTTTTTGTTAGTTTTTGCAAGAAATTAGCTCCGCCAAATCTGCGATTTGACTAATTAATAAAAAAGGCTAAATTTGTGTCTAATCGCATATTTGGCTCAGGGCAAACAGATACAGTATCTATTTTAAAATCCCTTACGTTGCATATGCGTAGCCGTTATAGGTAAATAATAATTTTTTCTGGAATTTTGAGCAGTTCTAAATTTGCTGTATATTTGATGATAATTAAAATACAGTATATGAATAGAATTGTAAAAAAAAGATTAAATGATATTATAAAGCTCTGTGAAAACTACGGAGTAAAATCATTGCATGTTTTTGGTTCTGCAAGTACTGATAAATTCGATAAGAATAGTGATGTTGATTTACTTATTTCTTTCAATGAGAATTTGACTATTGAAGAATACACTGAAAATTACTTTACTCTTCAATACAAATTGAGAGAACTATTGAAAAGAGATATTGATTTAGTAACTCAAAATTCTTTATCAAATCCTTTCTTTATACAATCTATTGACCAGAATAAACAACTATTGTATGGAGCTTAAGATAAACAAATACCTATTTGATATAATTACATCAATTAACTCCATATATGACTATCTGGGAGAAAATCGAAATTTTAATGATTATCAGCAAAATAAACTTCTTCGCAGAGCAGTCGAAAGGGAACTTGAGATAATTGGAGAAGCTTCAAGTCGTATATTGAAACTTGACAGTGAATTTCCAATTGATAATGCTCGAAAGATAGTTGATTTAAGAAACTGGGTAATTCATGGATATGATAAAGTTGATGATGTAATTATTTGGGGAATTCTCTCAAATCACCTTCCTAAGTTAAAAGAACAAGTAGAGAATTTAATGAAGTAAAATTATTATCAACCTATAACAGCGCTTCTTATAACATGCGGGGGTTTGGTGGTTCGCTGACAATATATTATATTCGTGTTGGTTCTTGCAACGGGTGATAATGAAACAGGGCGAAAATCCCAAACTTTGCTTAACGCAAGCCCGTTAGGCACAAGGGTTTATAAAAATAAAAAATTACAATCTGACAACATTTTCTAAATCGAATCTTTCTACAAATTTGACAAATAATAATATAGTATTCCGACCCGCTTTTGCACTAGCGTGCAATTAAAAAAATCCTATCGAGTATTAAGCACATTTGCTCCGCTAAGGCTTCGCAAAAAAGCTTAATTTTTCAAACTCCTTAAATAGTTTTCTTCTAAATTATTTGTGCTTTTATAAAAAATAATACAACGACTTTGGATAGAATGCTAAAAACAATACTTGTAAAAATAACCTTTGGATATTCATACAAAGAAGAAATAAACGAACATTATGTTTGAGTGTCGTTTATCGAAGTGTTAAGTGCAAGTAAATTAATTAATTCTCGAAACGGATGGGAAAATTACAAGGTCGACTCAATTGATTAGCTTGTTCGGAAGATGATTAAGTCTGAGTTTCTTATATTTTGCCAAAAACAAGTTACGATAAATCGTTGTTTTCTCTGGATCTTCCTTTTCCTAATTTCAGCTCTTTATTGATTTGAAATTGCTCCCAAAATAGTAACATTTTAGTAGTTTAGTTCTAACACTTTGAGTTGGATTAATGAATTAAGTTTTCAACTTAGATAGACAAATAAAATCCTCTAAAAGCAATAATGAGTTTTTCAATTTGTACCTTTGACCTGTTCGTAGATAAACAAGCCTAACTAGGACGGTATTAGATTAAAATATAATTTGAAAAATAAATGAGTAAAGAGAAGAAAGCGAAAAAGGATGTGATGAAAGGAGAAACTTATAAAACACTTAAAGCTTTGTATTATTCTGGTAAAGTGAAGCCGTCATTAAATAAAATTCTGATTGAATTAAAAAATGATTCTGAAAACTTAGAGCTCTCTCTCTTGGCTTGTCAGTGCTTGGTAAGAACTAAGAATTTTGATGAGTTGTCTAAGTACGCTGATGTTTCTATTAAATTAGATCCTAAAATTGCAGGAGGATATTATTACAAGGGAGTGGCGGTTCAGCATACAAAAGGAAAAGAGCAAGAAGCTCTAAAAAACTTTAATGAAGCATTAACTTTAGACCCAGACAACACAATTTACCTTAAAAGTAGGGCTACCACCCATCTTTTGCTTTTTACAGATTATCATTTACCTTTAAAATTTGCTGAAAAACATAGGGATAAAGCTAAAGAGAGTTTATTAAAAATTATTGAGCTGATTGAGCAAAATGAAAATCCTGATTATATAGATTTTTTTACTATTGGTGAGGTAAGTACTTTGCTTAGCCGAAACCTAGATGCCAAGAAGTATTTCATTAAAGCGGTAAATGCCTTTAATACTTCGGATAAATCAAAACAAGATATAAATATATATAAAGACATCATTAAGGCTCAAAAA
>JAQIBH010000008.1 GCA_027859205.1 Bacteroidales bacterium | reverse complement strand
ATAATAAAAATCAGGAGGGATAAAGTGCTAAAAACATTTCCAAAAGGCGGCGTTCATCCAGAGGAAGGCAAATACTCTGCGAACAGTGCAATTGCAATATTGCCGCTTCCAAAAACAGTATCAATACCAATTTCACAACATATTGGTGCTCCCTCTAAAGCTATTGTTGCTAAAGGCAACAAGGTTAAAGTAGGAGATAAAATTGCCGAAAGTGCAGGTTTTGTATCTGCAAATATTCACTCTTCTGTATCGGGTACGGTTGTTAAAGTTGACAAAGTATTAGATTCTTCAGGTTATAAACAAACTTGCGTAGTAATTGATGTTGAGAGCGATGAGTGGAATGAAAATATTGACAGATCAATTGATTTGAAAAAAGAAATCAGTTTAACCGATAAAGAAATCATCAATAAAATAAATGAATTTGGAATAGTTGGATTAGGTGGAGCAACTTTTCCATCGCATGTAAAACTTTCAATTCCTGATGGTAAAAAAATTGATGTACTTATTATTAATGGTGTTGAATGTGAACCATATTTAACATCAGATCATCGATTAATGCTTGAAAAAGCTGAAGAGATGCTTATCGGTATTCAAATATTAATGAAGGCTTTAAGCGTAAAAAGTGCATTAATTGGAATAGAGAATAATAAACCGGATGCTATATCTTATCTTGAAGGTCTTGTAAAAGATTATCCAGGAATCGAGGTTCATGCATTAAAAGTTCAATACCCTCAAGGTGGTGAAAAACAATTGATTAAAGCTTTGATCAATCGCGAAGTTCCTTCCGGTGCGTTGCCATTAAATGTTGGAGCTGTAGTACATAATGTAGGTACTGCATTTGCAGTTTATGAGGCGGTTCAAAAAAATAAACCTTTATTTGAGAGAGTAGTTACTTTAACGGGAAAATCTGTTTCAAAACCATCAAATTTTATGGTTCGGATTGGTGCTCCTGTTATCGATTTAATTGAAGCTGCCGGAGGCTTACCTGAAGATACAGGAAAAGTAATTAATGGTGGACCTATGATGGGGAAAGCATTAAATTCTATTGAAGTTCCGGTTGTTAAAGGAACATCAGGAATATTAATTATGCCTGTTGAGCTATCTTCAAGAAAAAAAGAAAGCGATTGTATTCGTTGTGCGAAATGCGTTTCAGTTTGTCCGCAGGGATTAGAACCTTATCTTTTAAATAAATTAGCTTTGTTAGAGCGAAACGATAAACTGGAAACAGAAGGTGTAATGGATTGTATTGAATGTGGTTCATGTAGTTATACTTGTCCTGCAGGATTACCATTGTTAGATTATATGAGATTAGGTAAATCCAGAGTAAGTCAAATCATAAGATCTAGAAAACAATAATGAATCATCAATTTACAAGATGTTCTATCAAAAATGAAAAACAAAAAGAATTAAGGTGAATTCCTAATTCACTGAAAAAAACCAAAATAATGAAATTAACTTAGATGAATAAATTATTTACAATATCGCCATCTCCTCATGTTTATGAGGATACAACTGTAAAAAGGCTGATGTTCGATGTAATAATTGCAATGTTGCCTGCTTTGGCAATATCTATTTACTTTTTTGGGATAGGTGCAATCATTGTTACTTTAACAGCCGTAGTTTCGTGCCTAGCTTTTGAATGGTTAATTCAAAAGTATATCTTAAAAAAAGAACCTTCAATTACAGATGGTTCTGCTATAGTAACCGGTATTTTGTTAGCTTTTAACATTCCATCAAGTCTTCCTATTTGGATAATTATTGTTGGTAGTTTAGTTGCAATTGGTGTTGCTAAAATGTCATTTGGTGGATTAGGAAACAATCCGTTTAACCCTGCTTTGGTTGGACGTGTATTTTTGTTGATTTCCTTTCCTGTTCAAATGACAAGTTGGCCATTACCTACTGGATTTAATAACAGTTACGCTGATGCAGTTACAGGAGCAACTCCGCTTGGAGTTATGAAAGAAGGAATTGGAATGGGGGAATCTGTTTCTGCACTAATGGATAAAATCCCTAGTCATATGGAACTTTTCTATGGACACATGGGTGGTTCAATGGGAGAGGTTGCAGCAATAGCTTTGATACTTGGATTTGGATATATGTTATTCAAAAAAGTTATTAAAATGCATATTCCTGTATCTATATTATTAACAATAACAGTTTTTACAGGAATCTTATGGTTCGTTAACCCTGAATCAAATGCCGATCCCTTATTTCATTTATTAACAGGTGGTGTTATGTTAGGCGCTATATTTATGGCAACCGATTATGTTACTTCTCCAATGTCAGTAAAAGGAATGTGGATTTTTGGAATAGGTATTGGTTTAATTACAGTTTCAATTCGTGTATATGGAGCATATCCTGAAGGAATATCATTTGCGATCTTAATTATGAATGCATTTGTTCCTTTAATAAACTCTTATATTAAACCAAAGAGATTTGGAGAGATTAGAAATGATTAATGACTAACGATTAATGTTTAATGTTTAATGTTTAATGATGGAAAGAGATTTAAAAATAAGAACTAAAAAGTTTGCCCACAATTGTGTTAAAATCTCATTGATGTTTCCTGAAAATAAATTAGGTTATCATTTGAAAGGTCAGTTAATTCGTTGTTCAACATCTGTTGCGGCAAATTATCGTGCTGCCTGTATAGCTCAGTCAAAAAAGAGTTTTGTTGCAAAATTAAGTATTGTTATAGAGGAAGCTGATGAATCAAATTTTTGGTTAGAATTTGCAAAAGATGAAAATATCTTAAGCGAAATTGAACTAATGAATGAATTAATAAATGAATCAAAGGAGCTCACATCTATTTTTATATCATCAAGAAAAACAGCACAGAAAAATGAAAAAAATGAAAAAAATAAAAACAATAATCAATAGTCATTTAAAAATAAACATTATATAATATGGCTAAGAAAGAATCTTCGTTTTTAAATATGGTGCTTACATTGTTCATGGTAACATTAATAGCATCAGCAGCACTTGGTTATTTATACGAATTAACAAAGGGACCTATAGCTGCTAGTAAACTGGCAAAACTTAATAGTGCTATTACACAAGTTGTTCCTGAATTTGATACTATACCCGGAAGCGAAATTTATAAAATGGGTGTTGAAGGCGATACGCTTGTATTTTACCCGGCAATGAAAGATAGTGTACTAGTAGGAACTGCTGTAAGTACTTTTACAAATAATGGTTTTAGTGGTTACATAAATTTAATGGTTGGATTTTTACCCGATGGTACAATTCATAATATTTCAGTATTGGAGCATAAAGAGACTCCTGGTTTAGGGGATAAAATGCAAAAGAAAAAATCTAAGTGGAGTATTCAATTTAATGGAAAGAATCCGGCTGAATTTAAATTAAAAGTAACTAAAGATAGAGGTGATGTTGATGCAATTACAGCCTCAACAATTAGCTCAAGAGCATATTGTGAAGCAGTTGATAGAGCATATAAAGCATATATGGAAGGAGGCAAAAAATGAATCATTGGAAAAATTTTAACAAAGGATTTTTCAAGGAAAACGCAGTATTTGTTTTATTTCTTGGATTATGTCCAACATTAGGTGTTACAACTTCTGCAATTAATGGATTGGGTATGGGTTTAGCTACAACTTTTGTTTTGGTTATGTCAAACTTAGTTGTTTCTGTAGTTAAATCACAAATACCTGATAAGGTTCGTATTCCTTCTTTTATTGTGATTATTGCATCTTTTGTTACAATGGTAGAATTGTTAATGCAAGCATATGTGCCAGCATTATTTGAGCAATTAGGATTATTTATTCCATTAATTGTAGTGAACTGTTTGGTATTAGGAAGAGCCGAAGCATTCGCATCTAAAAATAACGTTGTAACATCAGTAATAGATGGATTTGGGATGGGGTTTGGTTTTGCAATGGCATTAACTATTTTAGGTGGAGTGAGAGAGATTCTTGGTTCAGGTACTATTTTCGGATTTGATTTACACATGTTCCCACTTGATGCAGATGGAAATCCTATAACTATGATAGTATTTGTATTAGCGCCGGGAGCATTTATTGCACTTGGTTATTTAATCGTTTTGATAAATAAAATCAATAATAAATCAGTTAAATAAAATATTATGGATTATATAATTATCATTATATCAGCAATATTTGTAAATAATATTGTTTTAAATCAATTTCTTGGAGTATGCCCTTTTATTGGCGTTTCAAGTAAAGTTGAAACTTCTGCGGGAATGGCTGGCGCAGTTACTTTTGTAATGGTTATTGCAACTATCGTAACTTATTTATTACAAAAATATGTTTTAAATGTTTTTGGGATAGCTTTTATGCAAACCATTACATTTATTCTTGTAATTGCATCTTTAGTTCAGTTGGTTGAGATTATTTTAAAGAAAGTTAGTCCAACTTTATATCAAGCATTAGGAATTTTCTTACCATTAATTACAACAAACTGTGCTGTTTTAGGAGTTGCAATTTTAGCAGTACAAAAAGATTATAATTTAATTGAAAGTGTAATATATGCAATTTCCAATGCTGTAGGTTTTGGATTGGCACTTATCGTGTTTGCCGGATTACGCGAACACATGGATTTGGTTAATATTCCAAAAGGAATGAAAGGTGTGCCAATTGCTTTTCTTGTAGCGGGTTTACTCGCTTTAGCATTTATGGGTTTTGCAGGTTTAGTATAAAAATCAATACAGAGATATTAAAGAGTAACCAAAATGGTTGCTCTTTTTGTTTTATCATCATTTTTATTTTATGTTTGTTTTTAAATTGGGGTTTACGGTCAAATATTTATGAAGTATAGAAATCATTTAATTTTATTTCTTTTTTTATTCTTAAGTAGTTTGTGCTTGTCGTCGCAAGTAAAACGAAATATCCTTATTCTAAACTCATATCACAAAGGTTCACAATGGACAGATCAAGTAGTTGAAGGCGTAAACGTGGGCCTTTCCGAATTGTCTGACCAAAAAGAAATATATACTGAATATATCGATTCAAAGCGATTTAATAAAAAGAATAGTTATTTTATTAAATTATATGAGTTGTATAAATTAAAATACACTGATATTGATTTTGATGTAATAATTTTATCCGATGATTTTGCTCTTGATTTTATGCTTAACTATGGAGACAGTTTGTTTGGAACAAAGCCAGTGGTATTTTGCGGAATAAATAATCCTCATAATTACCCTCATAATTTTACGGGAGTTATTGAGAACATTGAATACATAGAAAATTTTGAGTTAATTGAACAACTGCATCCTGATTATTCTAAAATTTATTTTATTGTCGATAAAACAAAAACAGGAAATATTATTTATGACAGAGCTTATAATAAATATTTGTCAACAAATAATAAATACCGATACGAATTTCTGCGTAATTATAGCTTCAACGAATTGATGGAAAAAGTCTCTGGACTCGATGAGAAAGCTATCGTATTTTTAACTGTATTTACAAAAGATCGTAAAGGGGAGTATTTTTCGTACAAAAAAGTAATAACAAATTTAAAGAAATATACGGATGTTCCGATTTACGGAACTTGGGATTTTTACCTTGGTAATGGAATTGTTGGAGGGAAAATTATTTGTGGGTATAATCAAGGTCTTAGGGCTGTAAATATTGCAAATCGTATAATGAACGGAGAGAATCCCAGAGATATAAATCTAGAATTATCAACTTCCGAATTTAAATTTGATCATAAAGAACTTAAAGTTCAAAATCTTTATAAGAGAAAGCTTCCTGAAGGCTCAGCAATTATTAATAATCCTATGCACTTATTCGTTGAGTATAAACAAGAAATCATACTTATTAGTATTGTTTTTATATTATTAATTGTTATTATTTTGATTTTATGGGCTTATATTCTTTTTAGAAAAAGAAAGATAAAAGAAGAAAGAAGATATATAAGGAGCATTGAATTAAATAGTGAAAAACTATTGATGGCCAAGGAAAAAGTTGAAGAAGCAGATCGTTTAAAAACAGCTTTTTTGGCTAATATTTCACATGAGTTAAGAACTCCAATGAATGGAATAATTGGTTTTTCAAAACTAATAACTGATTCAAAAGACATTGATTCTGAAACACAGGAGAAATACTTGAATATCATTAATAAAAGCGGATACATTCTTTTAAGTTTGGTTAATGACATTATTGATTTATCCAAAATTGAAGCCAGACAATTAAAATTGAACTATTCAAATTTTAAATTGGAGGAACTTATTGATGAATTACATAGTTTCTTTATTGCTGAACGAGATTATTTAGGGAAAAAAGACATTAAGCTTTTAGCAGAAAAAGAATATGAATTTAAAGATCTTGTTGTATACTCTGATAGCAATAGAATAAGACAAGTTTTATACAATTTATTAACCAACGCTTTAAAGTTTACAGTTAAGGGTTCGATTAATTTTGGATATTATATTGAGAAACCTAACATTGTTTTTTTTGTTAAGGATACAGGAATAGGATTAACTAAAACTGAAAAAGAAATTATATTTAAAAAATTTAGGCAGGCAGATGACAAAACTACAAGACGATATGGCGGGTCTGGTATTGGATTGACAATATCAAAAGGTATTGTTGAAAATTTAAATGGAGAACTCTGGGTAGAATCTAAAAAGAAAGATGAAAATAATGATATCTCTTCAGGTTCTACTTTCTATTTTTCAGTTCCTTTTATTCCTGTAAAGAGTGAAAGTACGAATAGCGAAAATAAAATAAGTATTAATCAATATAAATGGCCTGGTAAAACAATATTAATTGTTGAGGATTCAATTATTTCGTATCAATTACTTACTAAATTTTTAAAAGATTCACAGGTTAGTTTTGTTCATGCTACCAATGGTCAACAGGCTGTAGATTTCTGTAAGAGTAATGACCAGATTGATTTGGTGCTAATGGATATTCAATTACCAATTTTAGATGGTTTGGAAGCTACAAATCAAATAAAAATATTTAAACCAAAATTGCCAATTATTGCACAAACTGCTAATGCTATGGATGATGATAAACCAAAAATTTTGTTGGCAGGTTGTGATGATTATATTTCAAAACCAATAAATAGTTTGGAACTATTTCAAAAAATAGATGCTTTTTTTAAGTCCTAATTCATAGATTGCAACTCCGATTTTTATAATTAGGGTAATTAATTAATCTTTCACTTAAGTCTTATCTATATTTAAGTTTGGAAATTTTTATCCTTTTGTTTATATCTTTATTTTAAAGATAATAATAAAATATCTAATTTAGCTTTCCTTAAATTTCAGAACTATGAACGAAAATCATATAATAAAAATATCAACAAATCTTTCTGTAAAAGATTGGCAGGTAAAAAATACAATTCAATTATTTGATGAGGGTGCCACCATGCCTTTCATTAGCAGATATAGAAAAGAAGTTACAGGAAGTTTGGATGAAGTTCAGATTGCAGCTATAAAAGAACAGCTAACAAAACTTTTAGAAATTGATAGTAGGAGAGAAACAATTCTAAAATCAATTGATGAGCAAGGAAAGTTAAGCGATGAATTAAAGAAGCGAATTGAGGAAGCACAAACCCTAACTGAACTTGAGGATATTTATCTTCCGTATAAACAAAAAAAGAAAACACGGGCTGTAAAAGCCATAGAAAAAGGATTGGAACCATTGGCTAAAATAATAATGAAACAGCAAGAGCTTAATATAATAGGTAAAGCTGAGACTTTTGTTAATAATGATGTTCCAACTACCGATGATGCTTTACAGGGCGCTCGTGATATTATTGCTGAATGGATTAATGAAAACGAAAGAGCTCGTAATAATGTTCGTCGTTTATTTAAAAACGAAGCAATTATTCATTCAAAAGCAATAAAAGGGAAAGAACTGGAAGGAATAAAATTTAAAGATTATTTTGAATGGGAAGAACTACTAAAACGTTGTCCGTCACATAGATTATTGGCAATGCGACGCGGCGAGAATGAGGGTTTTTTAAAAGTTGTAATTTCTCCTGATAAGGAAAAAGTTTTAGAAATTTTAGAAAGTCAATTTGTTACCGGAGTTTATGATGTTTCTGAACAAGTACGTGAAGCTGTTAATGATAGTTATAAACGACTTTTGTCTTCTTCGATAGAAACTGAATTTAAAAATTCATCAAAAGGAACAGCCGACGATGAAGCAATAAAAGTTTTTGCTGATAATCTTCGTCAACTTTTATTAGCACCACCATTGGGTCAGAAAAATGTTTTGGCAATTGATCCAGGATATAAATCGGGTTGCAAAATAGTTTGTATCGATGCACAAGGTAATCTTTTGCATAACGAAAATATTTATCCGCATCAGCCACAAAACGAAAAAGGAATGGCTATGAAAAAGATCGATTCAATGGTCGAAACTTTTAAAATTGATGCTATTGCAATTGGTAATGGAACAGCTAGCCGTGAAACTGAAGCCTTAGTTAAAAAAATAAGATTTACTAAAGATGTGAAAGTATTTGTTGTTAGTGAAGATGGAGCATCAATTTATTCAGCTTCGTCGGTTGCTCGCGAAGAATTTCCTGAATATGATGTTACAGTGCGTGGAGCAGTTTCTATAGGTAGAAGGTTGATGGATCCTTTGGCAGAATTAGTTAAAATCGATGCTAAATCAATAGGTGTAGGACAATATCAACATGATGTTGATCAAAATAAATTAAAAGGAAAACTAGATCAAGTTGTTGAAAGCAGCGTAAATAATGTAGGTGTAAATTTAAATACATCAAGTAAACATTTATTAACTTACATCTCGGGTTTAGGTCCTCAGTTGGCTCAAAACATTGTTGATTACAGAAAAGAAAATGGTGCTTTTAAATCAAGAAAAGAACTTCAAGAAGTTAAACGAATGGGAGATAAAGCATTTCAGCAAGCTGCAGGGTTTTTGAGAATTGATAAGGCTGCAAACCCTTTGGATAATAGCGCTGTTCATCCTGAGAGTTATCACATTGTAGAAAAAATGGCTTCAGACTTACATTGTGAAGTTATTGACTTAATCAAAAATGAAGATCTGAGAAAAAAAATAACATTGGAAAATTATGTTGCAAAAGATGTTGGATTGCCTACTTTAAATGATATAATAAAAGAACTCGCAAAGCCAGGTCGTGATCCGCGTCAAGGAATAAAGGTATTTGAATTTGCTGAGGGAATTCATAAGGTTGAAGATTTGCATGTTGGAATGGAATTACCTGGAATTGTTACAAATATTACAAATTTTGGTGCTTTCGTCGATGTAGGTGTTAAACAAGATGGATTAGTTCATATTTCGCAATTGGCAAACAAATTTGTTTCCGATCCTAATGAGATAGTTAAGTTACATCAGCATGTTAAAGTAAAAGTTATTGAAGTTGATATGGCCAGGAAAAGAATTCAACTTTCAATGAAAGATGTTGAGTAAATTATAAAGTTTGTTTTTCTAATTTAAAGGATTAAAGAGATGAAACAAAAGGTGTCACTAGTATTATCAGGGGGTAGTGCAAGAGGTATAGCTCATATTGGAGTTATTGAGGAAATAGAAAGACAAGGATATGAAATTGTATCAGTTTCTGGAACATCAATGGGTTCAATGGTTGGTGGTATTTACGCATTAGGTAAGCTGGAAGAGTTTAAAAACTGGTTATATACCCTCGATAAAATGAGAGTGTTTAACCTTGTTGATTTTACTTTTAGTTCACAAGGGCTCGTCAAGGGAGATAAGGTCTTTAATACAATGAAGGAATTTATTCATGATGATAATATTGAAAATTTAAAAATTCATTTTGTAGCAACAGCAACGGATATAATTAATGGAAAGGAAGTTGTTTTTACTCAAGGCAGTGTATTTGAGGCTATACGAGCGTCGATAGCTATTCCAACAGTGTTTACACCTGTAAAAACTGAAAAAGGATTACTTGTGGATGGTGGTGTCCTAAATAATATTCCAATAAATCATGTAAAAAGAACATCAAAGGATTTATTGATTGTTGTTAACGTAAATGCTGATGTCCCAATTCTAAAATCTGTTATATATAAGAAAGAGGTAGAGAAGAAGCAATCGATATATTTAAATAAAATTAAAGAATTTAGAGATCACTTGTATAAAACGTCACCATCAAATCATAAGGAAAAATTAAGCTATTTTAATCTAATCGATAAAACTATTAGTTTAATGATCAATCAAATGGCTCAAATGTCACTTAGTACATTTTATCCGGATATTCTTATTAATATATCAAGAGAAACTTGCGGTAACTTTGATTTTTATAAGGCAGAAGAGTTAGTTGAGATTGGTCGTATTGAAGCCATTAATTGTTTCAAGAGAATTAATAAATAATTTGGTATAATTAAAATTGTAAAACTTTACTGAAGCTGATATTATTAGAAAAGAATTCAACTTTCTATGAAGGATGTGGGTTAAATATTAATTCATTTAAGTTATTGAACACCAATAGGAATATTGGTGTTTTTTTATTCTGCTAAAAAATATTTTTAAACCTTGTAATAATTAGATTGTCTTAGTGTCTAACTCTTGAAATCAACATAAATATATATTTATAAAGAAATTATAATAACTATAAACTTTTTTAAAATGATAAATAAATTCTTTTCTTTTCTTGATATTATTATCTGTAAATAGTTTTGCCGAAGATCCTGTTGGAGAGATGAAACGGGGTACATTGAAAGGATTCGTATTTAACAGTGGTGCAAATCAACCATTGGAATATGCAACTATTTCAGTTATAAGAAAAAAAGATAACACTATTGCGACTGGAACAATCACCGACGAAACGGGATTTTTTAAAATTAAAGATATGGATTTCGGGATGTATCAGGTAAAAATATCTTTTATAGGTTATAAGTCTAAAACCATTGATAAGGTTATGATTCGACCTGATAATAATGTTGCTGATTTG
>JAQIBH010000126.1 GCA_027859205.1 Bacteroidales bacterium | reverse complement strand
GCATCTTCAGATACCTATCTGTTAATTGATAAAGATGCACCTAAAAGAATTTTTGATTATAATCCCAATATGAAAATAATCATCATGCTTCGCGAACCTGTTGCACGGGCTTATTCTTCTTATGTTTATGCAATAAACAATGGACATGAAAAAAAGAATATTACATTTCGAGACACTTACAATAATGAAAAGGAGAACATTAAAACCCCTGATATAATTAAGAAAAATAATCTTGGACACTTTTACTCAGGACTATATTGCAAGCATATTAAATACTGGATGCAATTTTTCCCAAAAGAGAATTTCTTAATTATTAAAACGAATGATCTAAAAGAGAATTATCAGAAAGTCTTAATAAAAGTGAGTGAATTCTTAAATATTGAAGAGTTTACAAACAAAACCGAAATTAAAACTAATGAAGCTTCCAGAGCAAAATTTATGCTTTTACATAAATTCTTGATTGACAGAAATTCTAAACTAAGAAAATTTTTAGCAAAAATATTTCCGAATTCTTTGAAAGAAACAATTTTTAATTCGGGAATTATTGAAAAAATAAATAATATAAACAAAAAAGCAAACGTATATAAGCCAATAAGTAAAGAAGATATTGAGTTTGTAAATAATTATTTCGAAAATGATTTGAAATTGTTAAAAGATGAGTTTGATATTAGTTTTTAGAAGTTATCTTCTTCGAATCACATTCTTCCCAATTAATATTTTGCCTAAATATGCTAAATATTCTTTTATTAGTATTTTTCTAATTGATTGATGTGACTCTTCAATTGGAATTCTTTGCAAATGTTTCGTAAATAATTCATCTTTTATACCTGCACAACCAAATGACAAATCAACTATCGGATTTTCTGAAGAATAAATCGTTTCGAAAAATTGCTTGGACACACAATTATCAGTAAAAGGGAATGCAAATAAATTATATTTTTGTTTAAAATTATTTTTGATCCACTGGAGACTTTCAGTAGTTTGTTTTATTTGCTCATCATATGTGATATTAAAATACTCGGGATGATCAATACTATGTGCTCCAACTGAAAATCCTTGTTTAATTAAGCTGTCTATTTGTAATGAAGTAAGATATGGTTGTTTTGTTTCAAGAAATTCATCAAAATCCAGATTAATAACTTTAGCTATTTCATCTATCACTGATTTGTTTTTATAATCAATATTTAAGATAGTCTCACAAATTACATTTATTGAGTTAGGATTATTTATCAATTTAGAGCTAATGTCATTAAACTGACTTTTACTTATTTCTTTAGTTTTTATTTCTTCAACCATCAAGCTTGCTTTATATCGATAAAACAAATTTTTATTATCAATGAAATCAGTATTGACAAAGATGGCTACAGGGATTCCTTTTTGCTTTAATATTGGAGCAATAATATCATGGACTTCTCTTAAACCGTCATCGAAAGTAAATAAAACAGAGTTTCTTTTTATTTTAGTCCGATTATTAACGGATCCCATTAAAGAATCAATATTTACTGGTTCAAAATGTTTTAATATAAAATCAAGATCTCGAATAAATTGTTTAGTAGTTCTAACGGTATATAAATTCTTAATATGCTTCAAATCACTATCACTCACCACATGATACAATGGCAAAAGCACTCTTTTACCTGATATATGTATTAGACTCTTCAGCATTAAAGCAATTTATTTAAGGGCCAAATTAATCTATTTTGTCGATAATGATAATATTTAACAGGAATTGCTCCAAAGCCACTAAAAAATCTAGCCAAATTATTAATTGAGCCCCCTTCAAAATCGAAAATTTCTTTATTCCCAGCATACTTATGCAAAATCCAGTCTAATAATAAAAACATAGCTGACTTTTCTTTTCCTTCATCACTTGATGAAGAAACCAAAAATGTTAATCTGTTTTTGTAATTAATAAGATATACTACTGAAAGTAAATCGTTTCCAGAATTAACTATACCATAACTTTTCCCAACCCCTATTTTTTCAGCAGTTTCTATTACACTTAATAATTTTTTATAATGCCAATTACTTAATCTATTTACGGGATTATTCTTTTTTAGGTTCCAAACTTCCAGTGGTAAAATATTCTCAACAATCTTCAAATCTTGTTTTTTTGCTTTACTGATATTACGTTTTGTATTTGTTGAATAATTGCTTTTTATTTCATCATATTGAGTAGATAAATCTAACTCAAAATTATTCCGTTCCGTACAATTTAGCTCCGGATCAAAATCCACGTTTAAATAAATTAACTTATACTTCGAAGGAATTGATTTTATGAAATCAGTGCTTGAAATTGCTTTATTTTTTTCTTTATAGAAAGCTCCTAATTGCTGACAAAATGGAGGTTGAGTTAAATACTTCAATCCATATTTCTTCTTAATTGGGAGTGGCATTATCATTTCGTAATCGCCATAAACCAAAGCTTCCCAATCCGGCGATACAATGTCTAAATACCATGATAATGCATACACCAAACTATTTTGAGAATTCTCAATTGCAGAATTCCACTTCAGTTTATTAATCTGATTATGTTTGAAGTATTTTATTTCCAATTTGAATTGACTTTACAACAACAAATATAAGAATTCATTATTTAGTGACTCTTAGATACGCTAATTACGAATACGACTGATACCATTTATGCTTTTTATTTCCTTTTGTAGCCATAATAACACCATAATTCTTTTTTCCGTATATCCATTTTCTATTTAATATTGTTTTTACAAAAAATCCCCACCATAACAATTGATGTATACGTTTAAATTTTGTTGTAAAACCATACTTGTGTAAGTGTTCAATTATTACTTCAAAGTCGGGTCTATTATCTATCGTGCCCGATTCATCATACCTACCTGCAACTATAGTAAGATTAATATATTTAACTTCAGATAAAATTTTATGCATTCCCTTTAATGCTTCAAATTCTGCTCCATTAATAGTAAAATTTATGTGTCCAATTTTATTTATATCAATATTTAATACTTTAACAATATTATCAAGAGAATCCATTTCAACAGTAATTGTTTCATCAGTAAATTTTACTGTAGAATCGATAGGGATATTACTTAATTGATTCCAACTTGCCGATTCTCCCAACAGCAACTCACATTCTCCCTTTTCAGAATAGATTGCTTTTTGAATTAATTTAATATTTAAATTCTTTTTATCAATTAAAACTTGAGCCAGTTGAATATTACGAGGATCAGGATCAACTCCAACAACTAAACCATTAGGTTTAACTCTTTTATAAATAGAAAATAAATCGGTAGTAACAGGAGCTTTTATGTCAAATCCTAATTGAATTCCTATTTCCCCTTTTTTAAGATTAGGGAATTTCAATAAGGTATCAATCTCCACAAAAACCTTCCAAACTATTTTTTTTATATATTTTAACATTGATCTAGTATAATTAAAAGACTAAACTATTTTAATCGTTTCTATGGCAGAATCTTACTTTTGCTTATCAATCTGATTATGTTTGAGGTATTTTATTTCCAATTTAAATTACTTTGTAAAAGCAAATATAAGAATTCAATAATTATAAACATTAATCTGCATTAGTTTAAAATCTTTCCTATTATATTTGTTATATAAATTAATTCATAAAAATTTGAAGAATACTATTAAGTTTAAATTAAGCAATAAAATTACTTTAATATTAATTTTACTACTAGCGTCAATCCTAAGATTCTATAAATCAGACCATATACCATTTACACACGATGAATTTAGTGCAATTTTTAGAACTCAATATAATTCTTTAAGTGAGCTTATTAAATTTGGTGTTGTTGGTGATGGACACCCAGCAGGAATTCAAACTTTTCTATATTATATAGTTAAGTTATTCGGAATTAATTCGCTTTTCGTAAAGCTCCCTTTTACAATATTTGGAATTCTATCAGTTTTTTTCACATACTTAATTGCAAGATCGTGGTTTAACAAAACAGTTGGTTTAATATCTGCTGTTTTTATTGCCACGCTCCAATTTCCAGTTATGTATAGTCAAATTGCCAGGCCATACATTTCAGGACTATTTTTTAGTTTACTTATGGTGTATTACTGGAGTCATTATGTTTTTAAAAGCACTAAAAAGATAGATAAGAATGTAATTGGTTTTATAATTGGTGCAATATTATGTTCATATAATCATTATTTTAGTTTGCTTTTTGCGGTAATTGCAGGTATTACAGGACTAGTTTTTATAAAAAGAGATAGAATGCTTTATTATATTGGTTCGGGTGTTTTAATTTTTATTTTTTTTATCCCACATTTTAAAATTACATTTTCTGCTTTGAATATTGGAGGACTTTCTTGGCTTGGAAAACCTAATGCATATTTCTTTACTGATTATATAAAATACATTTTCCATTCATCTGTTTTTATCGGAATTATGATATTCTCCCTGCTTACTTTAAGTTACTTTTATAGAAATAAAAATGAGGGATTAAATAAATATCGGATTATTTCTTTGTTATTTTTCTTACTGCCTTTTATTGTTGGTTTTTTATATTCTTTAATTGTTAAACCAATATTGCAATTTTCTTTATTAATTTTTTCTTTCCCGTTTCTTATTATTTTTTTAACTTCTTATTCAAAAGAGTTTAATTCAAAAATTAATCTTTTATTGGTTATAATAATATCTACCATAACTAGTTTGTCTTTAATAATAGAGAAGAAGCATTACTCTCTATTTTATCAATCTGGATTTTCTGAAATTTTAAAAGTGAGTAACCAAATAATTCAGAAATATCCTTTAAATGCAGTGTCTATATTATCATCAAATAAACAAATAACCAACTACTATCTACAAAATGATTTAGTAGGATATTCAAAAACAGATAATTCTGCTTTAATCTCAGAAAGTGAAAAATTTGAAAACAACTTATTTACTATCGGATGGAATACTCTTGATTCTATTAACCGTTTTAAAGAAAATGCAACAATAGAAGATTACAAGACATTTCTAGAAGACCAAAATTCAGATTATTTATATTATGGATGGGCTCATAATTTTAATAAGAATATTCTTCAAATAATACCAAATTACTATCCGTATCTAGTTCAAAAAAAGAATTTATTTCATTCTGAAACGTATCTTTTTTCCAAAAAGAAACCTGAAGAAAATGAAGAAATAATTCTTTATTCAAATTATAACAATTTTGAAGAATCCAATAAATCATGGTCGGATTCAAAAAATATAATTGATACAACTTCATTCAAAGGGAATCATTCTAGTTTTATATCAAAAGACATTGAATTTAGCACAACTTTTTATACCAAATTTAATTCTGTTTTTAAAAATAATTCGGAGAATATACTTGCCTCCGTTGAATTTTATAGTCCTACTTTAAAATGTAATGCATTTCTTGTATTTAGTATAGAAAAAAGAGGTGAAACTATAGAATGGCGTTACGTTGACCTAAATGATTTTATTGATGAAAACAAAAAATGGCAAACAGCAAATCTGAGAGTTCAAATTGATAAAATACATTTTCCATTTAATAAAAAAATAAAGGTTTTTATATGGAACTTAAATAAAGAAGAGTTCTTTATTGATGATTTCTCAATTAAGGTTTTTGGGGGAAATAAAAATCGATTCAAGTACTAATCCTAAGAATAATTTGTAAATATTTATTTCTATTTAGTTATTATTTTATTTAACATTTATGAAAAATAAAAAAGCGCCAACAAAAATTGACGCCTTTTATTTTAACCAAATATTAAAATACAATATTTATGAAGTCTTGATAAACTTTGCAACTATTGTTTTTACTGACTTAATTATCTTTATAACATAAATTCCATTTTGATAGTTGGTTACATCAAAAATATTTTCATCCTCCTTTGTTTGCATTATTTCAACCAACTTCCCTTCAAGATTATAAATCTCAATTTGACTTTGATTATTATTATTAATGTTGATATTTAATTCTGTACTTACAGGACTAGGGAATATAGAAATCCCTTCAGCTCTTAATTCATCTTCATCATCTAAAAACAGATTCTTTTTACAAGAACAATTATCGGATAATTCTGATACGGTTCTGTTAGGTAATATCATACCATTTCTATCATAATCACTTGAGATTAAAGCAGTTTCTTTGCGATCCTTATTATTTTCATCTATAACTTCACTAGATCCTGATTTAGTATTACAATAAGAATTAAAATCGTCATTTTTTGAAGCATGAAAAGGTCCCGTGAATCTAGATTTTTTCTTAATCGTAATCCTATTTGTAGCGATTAAATTTACGTTACTATTTACAGTTGAGTTTTCTACTAAAATATTTCTCGCATCATATGTACCACTTTCAATGGTGTTGTTTAAAACCAAATCATCGGGTATAAGAAATACATCAACACTTTTATCCACCCAATCATCCCATTCATTATTATACCCTATTTTCATCCGATAAAGACCTCCACCATTCTGCTCTATCGCCTCGCTTACAGCCTCATTAACACTAACATTTTCAATCAAAAAAGGCCCTAAATCAAATATTGATTGATCTCCATTGTATTCTATATATTTCATCTTCCTACTTATAGTACTACCAACTGGATTCAAATCATTATCCAGTTTTGTTAAATATATCCAATATTCAACAATCCAATCACAATCGCAACCAAAAAACAAAATAATACAGTCACACGACCTTTCCCAATCTAAATTGCAATCAATTTTTGAATAAAAAACATTAGTATATGTATAGCCACCATCACAATATAAGCTAAAATACTTACTGTAATTTACTGGTTTTGGGGAAACTCCTAATGTTATATTATCATTTTTACCTACACAGGCTATTCCTACTTGACCATTTATTGTAATGTTTTGAAATTCATCAATTGGTCTATATATTTCAATTGGATTACCTGGATTAGATCCTACATAACCGGCACAGTCGACAGAAGTACCACTTCCTATATTAATTATTATAGGAGATGTTGTATAATAATGACTAAAAATCCTATCCTCAATTGGAGACACCAGTTTTTCATCATAATTATAATAATTTAGAAATGAAACAACTGCCTCATTCCAATCATCAGGAATCAATATCTCATAATCTCCATTATTATTAGAAATTGCTCTTGTTGGATAATAATCAAGATTATTAGTTTTACCCAATTCAAATGATTTATTAGTTGAATATTGATAACTCCATATTTCAGCTCCAGACAATGGGCTTTGTAAATTATCAAAAACTGTCCCTTGAATAGTTGCTGCATTTAGAGGGATTTTGATAATTTCCCGATGATATGGTACTGGAACTTTTTTCCAATAAAAATCACTTGATCCTCTTGATTCAAAACAAAGAGCCATTCCAACCTTATCACTAACAGGAATATTTGGATTAGAAAATGTATAGGTTTTTGTTTGATTTGCTAAAAGAAAAATTGATCTATTATCACCAACTTGACAAAAATCTGTAGACGGTTCATCATATATATACATAGGGAATTCCCTCAGCATAACCTTCAAGTCTCCTGAATAGTTTTTATCGCTATTATTTGTAACAGCAATACTTAATTGAAATAAATTATCATTATCTGCAAAACAGGGTGTTTCTTCAATTGCAATACTCGCAATACTTAAATCATTAAATGCAGCTTTCAAACCTTCCAAATATCCCTGTGCAAACCTCCAACGGTACAAAGTACTCTCCAATTTTTTACGATCATTTGGATTATCAACAAAACCAATTTCACTTAAACAATTTGGAACTTTTAATTCATCTAAAACTCCTAAATGAAAACCCAATCCATATTCTGGATCATTATCCTCATGTGCTTTATTGTCTCTTCTTGTATTATCATCCCATAGACCAAATTCAACCATATTATCATGTATATTTTGGGCATATTTATTCAAGTGTGTATCATTTGAATTATAAGTATTATTACAGTAAAAAGTTTCAGTACCATGTGCACCAGTTTGGTCAGGCGGATTTAGTTCTGGACTCATAGTATTACAATGTATACTTAAAAAATATATATCGTAAAAATTACTGTAATCGTCATAGTAATCATTTGCAAAATCTTCTCTTGCAGATAACGAGACATAAGTACCAGAATAATTATCTTCTCTGGTTAAAACTACCTCCCAATTTAACCAAAAATCTTTTCCTATTAATTCATCCAATTTCTGAGCTACATCTAAATTTGTTTGCACTTCAGTTATTGTTTTTGCTGTTGGTAATACGCCTGTTGTATTATCCCATTGATGCCCTGGGTCAATGACAATGTATTTTGTATTTTGTGAAAAACTAATAACAGGAATTATAATAAAAAGTATTATATATATCTTTTTCATGAGCTTAGTTTTTAGTAAAATTTGTTTTATAAATTTTACCTGATTTAAGTTCTTTGAAAACTATAATATTTTTATTAGCTGACCAATGAGGCCACATTTCTATTTTATCAGTAGTATTTGTAATTTTCCACTTTTTAGAACCGTCTACAGTGGCTATATAAAGGTCAGAATCATTTGTTACGTTACCATCATCATAATCGATAAAATATAGTAAATAGTTACTGTCTGAAGACCAATTTTTGCATAATCCATGGCCAATACAGGAAATCAAACCACTTCCATTCGTAGCATATATATACATTCTTCCATCATTTTTATGGACTAAAACTTTAGATTTATCAGGAGATATTATTAAACTAAAGTATGTACCTGGTTCTGATACAATTCCCCAGGTTTTATTACCGTCTGTAGCTTTTATGGTTTTCGTTTTTACATCACGTATAATTTGTAATTCCCTTTCTCCACTTTTAGTTTTTAAATAACTTTCTCTGGTTAATGATTTTGTATTTATATTATATGTCAAATATTCTTTAAATCCTTCTCCACTTTTTTGCTTTACATTTTGAGTATACCTTATTTTCTCATTATCATGCCATTCCATTTTATAACCCACAAAAGAATCATCAGATATTTTTTGTATTTGATTTCCTTTTTCAAGATCAATCAAATAAATGCCATCGTATCGCTTTTTCGTTACAATTACTTTTGTTCCATCAGGAGAGATTTTTGGATGATTATATTCGGTTGAGTTTATAATAACTTCAGAGTCTTCAAATTTAAATGGGCAAGTAGAAGCATCTAAGTAATCTTTATATTGTGCAGTTGCACTGAAAATAAATGCAAAATATATTATTGTTAATACCATCTTTTTCATAATGTAAATTTTTACTTGTTTTCTATTTCAGAAATTCTATTCTCCATTCTAATAATATATAAAGTAAGTTCTTCAACTTTTTGTAAAAGAATATTATTCATTTCTTTTAGATTCATTCCTTCTTCTGCAACTTGTTTAGCTGTTGGAACATCAGGTAAATGTTTGTTAGATATAATGAATTGCTCTACTTCGTCTATACTTCTTAGATTATATGAATTATCAAAAACATAATCTGGTAGAGTGATGTTGTCAACAATAACCTCTTCCGTCTTTAGCTTTTTGCACTTTACTGTTCCGTCTGAGTGAACAAAAAACTGCACACCCAATTCATTCATACAAGATATAAACGGGTGTCCTTCTGAAATTTCTGTATCAATTGTCAATCGGGCATAATCATTTGTTAAGAATTGTCCATAAGACTGATGTCCAGACAATTTCAAAACACCATTTCTTACCTCTAAAGAACTACTAGGACTTGAAGTACCTACACCAATTTTCCCGGTATTATAATAAATACTTGTTCCATTTGTTGTCCATGGTGAATCACCATCACCTGTGCTTACTAAAGTCCCATTTTTATATAAATTACCTGTAAAATTTATATCACCATTAACATCAAGTTCCTTTGAAGGAGTAGTTATCCCAATACCTACATCACCATTTTCTTTAATAATTAGTGCATCGTTAACAGTAGATGTGCTAAATGATAAGTCATTTCCTTCTCCTCCAACTACTCTTTTTGAATAATCAGTTATTCTTAGATTTATTTTATTAGGTAATCCCAAAATATCAAGTTGTGGGTTCGAAAAATCTCCAGTATATGAAAATCTTGCTAAATGACTATCGTCTGTTTTTACTTCAAATTTGGCATCTGGATCTGTTGTCCCGATACCAACATTACCACTACTAACAACATTAACAGTTGTGGAAAGTTCCTGTATCGCGTTAAAACAAGTATCGGTATATGCTCTTGCTGCATTTACTAATATTGTTGACTGGGCAATAGCTTGGTCACGAGCCTGATTTGCCAGTATTACTGCTTCTGCTATAGCATCATTTGCAAGTTGAGTTGCTTCCGCTATGGCTTCCTGTCTTGCTGCATCTGAAAGCTGTTCGGCCTGTAATATTGCTTCGTTCTCGGCAAAATCGGCTAAAACTATAGCTCGTGATATGGCATTAGCCTGTGCTACATTAGCAAGCCTTGTTGCTTCGGCAATAGCTTCTGCCTTCGCCTGATCTGTATATGCTCTTGCTGCGTTTACTAATATTGTTGCCTGGGCAATGGCTTCGTCACGAGCCTGATTTGCCAGTATTACTGCTTCTGCTATAGCATCATTTGCAAGTTGAGTTGCTTCCGCTATGGCTTCCTGTCTTGCTTCATCTGAAAGCTGTTCGGCCTGTAATATTGCTTCGTTCTTGGCAGAATCGGCTAAAGCTATGGCTCGTGATATGGCATTAGCCTGTGCTACATTAGCAAGCTTTATTGCTTCGGCAATAGCTTCTGCTTTAGCCTGATCTGTATATTCTTCTGCTAAAATAAGAGTTTCAGCAGTTTTAGTATCTACGTAGTTGTAAATACCACCTTCCCTTTCTCTTGTTTCTTCTTTATTTTTATTCTCATTTTGCGAAAACACAAAAACTGTAATACTTAAAAATAAAATAGTAAAAATTCCTTTTTTCATAATAAAATACTTAATTTAAGACTTAAACGCCTAGTTTATAAAAATTTAAATTTTCAAAATTAAAGTTAGCATTAATAAAAGAAATAAAAACATGTTAAAAAACATATTATAAAATCTTCTACCAAAAAATTGTGTTTTAATATATTGAAGGAAACAAAAATCGATTCAATTATTCAATAAAACTATTAATATTTTAGAATAAGCACCAATAAACTATTACTTTTCAAAAATTATTTCGAGCATTCTTTTATAAACAATCTCCCATCCCTTCCAATGTCCATGGTCACTCAATGACTCATTATGCCATAAACTCACAAATGTACCGTTTACCGCCTTTACCTTTTCAATTATTTCTTTTATCCTGGAAACTGCATCTTCAACATTTAATTTTAAATATTGATTTAGGGTTACATCCATTAATTGAAATGGAATAATCTTTAAATCAGTTTCTTTTTCATTGTACAAATCATAAAAATTAAAAGGTGTACATGTACCAGCTCTAAAACCAACATCCGTTGCATATCCTAAAGTATAATCTTCTTTTATACCAAGCTTAAGCAAATTTTGGTATGTTTCTGTAAACAATAGCTTCAAATAATGCTGCCGACTTCGGGTTACGTCTTTTTTAGTAATTCCCGATAAGTAATCAAATTCCTTTTTTAATTGAATGAAATCTTTATTCGATTCGTAAGAAGGATGAATTCCTATTTCTGCGACATCAGATACTTTTTTTATCAGATCTTGAAAAGACTCATTATCTAAAGGGAGATTTTTATCGTAAGTATTATAATTGCCAACCAGAAAAAACCACAATGGTTGAATTCCGTATTGTTTATGCATTGCATCAAGATATCCATAAGTATCGAAAGGATCTTTTTCGCCTTTTAATGCTTGAAAACGTTTTATATTTTCGTCAAAATCAAGTTTAAACAAATCACGCATTGTTGCACCAATGGTTCTTACCGTTCCTTTGTACAAATAAGCATATGCATTATCGATATCTATGGTCGAAATATATTTAAACTCCCTTTTACATGTTTCAAATCCTGCTTGTCCGGCAGGCAAGCCCGGGAACTTTTCTTTAAGCAAACTTGCAAGCTTACACGACCACTGATCTACGATTGGATCATATAAAAATCCATTATTCCCAGCTAAACTTTGGTTTGCTTCGAAACGACCATGTTGATCGGCGCTAAAAGGTAAATACTCTTCGTAACGACTTATTAAATAAAAACTAGCTGCAAATATATCAAATGGAATTTCTGTATTTTCAGATGTTTGAAAAAACACTTTCATATTTTCCCAATCGCTAACTTTAATTTTCTTTTGTAAAATATTTGATTCAAACAATAAGTCAGCAGGAATAATTTGAATACTATTTTCAATTTCCTCAGATGAATAGTTTATCTTTTGTAGATTAGAAGATATAAAATCTTTTTTATCAGTTACTATCTTAAATTCGACACCATGAATATCAGTGAAAATAAAATTTAAAATGTAATTGAGACGCGTTGAAGTTTTATGTGTATAGATTAAGACCAATGCATTTAGAATTTAGTTTAATTCAAATTTACAAAAAATTATGATCATTCAAATTCTACAATCGTAATTCCTGATCCTCCGAATTGAACACTTTCATCGTGGTATGATCTAACAATATCTACGGTTGCAAGATACTGGCGAATTAATTGACGTAAAATACCATCGCCTTTACCATGCAATATTTTTACATTACTCATATTAATTACAATAGCCTCATCGATAAAGTCATTTACAATTTGCAAGGCTTCTTCGGCACGTTTGCCTCTAACATCAATTTCGGGTTTGAAATTTAATCTTCGATCGCCGAAATCCCATTTTGATTTACTTAAGCCTTTATTACCTGTCTTATTCTTATATTGCTTTTCGGAGATTTTCTCAAGCTTCTTTTCATCCAAAGTTGTTATCATATTTCCAAAAGCAACCATAATGCTTTTACCATTTACATCAATAACTTCTCCAACAGTATCCTGACCATACAATGAAACCTTATCGCCCATTTCATATGTATTTGCATCTTTTGGTTTCAAAATTTCTTTCTTTTCTTCTTTTGTAGTTTTTGGGTTTTTTAGACCTTCCTTTTCTCGGTTCCTTAGCTTTTCAATTTTCCTGTTAATCCTTTCTTCTTGCTCTGGATCAACTTCGCCTAACTTTTCTTTAAAATCACTTAATTTTTTCCGAACAATTTTGGTTTTTTCTTTGTCCGCTTGACTTTCTTTTATTTCTCGGATCGTATTTTCAATTTGTTTGTTTACTCCACTTAGCAATACTTCAGCCTCTTCTTTTGCTTTTTTAAGAATCTCTTTTCGGGATTTATCAGCAATTTCAAGCTCTATTGTATATTTTGCGATTTGTTCTTCGAGTTTCTTTTCAGATTTTCTAACACTTTCACGTTTATTTTCCCAGTATCGTTTATCACGTAGAATATCTTTCAGATTTTTATCAAAATCGATATGATCTTTACCTATTTTATCTGTTGCTTTTTTAAGTATATCTTCGGGCAATCCTATTTTTCGTGCAATTTCAAAAGCGAAAGAGCTGCCTGGCTCACCTATAGATAATTTAAATATTGGTTGTATTTTAGCTGTATCAAACAACATTGCACCATTTTCTATTCCATAAGCTGACGATGCAAAATGTTTTAATGATGTATAATGTGTAGTGATAACACCTTGTGCTTTTTTCGAATTTAAATCATCTAAAATAGCCTCAGCAATAGCACCTCCCAACATTGGTTCAGTTCCCGATCCAAATTCATCAATCAAAATCAAAGTTTTATCATTTGCCGATTTCAGAAAGTTTTTCATATTCAGCAAATAGGAACTATATGTACTCAAATCATTTTCAATGGACTGATCATCTCCAATATTTAAGAAAAGATTTTGAAATAATCCGATTTCCGAATTTTCACTCATAGGAACTAAAAGTCCGCATTGAAACATATATTGTAATAAGCCAACTGTTTGTAAACAAACTGATTTACCTCCTGCATTGGGACCAGAAATCAGAAGGATTCTCTGATTATCGCTATTTAGTATAATATCCAAAGGAACAACATTCCTTGCCTCATCTTTAAACGACAAATACAATAATGGATGAACTGCGTTTTTCCACTCAACCATTGGTCTATCATTAAATATAGGTTTTATACCGTTTAACTTATTCGCTAATAATGCTTTTGATCGAATAAAATCAATAGTTCCCATATACTCATATGTAAACAACAAATCATCAATATAAGGGCGAATATCATCGGCAAAAAGTGCGAGAATTTTTACAATCTCGCGTCTTTCGGCATAATACAATTCCTTAATATCATTATTTAACTCAACTATTTCGGCAGGTTCAATATAAGCTGTTTTCCCAGTTGCAGATTCATCAAGAATAAAACCTTTAATCTTACGTTTATTCGAAGCATCAACAGGAATTGTAGCCCGTCCATCGCGAATGGAAAGTGAAACATCATGATCAGCAAGTCCACTTTTTTGTGCATCTTTTAAAATAGAATGTAGGCGTTTTGAAACAGAACTCTCCTTATTGCGGAGATCATTACGAATACGGCCTAATTCCGGTGATGCATTATCCTTAATTTTGCCTTGTTTATTAATAATTGAATCGATTCGCTCAAAAACAAAAGGATATAGTTTTACGTTTTCTGCTAATTTTTGCAAATAAGGATATTTGCCTTCTTCCTTTTTTGTTTTGAAAAATTTCAGAATTGCCCTTATAGTTTCTAAAGAACGTTTCAAATCGTATAATTCCTCAGCTAAAAAATATGTTCCCTCAACTCTAATCTTTTTTAATGCAGGTGTTAAATCAATAAAATGATTTAAAGGGAAATCATCTTCCATTAACATGATCTGCTTAAACTCGTCAACCTGATTCACTAATGTTTCAATAAATGAATATTTAGCTGAAAAACGAATTTTATCAATACGCATTCGCCCAAGGTTGCTTAAACAGCCACCTTTAAGCATGTCTCGAATTTTATCGAATCCTATTTTCTGTTCAAAATTTTCAGGGTAAAGCACTATTCCATTTTTTGATCTTATTTGCATGCAAAATTAGTATTTTAACTGGCAATTTGGTAATTTACTATTACGTTCACTAAAATAAATCTTGATTAATGATTTTTTGTCTCGTAATACGGTTTATTATTCAAAATGCCATATTTGCAAAAAACAAATATGGATTGAATATATAACAGCATTAACCATTATAAGCTTCAAAATATCATTAATTATACTTCAATTTTAAAAAGAATTGGTATAACTTGAAACTTTAAATTATAAGACAAAGAATGAATTTTAAAAAACATCAAATATTAATTTGGGTAAGCGTATTTGCCGTTACGATGGGAATATTTGAAGGTTCTGTTGTTGTGTATTTAAGGGCTTTATACTATCCTGAAGGTTTTAATTTCCCACTAGCACCTATTGACAATCAAATTGCAATAACTGAATTAATTCGAGAATTGGCTTCTCTTTTCATGCTCCTTTCTGTTGGAATAGTCGCAGGCAAAAATTTCTCACAGCGTTTTGCATGGTTTATTTATTCGTTTGCTATTTGGGATATCATTTATTATGTATTTCTATATTTAATTTTAGGTTGGCCAGAAAGTTTATTAACCTGGGATATTTTATTTCTGTTACCTATTATATGGACAGGTCCGGTTATTGCTCCTGTATTACTATCAATTTTGATGATAATTCTGGCTATGATAATTTATCACTTTAATTTTAAATATAATTACAAAGTAAAAATACTTAGAAAGGAATGGCTAGCTCTTATTCTTGGATCTATAACTGTATTTATATCTTTTATTTGGGACTTTTGCAGATTCATAATAAGAAACATTTCACTTTCTGAGATTAAAAATTTAACTTTTAAGGATAAGCTTTTCAATCTTTCTGTTAAATATATACCAGAATCGTTTAATTGGATTATATATGTGGCAGGTGTTATAATTATAATAGTAGGAATTGTAAATCTTTATAAAAGATTATTGAATTTTAAAAAACATTGAAATATGATGAATAAAAAAAAACTTGCAAAATCCACGAATAAAGTTATTGCTGGAGTATGTGCTGGTTTAGCCGAATATTTCGGTTGGGATATTGCTTTAGTTAGAATCGCATACTTGTTATTGAGTATCCTGAGTGCAGCTTTCCCAGGTATGATTGTATATACTATATTATGGATAATAATGCCAGAAAAATTTGATTATCAATAAATTTCCAAAGCATGATATAAACAAGAATCAATTAAATTTAATAATCTTGAATAAATATTTAGGACAAAAATTAATTGGAAATTTTAATTTTTACTATAAAATAAAAAGAGTGTAAGCAATTAGCTACACTCTTTAAAAATCAATTTTAGTTAATTCTATTCAGTAATACCCAGTTGCTGAAACATAAAGGCATATTCCAATGCATATTCTTTTAATGCTTCAAAACGCCCCGATGAACCACCGTGACCAGCATCCATATTTGTATGAAGCAACAGAACATTATCATCGGTTTTTAAATCACGTAATTTTGCAACCCATTTGGCTGGTTCCCAATACTGAACTTGCGAATCATGTAATCCTGTAGTAACAAGCATAGCAGGATAGTTATGTGCTTTAACCTGATCGTATGGCGAATAAGAAAGCATATAATCATAATATTCTTTTACTTTGGGATTTCCCCATTCATCAAACTCACCAGTTGTTAACGGGATGCTTTCATCGAGCATTGTAGTTACAACATCCACAAATGGAACAGCTGCAATAACTCCTTTATACAATTCAGGTTGCATATTTACAATTGCACCCATAAGCAATCCTCCTGCGCTTCCACCCATGGCAAATAGTTTATCCGAATTAGTATAATTCAATTCAATAAGGTTTTCTGCACAATCATTAAAATCAGTAAAAGTATTCTTCTTATTAAGCAATTTTCCATCCTCGTACCAACGACGGCCAAGATATTGTCCTCCACGAATGTGCGCTAAGGCATATACAAACCCTCGATCAAGCAAGCTCAATCGAATTGAACTAAAATATGGATCCATTGTGGCCCCATAAGAACCATAAGCATATAATAATGTTGGATTATTCCCGTCTAATTTAATCCCTTTACGATACACAATTGACATAGGAATTTTAGTTCCATCATCGGCAGTAGCCCAAAGTCGTTTTGTTTCATAATTTGCTGGATCAAAATCACCAATAACTTCTTGTTGCTTCTTTAATTCTCTTTCTTTAGTCTTCATATTATAATCGAAAGTAGACCAAGGTGTTGTCATTGATGAATAACCAAATCGCAATAAACCACTATTAAAATTTGGATTAGTTGATATGTATGTCATATAAACGTCTTCATCAAAACTTATATAATGTTCATCCTTTGTTTTCCAATTAATCAATCGAATTTTTGTTAATCCTTGCTCTCGCTCTTCAAGTACAAGAAATTCCTTAAAAAGCTCCATACCTTCTAAAAACACGTTTTCGCGATGAGGAATAACTTCTTCCCAATTTTCTTTGCTTGTTTTATTTATTTGAGTGCGCATTAATTTAAAATTAGTAGCATTTAGGTTGGTTTTGATATAAAAGTAATCTCCAAAATGAGATACAGAATACTCCAAGCCTCTTTCTCGTTTTTGAAGAATTTTAAACTCCCCCATCGGATCATCTACACTTATAAATCTATATTCATCGGACAACGTACTGCTCGAACTTATAATTATGTACTTATCAGATTTTGTTCTCCAAACACCTGTATTAAATGTTTCATCAACTTCATCATGGATTTCCAAATCAGCTGTAAACTCTTCGCCTAAAATATGTCTATATATTTTTTCAGACCTTAAAGTTTCCTCGTTCTTTTTTGTATAAAAGAATGTTTTGTTATCATCAGCCCAAGCCACAGAACCAGTAGTAACAGGTATTTCATCGACATAAACCTTATTTGTTTCCAAATTTTTAATATGTATAGTATATTTTCTGCGACTTACCGTATCTATACCAAAAGCTAAAAGCTTATTATCAGGACTTACATTTAAACCACTTACACGATAATATTCATAACCTTTAGCCATTATATTTACATTAAGCATAATCTCTTCTTCAGATTCCAATGAACCTTTTTTTCGACAGTGAATAGGATATTCTTTACCCTCTTCGTATCGTGTATAATAGTAATAACCGTTCTTTTCGTAGGGAACCGATTGATCTGTTTCCTTAATTCTCGATTTCATTTCGTGAAACAAATCTTCTTGAAATTTTTCAGTTGATTTTAATACCGATTTTGTGTAGGTATTTTCATCTTCGAGATATTTTATTACTTCAGGATTTTCTCTTTCATTTAACCAGAAATAATTGTCAACTCTTGTTTTTTCATGAATGGTTAATTCTTTCGGTATTTTTTTTACATCTGGTGGAATCATTGTAGAATTATTTGAACATGATGAAATAATAGTAAAACTTAAGATAATTAATACTGTTTTTTCAATTTGACTAAACTTTATCATAATAAATACATTATTAAATTTGATTTACAAAAATATGTTTTTTGTTTGTTGATTTTCAATAAAATATTACTCTAATACAAAAGTTTTATTAAATCGTTCATTTTATTATAAGAAATTCTTAGAAACAGTGAATAATGTATTTACTCGCTTACGTATAAATCTATCGCATACGTTTGCCTGATTAGATATATATTGTTGCTGTGATAGTGCTTGCATAGAATCCTTATATTTGCTTCTGATTATTTTATAGTTAAATTTTCTTGACGAATTGTAATATATAGTTTAGATCACAATATCCTAAAAAGCAATTTAGATAAATACATTTTTTTAGATTTTAGTTTCCTTGCTATAAATCACTTATTTAAAACTTCATAAGTTAAGCTCGTCAAATAAAAGTGTAATTTCATTTATGATTTTTGCTTTTACCATAATTTTGAATAATTTTTCATCGGAATTATGTTAACCTAAACCATTGTTTCATGAGAAAGCATCTATTAATTTTCTCCTATCTTTTTATTATCGATTTTTTAAATACACTTATTTTTTAAAGTATTAATATACAATGTTTTATTAATTTAACTTTAAATAAAACATTTATAGTAAGTGAAAAGTATTTAGATAAATAATAAGATATATGAAGAGAATTAACAAGATATTAAATAACATAATAACTGGTGGAGTTTCTGGAAGCTACGAATCAGAAGAACTGCGAAAAACTATCATAATTAATTTATTTTCAATTATTGGAATTATTTTCATGATTTATTATGGGATTAAAACCTTTTTCTATTTTAATGTTTTATATGGTCTTATAATATTTGCTTTTGCAGCTTTAATTTGTTTTACATTTTTGTATTTAAGAATAACAGGAAAGTTTAAACATGCAGGGTATTCCCTCGTAATAATGTTTGCTATTTTTCTACATTACTTGTTAATTAATGGAGGCCAAGAAAATACTGCATATCTTTGGTATTATTTATTTCCGGTTATTAGTTTGTTTATTTTAGGATTAAGGCGAGGAATATTTTTTATAGTTATTCTTTTTACAATTACAACTGTTCTGTTATTTACAGAACCGGATTTCATGGTAGATTATAATAACATCTAAAATCTAGGTTCATATCTACATATATTGCCGTCTCATTAATGTCAATGATCTTCGAATTTGTAAGAAAGAAAACCTATACTGCGTTAACTGACGCTAATAATAAAAAAACATTCTACCTGAACAAAGTAATAGAACAACAGCAAGAAATTGTTTTCCAGTCAGCAAAATTAAAAATTGCCAATAAAGAACTTGAACAACACAGAAATAAATTAGAGCATCTTGTAAAAGATAAGAACCGAAGAACTTGAAATTGCAAAAGAAAAAGCAGAAGAATCAGACAAACTTAAATCTGCTTTTCTGGCAAACATGTCGCACGAGATCCGTACACCTATGAATGCAATAATAGGTTTTTCCAACTTGATAGATAATCCTGGTATACTTAGTAATGAAAAAGAAGAAATAAAATATCACATCACAAATAATTGCTTTATGCTTTTGCATTTAATTGATGATATAATCGATATATCAAAAATTGAGGCAGGTCAACTAAATATTAATAAACAAGATTGTAATATTAATCACATATTTAACGAATTACTGGAAACATTTAATGAGCGTAAAAAAAATCTAAAGAAACATTCTATTAAAATATTAATAAATAAAGAAATTGAAGACAAAAGCTTTATAGTAAATGCCGACCCTACACGTTTACAACAAGTTATGATAAACCTTCTTGATAACGCTTTAAAATATACAGAAGAGGGATTTGTAGAATTTGGTTATACAGTTGAAGACACATCTAATAAATTTGAGAATATTAAATTTTTTGTGAAAGATACAGGGATAGGCCTTTCTCGAGAACAACAAGAAAAAATTTTCAGTAGATTCACAAAAATAGAAACTAATAAAAAGAAAATATATCGGGGAGCCGGACTCGGATTGGCTATTTCAAAAAATCTCGTTAATCTGCTTGAAGGAGATATTTGGGTTGAATCTGAGATAAATATTGGATCAACTTTCTATTTTACAATTCCCTATTCCGGAGGAACAGCAAACAAAGTAAATGTTAAAGTAAAAAAAACTGCAATATCTGATTTTAAATGGCCCGATAAAACAATACTTATTGCCGAGGATGAAGATAGTAACTATCTTTATTTTAAAATGATTTTATCAAAAACTAAGGTAAATATTTTACGTGCAGAAACGGGATTAAAAGCAATCGAAATGTATAATGCTAATAAAATTGATCTGATTTTAATGGATATTAAAATGCCTGAAATGGATGGTTTAGAGGCAACCAAAATTATAAAAAAAGAAAATAAAAGTGTTCCAATAATTGCTTTAACAGCATTTGCAATGGAAAATGATGAAAAAATAAGTTTTGAAGCAGGATGCGATGAATATATTTCAAAACCAATTAATGAATCAAAATTATTATCACTACTTAATACTTATCTTACCTAAAATCTGATTCACATACTACAATTATCTATCTGTCAAAAACATTTGATGTTACTTGTGATTGTTCTTTTTTTTCAATATTTTTTCGACATAAAGCCATTATTCCTAAATTTATACTGATTACTTACCCAATGAGAATAATTGTAATTTATTTAATTCTTTTTTCCGGGTTTATTAAGTTTAGTTTTTCACAATACTATTCTGAAAAAGGTAATCCTATAATAAAAAATTATTCTCCAAAAGAATATAAAGCAGCTTCTCAAAACTGGTCAATTGTTCAGGATAAACATGGGATACTGTATTTTGGAAATAATTACGGAGTATTAATGTATGATGGTATTAATTGGGAAACTATTCCGGTAAGCAACAATACTGTTATACGTTCTTTGGCCGTAGATTCATCAGGTAAAGTATATGTGGGTGCTAAAGGAGATTTTGGCTATTTAAAATATGACAATGCTGGAAAAACTATTTTTTCTTCATTGTTGCATACAATAGAATCAAAAGATCGAGATTTTTTAGACATCTGGAATATACATGTTGTTGAAAATGAAATCTATTTCCAAACAGAATCCAAAATATTTAAACTAAAAAACAACCTGGTTACAGTAATAAATATTGATAATTTGGCCAGAAGATCATATAGCGCTGGGAATAACATACTTATGCAAATAACCGGTAAGGGATTGGCCCAATTAAATAAAGACTCCGCAATATTAATACCAGGCAGCGAAATTTTTATTAATAAAAAAGTACTGTCAATCGTGCTATATGCTAATAATAAATTATTAATCGGGACTTCCAATGAGTTATTTGTTTGTTCTTTTAAAATTTCCAATGACATTTTAGTTTTTGATCACAAACCAAAAAAGCTAAAAACCGAAGCAGAAAAAATTCTTCAAGTCAATCAATTGTATCATATTTTAAAATTAAACGACAATAAATATTGTATTGGAACAAAAGGTAAGGGTGCTATTATAATTGATAGCATAGGTACTATTCTTCAAAATATTAATACAAAAAATGGTCTTTTGGCAGATGAAGTTTATTATTCTTATCTTGATTTACACAACAATTTGTGGTTAGGATTGGGATTTGGAATTAGTAATATTAATATAGAAAGTCCTGTAACATACATGGATGAAACCTCCGGAATAAAAGGAACTGTTTTATCCATTATTAAGTTTAAAGGCGTATTATATATTGGAACAACAACAGGAGTATTCTATTTAACAAACGATGGCTTTATTAAAATCAGTGGAATATATAATCAGGTTTGGGATTTTATTATTATTCCTGACCAAAACGATACTATCATTAAAAATTTATATGCTTCCACATCAGATGGTTTATTTCTCATTAAGAATAATCAGGCCATAAATATTTTTGATAAACTAGCATTTTCGTTTCAAAAAAGCAACTTATTTTCAAATCGTTTATATATCGCAAATAACTCAAATTTAATTATTGGAAGATTTAACCAGGCTTTAAATATTAAAACCGTCAAAGAAATAAATGTAAATGCAGAAATAAGAAATATTGTAGAAGATGAATTAGGGAATCTATGGTTAGCAACAAATTCTTCAGGAATAATTTTTATCAAATCTGAATTTTTCAATAATGAAGAACATTCTAATTCCAATAAGTATATTACTACTTATGATACTTCATTAGGTTTACCTACTTTAAATTGGAATATTCCGCATTTGAATAAAAATAAAATTGTTGTTGCCACGAAAAAAGGCATTTACACCTTTAACAAAGAAAAAAATATTTTCGAACCTCATATTGCCAATAAAGCTTTTAAAAATGGAACACGATGGATATATACAATGCAAATTAACAACGGAAATATTTGGTTTGATTCAGATAAAGGAAGAGGGATTCTTATAAAACAATATGATGGGAATTACATATTAAGTGAATCTGCGTTCCAGCCAGTTAAATCTTTATTAGGTGATTATGGCAATAAAAACTCCATTTATTTTGATGGTTTCGTAACTTGGTTTGGATTGCATAAAGGAATTCTTAGATTTGATAAAAAGGTTTCTACAAAATATAATCAGGAATTCTCTGTTTTATTAAAAAATGTTTTTGTTAAATCCGATTCTGTTTTATTCAGTTGCTTTTTAGCAGACAAGAATCTTTCAAACTACACTAATTCAGTTCCATTATCTCATCAATGTAATAACCCAACATTTAATTATTCTGCACCTTTTTATATTAGCGAAGAAAATATAACTTTTAGTTATTATCTCGAGGGCTTTGATAAACAGTGGTCTGAATGGTCATTAAAATCGGAAAAAGAATATACAAACCTCCCAGCTGGCGAATATATTTTTAATATTAAGGCCAAAAATATTTTCGAGAAAGAAAGTGAAATCTTTAAATATTCTTTTGAGATATCTGCCCCTTGGTACAATCACATATTAGCTTACTTTGTATATTTCATATTAGCGTTTTTAATAATATTGATAATAGTAAAACTAAATATCAGAAGATTAAAATTAGAAAAAATTAATCTAGAAAAAATTATAACTGAACGAACAAAGAAAATTAGTAAGCAAAAAGACGACATTACAAATAAAAATATTGAGTTTCAACGGCAAAAAGAAGAAATAACTTCTCAAAAAGAAGAAATAATCGTTCAAAAAGAAAAATTAGAAATACATCAAAATCATTTGGAAAAAATTGTTGAAAAAAGAACAAAAGATTTAAAAATCGCTAAAGAAAAAGCTGAAGAATCAGATCGGCTAAAATCAACATTTCTCGCCAATATGTCGCATGAGATTCGAACTCCTATGAACGCAATTATTGGTTTCACGAGTTTGTTAAATAATCCTGGTCTAAGTGATGAAGTAAAAAGAGAATTAACAGTTCATATAAATCATAATAGCGATACATTATTACGCCTCATTGATGATATAATAGATTTATCAAAAATTGAAGCGGAGCAATTATATATTGAGAAAAAGAGTTGTTCAGTTGATAAAATTTTCGATACACTTCTGAAAGTTTTTAATGAGAAAAAAATCGAAATAAAAAAAGATCACATCATTTTTAAAATTGCTAAAAATAATCAAAACAAAAATCTTAAAATTTACACAGATTTCATTCGATTTCGCCAGATTTATTCTAATTTATTAAGTAATTCATTAAAGTTTACAGAAGAAGGTGAAATTGAGATTGGTTATACTCAATCAGAAGCTGAAAATATCTTTTATGTTAAGGATACAGGCATAGGTCTTTCAGACGAACAAAAAGATTTGATATTTGAACGTTTTAGTAAAATAGAAAATCATAAGCAAAAAATGTATCGAGGCGCAGGTTTAGGGCTTGCAATTAGTAAAAATCTGATAGAATTGCTAGGTGGAAGAATTTGGGTTAATTCTGAAAAAGATAAAGGCTCTATTTTTTATTTTACAATTCCATTTAGTAATTTAGCTTAAAATGAATAATTGACTTAAGTTCAAATAAAAATTAATGAAAACAACAAGTTTTAATTGGAATAAGAAAACTATTTTAATTGCTGAAGATGAAGATAGCAATTATAGATATTTAGAAATGGTGCTTAAGAAAACTAAAGCAAAATTAATTTGGGCAAAGGATGGAATTGAAGCGATAGAGCTATGTAAGAAACATAAGCCAGATATAATTCTCATGGATATTAAGATGCCAAACATGGATGGACTTGAAGCTACACGTGAAATAAAAAAAATATACCCGGAAATACCTTTAATCGCTCAAACCGCATTTGCTATGGAAAATGATGAACGTTTGAGTTTAGAAGCAGGTTGTAACTATTATCTATCTAAACCCATTAAAGCAAATGATTTACTTGATGCCCTATCAACCTTTTTAATAGGCGAATAAATAAAATAAATTGATCATTTAAACATAATAACTATGCCCACTTAAATTATGAATGAAGGAATTTTAAAAAGATCAATTTGTATAATTATTTTTTTAATAATTACTGGTTTTGCTTATTCCCAAAATTATGATTACAAATTTGAAAAACTATCTATAAAAGATGGGCTTTCCCATAGTAATGTTTATACTATTATTCAGGATCAGTCAGGCTATATGTGGTTCGGAACTCAAGATGGTTTAGATAAGTATGATGGATACGAATTTACAATATACCGGCACGAACCAACTAATCCAAACTCACTTTCATCTGCTAATTTTGGAAAAATACTCCAGGATTCTTCAGGAATATTCTGGTTCGGTACTTTTAGTAGTGGATTGGATAGATTCGATCCTAAAACTAACACGTTTAAAAACTTTTCAAATAATCCTGACGATCCAAACAGCCTCAGCAACAACCTGATATTATTTGTATTTGAAGATAGTAATAATGAAATATGGCTAGGAACTTCAGATGGAGGATTAAATAAATTTAACAAAAAAGATCAAAATTTCACTCGATTTCAGCCCAATCTGAATGATCCGTTCAGTTTTAGCAGTTTACGAGCTAAATGTATGTGCGAAACTATCGATAAAACTTTATGGATTGGTTCCGGAAATGGTTTAAATAAGTATAACAAAAATAACAACAACTTTACATTATATACTCATAACCCGAATAACAAAAATAGTCTGAGCTCAAATAGTATACAGCATTTGTATGCCGATGAAAACGGAATAATTTGGATAGCTTATAGAGAAAGTGGCATCAGTAAATTCGACCCCAAAACTGAAACATTTACACATTTCAAACATAATCCTAATGACCCATCGAGTATTAGTGAAAATAATGCTGAGTTTATATATAAAGATTCATACGGATATTTCTGGATTGGAACTTACCAGAGTGGCTTAAATAAATATGACCCTAAAACAGACAAATTCACGCATTTTGTTCATGACCCAAACAATATAGAAAGTATAAGTCATAACCGAATTGAATATATGTATGAAGATGCTTCGCGAAATTTATGGATAGCAACACGTGGTGGCGGAATAAATAAACTAGATTTAAAACCTCATAATTTTAAAAATATTATTCACAATCCTGAAGATAATAATACACTTCCACACCCAAGTGTTATGGCTATTGATATAGACAAATCCAAAAATATATGGATTGGGACTGATGGTGGAGGAATATCGAAATATAATCCGGTAACAAATACATTTAAGCATTTTCAAAATGACCCTCTTAACAATAATTCACTGGGTGTAAATAGAGTGTGGTCTATTTTAATTGATCGCAATGGGGTAGTCTGGGCAGGAACATATGGAGGTGGTTTAAATAGAATTGAATTAAAAAATGGCAAATATAACTTTACAAGATATTTCAACAAACGAGGAGATAATTCGAGCATTAGTAATAATCAAATTAATACTATTATTGAAGATAAGGAAGGGACAATATGGATAGCCACTGCCAAGGGATTAAATAAATTAATAAAATCGAATAATCCTGAGAATTATACTTTCGAACATTATTTCCAAAACCCTCCTGATTCTGTAATTTTTGTTGATAACTATATAAGTAATTTATATTTGGATAGTCAAGACAGATTTTGGATTGGATCGTACTCTGGTGGCCTGTTTCAATTTTTACCAGAAAAGGAAGAATTTATTAAGTATTCTCCATTAGATCTTAAAAATTCTGAATTTAAAAAAGACATTCATGTATTAGTAGTTTTTGAAGATGGTAATAAAAATCTTTGGCTCGGTACAGAATCGAATGGCATTATCAAATTTGATTTGGAACAGAAAAAATTTTCAAAACATCCAAAAAGTAATAGTCTTTTAAGTAACATGATCATTGGAATGCTTGAAGATGAAATAGGAAATTTATGGATTAGTACTTCTAGAGGTTTATCAAAATATTCACCTCGAGAAAATAAAATAAATAATTACACCTACATTGATGGTCTTGAAAGTGGTGGTTTTAACAGAAATGCTGTATTGAAATGCGAAGATGGAAGAATGTATTTTGGCAGTAATTCAGCTTTAACTTATTTTTACCCACTAGAAGTTAGCAATAATCCTTATTTGCCAAAAGTTGAAATTACGGATTTTAAGATTTTAAATAAATCCGATTGGAAAAACAATCTTTTAACTTATACCAAAATTCTTCATGAAAAAACTCCGATTGAACTTACCAAGAATGATTACTTTTTTACAATAGAATTCGCTGCTTTAGATTATACAATTCCAACACAAAATCAATATAAATATATGCTTGAAGGATTAGATGAAGATTGGATAGATGCTTCGAGTAATAGGACCGCCACTTATACTAACCTTGATCCAGGATTATACACCTTTAAAGTAAAAGGAAGTAACAATGATAAGATTTGGAATGAAACGCCAACCGAATTAGTTATTAAAGTTATACCACCATTTTATAAAACAAAAGGGTTTGTCATTTTATTTGTTTTACTTATAATTTTATTTATTCTATTATTTATTAAATTGCGTACCCAAAATTTAATTCGTGACAAAAAGCTGCTTGAAGAAAAAATAAGTAAAAGAACGAATGAGATATCGCAACAAAAAGAAGAATTAGCATCACAGGCAGAAAATCTTGAAAAAACTAATCTGAAATTAGAATTCCAACAAGAACGTCTTGAAAAATTAGTATATGAACGAACTGCTGATCTGGAAATTGCGAAGGAAAAAGCAGAAGAATCGGATCGATTAAAGTCGTCTTTTTTAGCCAACATGTCCCATGAAATACGAACTCCTATGAATGCAATTATAGGATTTTCAAATCTCGTTGAGGATGAAACAATGGAAAAAGTCCAAAGAAAAGAACTAACTAAATTAATTAGAACCAATAGTAACTTACTTATTAATCTTATTGAAGACATTATTGATATTTCCAAAATTGAATCTGATCAACTTAAAATTAAAGAAAAAAAATGTTCAGTAAATAAAATTTTTAACGAATTATTAGTCGATTTCGAAGATGCTATTCAATCCAATAATCAGGTTTCAATAAAAGTTAGTGATGAACATTTAAATAATCCTTTAAATATTTTAAGTGATCCATACAGACTTTCACAAATATTAAAAAATCTTATAAGTAATGCCATAAAGTTTACGGAACGAGGAATTGTTGAATTTGGATATGAAATAGATTCTATAAAATCACAAAAACAAATTCAATTTTATGTTAAGGATACCGGAATAGGAATTTCCCCAGAACAACAAGAACAAATTTTTTCGCGATTTACAAAAATTGAAGATAACAAAAAGAAAATGTACAGAGGAGCTGGCCTTGGTTTAACAATAACAAAGAATTTAGTTGAACTTATGAATGGTGAAATTAAAGTTGAATCTGAAATTAATAAGGGATCAACATTTTATTTTAAAGTACCATATAAACCAGTAGCTACTGAAAATAACACAATACTGCAACAGAAGAAACCAACCTCAAAAATAAATTGGAAGAATAAAACTATTCTTATTGCTGAAGACGAAGTAAGCAATTTTAAATTTCTGGAAATGATAATCAGGAAAACTTCTGCTGAAATTCTTTGGGCAAAAACTGGAATAGAAGTTATCAAATTATGCAAATTGAACAATAATATTGATTTAATATTAATGGATATTAAAATGCCCGAAATGGATGGACTAGAGGCTGTTCGAGAAATTCGTAAATATAATGATCAAGTGCCTATAATTGTTCAATCTGCATTTTCAACACCTGAAGATATGACTCTTAGCTTTAATGCTGGTGCAAATGATTTTGTTTCAAAACCAATTGGAAAAGAAAAGTTGATTAATATGATGAATAATTATTTAGGTTCTGAATAAATTCCTTTCATAAATTACATGAAATTTCAACTTAAAATCTCAAAACTTAAACTTTAAATATATTGTAGTTTAATTTTAAATGATTTAACTAATTAATAATTTAACTCATGTAACTTAAAAATAAGGACAAGGAACAGCTCCCATCTTATATTTTCGTTTATTTTTTCCGAAATCGAGTCTGTAAGCAATTGAAACTTCATGCGCTCCACCAGTTGATGCTAATAGACGCGAAGTTGATATATCGTAACTATAATTTATAAGTATATCTTTAAAAGTATAACCCACTAATAACACAACAGCATTTAAATCTGCAGTTTGCCCAAATGCTGGAATACCTCTAAACCAAATTCCTATTCTGAATGGCTCCTTTTCATAGTTAGCACCTATATCAACCTGATTGAAACCCGCTTGGTTCTTATATAAAAATGAAACAGAAATAAATTTATCAGTTCTAGATCTTACGTTTTCATATAATTTGAATCGACCACCACCATAAAGCATAACTTTAAGTGAAGGATAGGTAGGATCATTTGCAAACTGTTTATTTAAGGCAAGTAAATGATCTCCGGTTGCGCCAATCCAATAATTATCAGTATAAGTTAATAAAGAAAATGCAAAATCATAGTGGTTTACCTGTTCGTTTTTTGGAATTTCTATTGAAGATGATGAACCTCTTGATAGTTCATCGGCAAAATCAAGATTCGAATATTGAACACTCCTATTATAATAAGTAGCTTGTAAACCAGGCCTTACTTTTATATTATGATTAACTTCGATAACATAAGAATATGCTAACCCAACAGTTGTTGTATTATAAACACCACCTTCCTGATCCCTTAAAACCATTACTCCAATTCCACTTTTATAATCACTTATAAAATGATCAAATGAAAACGAGTATGTTTTATACGCTTCAGGCAAATTTGCCCATTGATTTCTATAATTTGCAATAATTCTTGAAAATTCATCTGCTCCTGCTAACGACGGACTTAGATTCAAGGGTGAAGAATAGAACTGTGAAAATTGCGGGTCTTGTCCCTTTAACTGTGTAATAGTTACAAGCAACAATAAGCCGATTATATATATATTTAAGTTTTTCATAATAACTTTTCTTAATAATTAACGAAGTAACATTATTGTGCCTACCTTATTAAAATCCTTTCCATTATTATATTTTCCAGTTACTTTCCACACATAAACTCCTTCACTTAATAATTTTCCATTATAATATCCATCCCAACCTATATTAAAATCAGAACTTTCAAATACTAATACTCCCCACCTGTTAAATACTTCCAGATGGTAATTTTCAAGACCTTCACCAATAGGATAGAATACATCGTTACTGAAATCATTTGGATTGTAATATCCTCCAGACGTTCCTTCTAAGTTTGGAGTAAATGCATTTGGGAATACAATAACAGCACTTTTTATTACTTCCACACCAGCAATTACTACAGTTGAATCATAACAATCATGTTCCGACCATACATGTAGTATCACATCATAAATTCCTTCAGTTTCATAAGTGTACCTTGGATCAATTTCTGTAGATGTTGAACCATCACCAAATTCCCACTCAAATCTTACCGCATGTGTTGAAGCATTAATAAAAATTGCCTCTTCTTCCGGAATATATACTTGCTTATTTACTATTAAAAATGAAGCTTCTGGTTGATCAAAAACTGTAATAGTTGTATCTTTTACAATTACATCACCTGTAGCACTAATTATTGTTAGACTTGGTTTATAAATTCCTGGATCAGTATAAGTATGTTGTAATGTTACTTCATCTGAAGTAGTTCCATCATCAAAATCCCAGGTGAAAGGTAGATTATCTAATGAGTTATTTACAAAATACATATCAAGCGGAGGACAACCTTCAGATTCAGTAATAACAAAACTCGCTGCCGGAGGGACATTGTACGTTATAGAAACATCATCAAAACTTATGCAACCATTTATTTCAACTGACCATCTAAAAGTATTTAATCCAGAACCCAATCCTGAAACTTCAGTTATAGAATTATTTGACTGCGCAAATGTACCAGCACCGCCAATAACTGTCCATAGTCCTGTACCTGTAGAAGGATTACTTGCTGCAAGTAAGGTTGTAGATTCATTTATTATCTGGTCAACTCCGGCATAAACATCCAATTTATTATTCGTAACAACTACATCATCAATTGTTGTACATGAAGGATATGTTATAGTCCATCGAAGTGTATTTGCTCCAAATCCAAGATTAGATACAGTTGCATCAAATCGTGTTGGTTCATCAAATGTTGCAGATCCACTAATAACAGACCATTCTCCAATTCCTGTTGAAGGATTATTTGCATATAGTGAAGTTGAAGATCCGCAGATATCGAAATCTTCGCCAGCATCTGCTTCATAAGGTAAATCATTGTATATAACAACATCATCAATTGATGTGCAACCACTATTACTAATAGTCCATCTTAAGGTATTTGATCCCGGATTTAATCCAGTAACTTGTGTATTATTTTGACTACTATTTACAAAATTGGCTGCACCACTCACAAGTGTCCAAGTTCCAATATATGTTTGTGGGTTATTAGCTTGTAAATTTGTTGTATTTCCACAAATCGTTTGATCAGCGCCAGCTATTGCTTTTATTGGATAATTATTCGTTATTGTTACTTCATCACTTGATGAACAACCTCCATTTGTAATAACCCAACTTAAAATATTATCGCCCCTTCCTATATTTACTACTTTAGTATTATAAACATTGTTATCTTTAAATGTTGCAGAACCTGTTACAACTGACCATGTACCTATTCCATATGCAGGAATATTGGCAAACAATAGAGTTGAATCAGAACACAAGGTTTGATCTAAACCTGCATTACTATTTATAGTGGACTTATTTGCAATTACTACTTCGTCTGTTGATACACAAGTACTTTTTGAAATTGTCCATCGTAAAGTATTTACTCCGTAATCTAAATTACTTACTAAACTTGAAGGATCACTTAATGTTATAATATTAGCTGATCCACTTAATATTGACCAAGATCCTGTACCTTCAATAGGTGTATTTGCTTGTAAAATTGAATTATCAGCACATAATGCCTGATCAGGTCCAGCAAATGCTTCTGTTGGTAAATTATTATTAATTGTAACATCAGAAGTTGATATACATATCTCATTAGTAATTGTCCAACGAAGTATATTCGCCCCTTTATCAAGACCACTAACTCTAGTGTCAGGTTGATTTATATTGTCAAATGTTGCAGATCCGGAACCGCCTAAAATTGACCAAGATCCAGTTCCTGCTGAAGGGTTATTAGCTTCAAGATAAGTTGATTCGCTACAAATATCTTGATCTAATCCTGTAGTTGCTTCAACAAAGGCATTATTAATAGTAATCTCATCAAACTTTACACATGCATTATAAGTAACAGTCCATCGAAATACATTCAATCCCTGACTTAGATTTGTTACTTTGGACGTTGGATCCAAAGGATTGGCTAAAGTAGCAGATCCACTTTGAATAGTCCAAACTGCATTTCCGACAACAGCAATATTAGCTGCTAATGAAATAGAATCTGTACATAAAACTTTATTTGATCCCGCATTGGCATCAGAAGGTTCGTGATTTGTTATTGAAACATCATCAAAAGAGCTACATGAATTATTAATTATAGTATATCTAAAAATATTAACATCAACAGCCATATTCTTTGCAGTATTTCCTTCAAAATTTGCAGAACCACTTAACACACTCCAAGAACCTATCCCTACGGATGGCGTATTAGGAGTTAAGTTAATCGTACTTTCACAAGATATTTGATCTAAACCTGCTTCAGCAATAGTAGGGAAATCATTTCTTATTATTACTAAATCGTCATCACTACATGATTTATTGGTAATGGTCCATTTAAATATATTTTCACCCTGAGTAAGATTTGTAACTTTCGTATTATAAACTGTATCATTTTCAAATTGACCAGAACCACTAATTACAGTCCAAACACCTTTACCAATAATTGGATCATTACCAGCTAAATTAACACTATCAACGCAAAGTATTTTATCAGTTCCTGCATTTGCAGTTGTTGGAGAATCATTTGAAATTACAACATCATCAGATGTCCATCCATTCTGCCATACTGACCATCGTAAAATATTATCACCCTTAGCTAATCCTGTTACATCAGTTATCGGTACATCAGGATTAGAAAATATTGCAGATCCCTGAACAACCGACCATTGGCCATAATAATTAGGTTCGCTTCCTTCAAGGGTTGCAATACTTGAACATATTGATTGATCAGAACCTGCATTTACACCTGTCGGAGCATTGTTATTAATTACCACATCATCTGTTGAAATACATGAATTATTTGTAATTGTCCATCGGAAGGTATTTTCTCCAAAAGCAAGAGCTGTTACAGAAGTATTATATTGCAAAGGATTATCTATTACTGCAGACCCACTAATTAATTGCCACTCCCCTGTTCCAACAGAAGGAATATTTCCTTGCAAAGTAGCATAGTCAACTTCTATAATTGTATCCGGGCCAGCATCAGCCTTAGTAGGAAAGTCGTTTGTTATAGAAACAGTATCAGTACTTATACAATTATTATTATTTACATTCCATGTTAAAACATTTAAACCTTTTGCCAAGCCTGTTACAATTGTATTATATTGATTTATATCCACAAAAACTGCAGATCCTGTATCAACAGCCCAATATCCTTCACCTGATGGTGGATTAATAGCATCTAATGTTGTAGTTTTGTCACAAATTACCTGATCAACTCCGGCATTAACATTAAGTTGATTATTAGTAATTTTAACATCATCAGAAATACTGCAAATTCCATTTGATATGGTCCATCGTAAAGTATTTACTCCTTTGCTTAATCCGGTAACTACAGTATTATTAATAGTATCATTAGCAAAAGTTGCAGCACCAACAACAACTGACCATAATCCATTTCCGACTGTGGGAAGATTAGCACTCAAATTTGTACTATCCTCACAAATTGACTGATCTATACCTGCATAAGCCTGGGTAGGTCTTTGATTGTTTACTATAATCGTATCGTAATTAACACATCCACCTTTAGATACTGACCACTTTAAGATATTTATTCCGGATGCAAAACTTTTTGCATATGTATTCGGATCATTTCCATCCGTAAAACTTGCTATACCAGTTATTACAGACCAGCTTCCTATTGCTCCTGTTGGTACACTACTACCATCAAGCATTATACTATCGGAACAAATTGTTAAATCCGTACCTGCTTCTACTGTAACATGATTATTTACAATTACTACGGTATCGTTAGAAGAACAACTATTTTCTTCAACTTCCCATACTAAGGTATTTGTACCTTCTCGCAAATTATAAACATATGATGTATTAAGATTTACATTCTGAACAATGGCAGGTCCATCAACAACTGTCCAAGTTCCGGTTGCTGTTCCGGGATCTATTGCAGTTAAATTTGTATTACTAATGCAAAGACTTTGATCTGCACCTGCTTGAGCAACCGGAATCGGATTCGCAACAACATTCAAAATTGGAGAAGCAGTCCCATAACCACAGCTATTTAAACCCCGAACAGCAATGTTACCACCTAATTCATTATTATCAAATTCTACTTCAATTAAACGAGTATTATCTCCTGATAAAATAGTTACACCAACAGGTAAACTCCATACATAATCATCGGCATTTGCAATTGCTGCTACTTCATAAATTATATTGCTGCTACCCTGACATACTTCTGTTGGCCCAGTAATTACTCCGGCTGCAGAAGGATATACATTAACAATTAAATTTGCAGCATCGCTGTTAACTGAACCACAATCGCCAGATACAACACATCGATACTCTCCAGCATCTCCGGCAACCAAATTGCTTAAAGATAAAATTGAAGATGTTGATCCAGATATATTTACTCCGTCAGATAATGGGTTTTCATCTTGTTGCCATTCATATAATAAACCTTCTCCTGTTGCATCAACACTAAATACTGCTACATCTCCCTCGCAGATTGTTTTATTTTCTGGCTGTGTTGTAATAATTGTAGGTGATTTAACCTGAACTGTTACAGTAGAGCTATTCTCACTGCCACATGAGCCAGAAACATAACATGTATAAACACCTGAATAGTTTATTGATGCATTATTTATAATTAAATTTGGTGCCTGTGAACCTGTTATATTTCCAGTATCGGATAATGCAACACCATCTTTTTTCCACTGGTAAACTAAGTTATCACCTGAGGCTACCACACTTAAAGTGAACGGATCTCCTTCACAATAATTACCTCCAGTTGGTTGAGTAGTAATTAAAGTACTATCGTAAACCGTTAATATTGCCGGATCTGAATTTTGGGTCCCGCAATCACCGGTTACAACACATCTATATGATCCGGCATCTAAAACAGCTATATCGGTTATGTTAAGCGCACTTGTTGTTTCATTTGTAACTATGGAACCAGAAGGTTGAGGACCTGAATCTAATTTTGTTGTTCCTTTTTGCCACTCATATACTAAATTAGAACCTGTAGCTGTAACATAGAAAGTTACTGAAGTTCCTTTACAATTTGTTTTACTTGAAGGTGATGATGTTATTATTGTTGAAGGATTAACAATTAAATCTGCAGGATCTGAAGTTTGATTAGTGCAAAAACCGGATACTTTGCAAGTATATACACCATCATCTATCAGATTAATTCCAGTAATCATTAAATCTTTAGTTTCAGCACCCGAGATATTTCCACCATCAGATAAAGTAGTAACACCATCTTTTATCCATTGATATTGTAAATTACCACCTGCTGCATCTACAGTAAATGTTGTAGTTGCACCCTCACACTCAGTTCTATCTATCGGGCTGGAGTTTATTACGGTAGCTTCATGAACAGTAAGGGTAGCAGGTGAACTTAATACATCTCCACAACTATTATTGCTTGAAATAAAGCATGTATAAATTCCGTCATCAGTTAAATCAACAGGGTCTATGCTTAATTGTGAATTTGTTTCCCCAGGAATATCTGCTCCATTAAACCTCCATTGATAGTTTAGATCTAGACCATCAGCATCTACTATGAATAATTTGCTGTCGCCTACACATATTTCTCCATCTGCGGGTTGTGTAGTTATTGTTGTTGAAGGGTCTATGGTTATTGTTGCAGGAGTAGTGGAAACTGATGCACCACAGAAACCGCTTATATTGCACTGGTATATTCCAGCTTCCGTTAAAGTGGCATTCGATATTTCCAGATTAGCAGTATTTACTCCACTTATATTTGGGCCATTCGTTAATGCAATATTATCTCTTATCCAGGTATATGTTAAATTACCTCCTGTAACATCTGCCGTTAAGGTTGTACTTGCTCCCTCACATAATGTTTCATCAACCGGGCTACCAACTAAAACAGTATTTTCATATGCCGTTAAGGTTGCAGCATCACTGTCAATATCACCACAACCATTTGCACTTACTATTTCACAATAATAATTTCCGGCATCTATTGCAGCAATAGGATCTATGGTTAATGTTGTATTTGTCTCTCCTAATAAATCCACATATCCGCTACCATCATTAAATCGCCATTGATATGTTAAACTGGCTCCTTCAGCAGCAACTACAAACTGAACCTGGTCGCCAATACATTTACTTCTGCTTATTGGTTGTGTAGTTATAGTCGTTGTTTCATCGACAGTAATATCTACTGGCACTGTAGTTTCGCTTCCACATGAACCTGTAATTTCACAATAATAATTTCCTGCATCTGTTAATAAAGCATTTGAAATAATAAGGTCCTTTTCTTGACTACCACTTATTGAACCTCCATCGGTTAAGGTATCTGAGTCGAAATACCATTGATATGTCAAATTACTTCCAGTTGCATCTATTGATAAAGTAACGCTTGCTCCTTCGCAAAGTAATTGATCAGCAGGCCCTGAATTCAAAACCGTAACGTCATTAACAGTCAATTGTGCTGAATTGCTAGTTATATCGGCACATGTTCCAAGTGCTTCTACAACACAGGTATATGTTCCTGCATCACCTGCAACAACAGCAGCAATGGTATACGATGAGGCATTTTCAGCGGGAATATCCACACCGTCTTTTTTCCACTGGTATTGGTCTATACCTCCTGAAGCACTAACACTAAAAGTAACAGGGTCACCATCACATCTTTCTTTATTAGTAGGATGAGTATTTATTGTAATTGTCTCAATTACATTTACTAATGCAGAATTTGTCGCATCAGGACCTCCATTTAAAACACAGCGATAAAATCCTTCATCATCAGGTTGAATACCTTTAATAACTAAAGAAGTTGAAGTTACGCCTGAAACAGAGGAACCTGAGCCTGAAATATGTGCACCAATATTTAAATTGGCATAACCTGTACCATCATCAAATTGCCATTGATAGGTATGTGGTCCGCCAGTAGTAGTTATGCTTAACAGCAAATCTTCTCCCTGACATTTAGTAGTATTGGCTGCAGGTTGAGTTGTAACAGAAGTTGCTAGAAGAATTGTTAATGTTGCAGTATTACTAGTTGCATTTCCACAAGTGTTACCGGTTACAACACAATGGTAATCGCCTTCATCAACTCCAGAAGCAACCGGGTTTATTGTTAGTGTAGCCAAATCAGCTCCTGAAATATTTCCTACATTAGCCAGTGAAACTCCATCTTTATACCAAAGATATGATGCAATATCACTTTCCGCCGTAATTGTAAAGGTAGCAGTTCCACCATCAAGCACAGAGAAATCAGAAGGCTGTAAGGTCACAGCTGTTGTTGGTGTTATTGTTAAGATAGCAGTATTGGTTGTAATATCGGTACATTGTCCGTCAACAACACAATGATATGAACCGTCGTCATCGGGATTAGCATTCTCAATAACTAAAGTAGGATTTTCTGTTCCCGAGAAAGTTGAACCCGAAATCTGAACTCCATCATCTAATTCAACTGCATCTTTATACCATTGATACGTAAGGCTTGTACCTGTAGTTGTTACACTAAAACTTACTGTTTCTCCTTCACAATCTGTTACATTTGCAGGATCAGTACTGGTTGTAGTTACATTTACTGTCAGACTTGCTGTATTGCTAAATATTGTTTCACAATCTCCTACAATTTCACAACGATAATTGCCATCATCTAGAGCATCTATACCTGTAATAGTTAAAGTTGCACCATTTATTCCGGTAGCTGTTGCACCCGATACAGTTGGATTAGTAACAAGAACTCCATCCTTATACCATTGATAACTGATTATATCACCCGAAACATTAACATTAAATGAAGCTGTTCCTCCAGGGCATGCCGTTTTATTTGTTGGTTGTGTATTAATAGTTAAATATTCACCAACTGAAAGATTTGCTCCAGCACTAGTAGCATTATTGCATGTTCCACTTACAACACAACTATAAACATCAGCATCAGCAACAACCAATCCTGTTATTGAGAGTGTATTAGTTGTACTACCACTTATAGAAACGCCATCAGATAAAGGAAGAACCTGAGATGCTTTGTACCATTCATAAAAAAGATTAGTACCTGTAGCATCCACAGAGAAATCAACATCATCACCTTCGCACAAACTGGCATCGGTTGGGTCTGTAACTATAATTGTTGCAGTAGCTACTGTTAATCCTGCCGGACTGCTATTTAAATCTTCGCATACACCATCAATTACACAACGATACGTTCCTGCATCTCCTGCATCAACATCATTTATAAACAAGGTATTTGTTAATGCTCCTGCAACAGTTGATGTAGAAGCCTGAACGCCATTTAGTAAATTAACAAATCCACCACCATCATTAAATTGCCATTGGTAAGCATTGATATCACCGGAAACATTAACCACATAACTGGTATTGGCTCCCGGGCAAATAGTTTTACTTATGGGGTTTGTATTTATTGTTAAACCCTCATTTACAACTAATGTTGGAGTTCCACTTGTTACATCTCCACAGGTTCCGAAAACCTCACAATAATATACACCTGCATCGGCAGGCTCAATATTTGCAATGGATAAGGTATTTGTTGTTGCACCTGAAATATCACCAAAATCTACTAGTGTGTCTGTAGGATTTTTAAACCATTGATATGATAATACTGTTCCCTCTGCGGTTAATGAAAAAATAATATCCTGAGTTTCACATCCGGTAACATCTATTGGTTGTGCTGTAATAGCAGTTGTTACTCCTACTGTTAAATTAGCAGAATTACTATATACTACATCTCCAATACAACTACCGGTAATTTCACATCGGTAAACTCCAGCTTCAGTAGCAGCAACATTTGTTATGGTCAATGCAGTTGTAAACACACCTGAATACGGTGCAGCATTAGCAAGATTGACAAAACCACCTCCTCCTAAATCATCATATTGCCATTGATATCCTGTTACTCCACCGGTAGCATTTACAATAAAAGAAGTATTAGTTGCCGGACAAACTAATTTGCTTACCGGGTTTGTATTTACTACTACTGAATCATTAACAGTTAAATTAGCTGTTCTGGATTCAGTATTACAAGGACCTGTAACTTCACAAGTATAAACCCCTGCTTCACCGGTTGTTAAACCAGTAATATATAAGCTATTTGTTCCAATTCCTGATAAAACTGCTCCATTACCATTTACTCCATCCGATAATGGATTTCCATCCTGATACCACTGATAAGCAGGACTATCGCTTGTAGGATCAACAGTAATATTAAAAGCAGCATCGTCGCCCTCGCAGCGTGTTATACTAGCCGGGTCAGCAGTAACTGAAATTGGTGTATATAAGGTTAAATTTGCTGATGCACTAGTCTGTGAATTACAACTATTTGTTACTACACAATAATAATCATCTTCATCTCCAGCATTAACATTTGTCAGCACAAGATTTGGATTAACTGCTCCGGCAATAGTACCTCCTGAATTTTCCCACTGATATGATAATCCTGTTCCAGTGGCAGTTATAGAAAAAGTCACATCTTCTGTTTCACATTCCATTTTATCAGTTGGATCTTTAGTTATGGTAACAGGTTCATCAATATCTAATGTTGCTGCATTGGAGTTTACTGTTCCGCAAATACCTGTAACAACACAACGGTATAATCCGGCATCGGCTGCGAATAAATTATCTACAGACAATGCATTTGATGCGGATGATCCAACCGGGATATTTGACCCTGATGGTTGAGGACCATCATTTAAATCAACAAAAACTCCATCACTATCTATATCAAATTGCCATTTATAAGAAGTAACCGTTCCACTTGTAACATCCACGGTAAAATTAGCTGATTCTCCTATACATTTAGATTTATCTGTTGGGAATGCAGCATTCAATACTGTACTTGCATGAATTGCAAGAATTGCTGTTGAACTTGTCACCGTTCCACAACCATTGGTAACAAGACATCGATAATCACCATCGTCGCCGGCAGCAATATTATCTATTAATAGAGTAGCATTATTAACTCCTGATACTAACGACCCTGAACCTGAGATATGCGCACCGCTTATCAGATTTGCATATCCTCCTCCATCATCAAATTGCCATTGATAAGTTAAATCTGTTCCTGTAGCTGTTACTGTAAAACTTACATCATCATTTGCACAAGCATCAATATCAGTTGGTTCAGCAGTAATTGCTACAGCTTCATCAACAACTAAAGTTGCGGCATTGCTATTGTCAGTTCCACATACATTAGTTATTACACATCGGTACAACCCTTCATCAGCTAAGGCCGTTGTTAAAAGTGTAAGACTTGAACTCGTTGAACCTGTTCTTACCCCAACGGTGTCTACTAAATCAACGTAACCAGAACCATCATTAAATTGCCATTGATATAATAAATTAGAACCGTCAGAAATAACTTGAAAATTGACAACATCTGTTTCGCAAACAGTCGCATCAGATGGTTGTGTTGTGATATTTATTTCAACATATAAGGTAAGAGTAACATCATCACTGTATACAATTTCTCCACAAGGACTTGAAACCTCACACCGATATGTTCTTGCAGCATCTACTGCATCAACATTATTCAATACAAGATTATCACCTGTAGCACCTGCAATATCATTCCACACACCATCATTATATTGCCATTGATAAGATAAACTTGTTCCAGTGGCTGATACAGAATAATTTATATTACCTCCTGGACAAGCTGTTTTGTTTGTTGGTTGAGTAGTAATAACAATAGGACCATCAACAGTAACAGTAGCGGGATTACTTGTTTCATCTCCACAGTCTCCAGAAATAAAACAGGTATAAACGTTACCATCATAAGTATTGTCCAAATTATTTATTGTTAAAATTGGAGTATCATCACCAACATAATTTGGATCACCTAACGTGTTTATTGCAACACCATTTTCGCGCCATTCATATGTTAAATTATCTCCTGTTACTAAAACTTGTAGATTTTGGCTAGTTCCATCGCAAGCTGCAACATCAGTGGGTTGAGCTGTAATTGTTGTTGTATTTCCAACAGACAATGTTACTTCATCACTAACCTCAGGTCCTCCACAGGTAGCACTTGACACTGTAACACGATAAGTTCCAGCATCTGTAGCATCAACTCCATTTATAGCATGGCTTGCTGAATTTATACCAACTGGACCAAAAAGTACCGGTGCACCTACAGGATCAAATTCCCATGCATAAGATAAATTAACACCATCAGAAACCACATTAAAACTAATATTATCTCCAGGACATGCTACTTTATTTACGGGTTGTGTTGTAATATTTACAGCCGGAGTAACCGTAATTACTGCCGAACCGGCAAGAGAACCATCACAACCGGTAGCATCATCGGTTACTGAAACCAGAGTGTATGTTGTATTAACAACAGGGCTAACCGGTTGAATATCTGAACCCACACCAGCAACAGTAAAACTATAATTATTTGAACCATCAGTAATTACATATGTGTAATCAGAATTAACCGAAAATGTGGTTGTTAAATTAGTTACAGCACCTTCACAAATGGTTGTAGTTCCGCTTATAGTAGCTGTTGGTGCCTGATTTATTGTAACCGTTTCAGTATGAGTATCTGAACATCCAACAGCATCAGTATATGTATAAGTAATATCATAAGGGCCTCCAACAGGAGCTGTACTAGGTGAGAATGTAGCTGTACCATCTCCATTATCGGTTAATCCTGCTATTAATGTAGAAAAAACGCCTTTTGCATCACCAACCGGAGCTGGAAATCCTAAAACATCAGTATCATCAGCATCATTGGAACAATAAGCAGCACTCAATCCTCCAATACTTGCAGTTGGAGCAATTGAAACAATAACATCTTGCGTAATTACGGTAACACATCCATCCGGATCAGTATATTGGTAAGTAAAAGTGTAAGTATCTGCTCCAGCAGCTGATGGATTAAAATTAGCTGTTCCATCTCCATTATCAGTAAATGCTGCTGTAACAGGAGCTATAGTCACACCATCACCAGGATTTGCAGTTGCACCGGGTGTATATTTAAACTGGAAATCCCCCTCATTATCACAATATTGAGGATCTAAATCCACAAAAAACAATTCTGTTCCAGTTTTTGTAGGGGTAGATACTGAATTAGTACATCCATTTGTATCGGTAAAAGTATAAACAAGCTTAAAAGAGCCTAAACCTGTTGAAGCAGGATCATAACTAGCTGTTCCATCAGTATTATCTGTAATACCGGCAGGCACACCGGAAAAAACACCAGTTCCGGTACTTGATGCAGGTGTATAGTCAAATGGATCAACAGGATCACCCTGACAATGCACAGCGAGTAAATTAAATATTGTAGGTGATGGTAAGGCATTTACAGTTAAATTTTCAGTAGCAGTAACTGTACAACTTCCATCATTATACTCATAATCTATAACATGGACTCCTGTACCTTCAACAGCTGGATCAAATGTTCCATTTGCAACGCCATCAATATAATAAGTACCCCCTGCCGGACTCCCCCCGGATAAAGCAAATGCTGCAGCATCCACACATACATCAGCAAAAGGATTTAATGTTACTACCAAATCATATACATTAATATCTCTATTAATAGATGAAGCACATCCCGTAACAGGATAGGTATAAGTAATAGTATGTGTTCCAACTCCGGCAACAGCAGGATCGAAATCATTTCCGGATATTCCGGCACCCGTAAATGTACCCGGTGTAGGGTTTACATATGGTTCTAAATCAACCACAGCACCTAAAACACAAATATCAGGTACCGGATCAAAAGTTACAGCCGGTCCACTATATTCATCAACAGTAACATTTACCTCCCAAAATATAACTCCACTACCATCAGCATTTGCACAATATCGAATATTAACAACTCTAGGATATGGCCCGGCTACAGCTGAAGGATCAAACGTGGCTTGCCATGTGCTCCCGACTGTTACAGTAGCAGTCATTGCTCCGGGAACATCACAATACCAATTTTTGGTATTAGGACTGGAAGCAATGAATAAATCTGTTCCATAAGTAGTACAATATGTGGTGTAATCATTTGCATCATCAATAGTAGCCGCTATACTTTGGTGAATAACAAAAAATAATTGTAATACAATAAATAATAAAATTTTTATATTTGGAAGTATTCTTATTTTAAACTGTTTCATAATCTTAATATTAGATCAATAATGACAACGGAGATAGTTTTTATTCACCCCATCAAGATGGGATACGTTATAACGTCTAAAAGGTTCATGATTCTAGGCTTTTAAATGAAAAAAAGCGGTGATATAAATCACCTCTTTTTTTGGGATTAGTTTTTGATTAGTAAAACTTTAACAGTTCCTTAACTTTTATTAGTAAAACCTTAACATTTTCATACCTCCAATTTAAATAATTTTGAACATATATCAAAAAAACAAAAGTTATGATGTGGAAAAACTATTTGAAAATTTCTTTGAGAAGTTTCAGCGTTTTACAAATCGTGATTGTATAAAGTACTGTATTAATGAAAACTTTATAAGCAGCCAAAATAAATTCAGCAGAAGTTCTTCTATACGAATAAGTTTGATTACTTATAAATTCGACTTTCAGCCCTATTTCATTAAGATAAATCGGTTTTTTTATTTAATTATTTATATAAAATTGATTTTTGAAATTAAAATAGTTACTTTAATTGCCTCATAATATGCTTTTATCAACTATTTAAATCGTTCAAAAATGAAAAATATTGTAAAATTTGTACTTCCACTTATTCTTGTAATCGCTATTCCATTACTACTATTTCTTCAGAAAAAAGATAACGATTTACAAAAATATGATAATATTACTCAAACTATTTTCGATGAGTTTCACCCTACAGGTCTAAGCATGGCTATTATTCAAGATGGAGCAATAATTTACCAGAAAGCACTTGGATATAAGAATGCCAGCAATGTGGACTTTTTAGACTATTATGATATATTTAATATCGCTTCCTGCACAAAAGCGTTTACTGCAGCGGGAATCGGAAAATTAGTTGACGAAGGTCTTTTATCATGGAACGATAGAGTAATTGATTATATCCCAAACTTTAAATTAGCAGATGAATATATTACAAATAATTTAACGTTAAAAGATATTTTATCTCATAGAACAGGTTTAGGTACTTTCTATGGTGATTTATTGTGGTATAATACAACTTATACAAATGAAGAAGTAATTAATCGAATGCAATATTTACCTATTAATTATAATTTCCGAACTCTATTTGGGTATCAAAATAATATGTATATGATCGCAGGTGAAATTATAGAAAGAGTGACAGGGCAATCTTGGGAAGAATTTATTCAACAAACATTTCTTGATCCATTAGAGATGAGTGACACAAGAACTTCCAGTGATCAATTCAATGGAACAGAAGAAATTGCCTTTCCACATTTTAATGATTCAATAATTGGCATTTATTATTTTCGAGCCACAAAACCAGCTGCTTCAATATGGTCCAATCCCAGGGATTTGGCTAATTGGGCAACAATGTTATTAAATAACGGAAAATGGAAAAATGATCAAATACTTACGAAAGAAACAGTAAGAAATTTAATGTCGGCTCAATTAGCATTTCCTGTTTCAGAAGAACGTGAAAGCCTTGGAATACATTTTCTAAATTATGCATTAGGCTGGAGTACATACGATTATAATGGACGAAAAATTATTGAACACAACGGAGGAATGCCGGGATATATTAGTAAAGTAGCATTAATACCTGAAGATAACATGGCAATTATAATTTTAAATAATGGATTTGAATTATATGGAAACAATGCATTATTTTATTCAATTATTGATATAGCAACAAAACAATACACAAACGATTGGGTTGAATACTATTCGAATAAGAAAATTGAATCAAATAAATTAGAAAAAGAATTTAATGCTAACAGGCTTGCAACTAAAAACACCGAAATAGAAGCAAGTCTTGAATTAAATGAATATACAGGAATATTTCAAGATAAAATGTATGGTAATGCTGAAATTAAAATTGAAAACTATGAATTAATTTGCACTTTGCTTCCTGCTAAAAAGGTTTTTACAAGTAAGTTAGAACATTGGAATGGAAATGCCTTCAAAATTGTATTCAAAGATCCTTTTTTACCATTTGGAATAATAAATTTTGAAAT
>JAQIBH010000043.1 GCA_027859205.1 Bacteroidales bacterium | reverse complement strand
GGCTAAAGATGACTATTTAAACAAAAGAAACAGGGATAAAATAGGTACTTATAAAAGTTTAAAATTCTACGTTTATAAGGGTCTTTTAAAACAATGGTCTCCAGAACAAATATCAGGTATAATAAAACTAGAATACCCTAATAATCTGTGGATTCAGACAACTTCATTTCAATTTGATAAGCCTATATATTAAGTAATTATTTTAACGGTTTGATACTTCTTGCAAGTTGAAACTGTATCTAATTCTAACAATGTAAGTAATATTTCTATTCGTGGCGATTTGATTGTGTCTTTTTCAGGATTGGTTCGGTAGTAATGATAATTAAAAAATTAGTATTCCCACACGCTTTGCAGCCTGGCGGCAGCAATTGTGATTTTTGCCAACCCACATTTAAACACTTTAGCGGCTTCGCCGCCAAAAAGTTTAAATATTGCCTGCTTTACTAATATTTGATAAGAGAATAAATATAAATAAGGATGAACCAATACCGTAAAAGTTTGCATCAATACCAAATATATTTAAATCAATTAAGTTTAATATTAATGTAACTAAACCTCCTGTCACCATTGACCAAAAAATGGCATTCTCATTAATTCATTTTGAATAAAATATTGCTAAGACTGGAATTAATAGTCCTGAAACCATTATTGAATATGAATAAAGCATCATTTTTAACACATTCGTCATGGACATTGCAAGATAAACAGAAGCAATACCAATAAGTAAAGTAATAAGTTGGAATGCTTTTAATGATTTATCTTTATGAAAACCAAACAAATCGTTTGTCATTGTTCCTGATGCAGCAATTAAACAACTATCGGCTGTTGACATAATTGCAGAAAAATATGCAGCCATCATAATACCTAATAAGCCAACTGGAAGTATTGTTTTAAGAAAGTTAGGTAATCCCATTTCCGGATACATATTGGAAATAGAACCACCAATAACTTCATATAATCCTATTTCAGCTCCAACACGCGCAAATAAACCAAGTCCAACCCCCCAAAATACCATAAATGGATATTCAAGGACTCCTGCTATATACCAAGCTTTTTTGGGTGATTTTAAATCTTTAGAAGCATAAATTCTTTGATACATTGTCATTCCTACAAACCATATAGGCAGGATAGTTATAAACCAATTAAAAAATGTTTTCCATGAGATATTTGTAAAAGAAAAAAAGCTTTTTGGTAAAACCTGAAACATTGAAACTTCTTTGTTAATAGTTATATATCCTAAAGGAATAGCTATTAAAAGTAGTCCAAATAGTAAAATAATCCATTGGATTGTATCAGTAAATATTACTGCTTTTATTCCTCCCAATGAAGTATATAGCTCAACAATAACACCTATGAGAATTATGGCATATTTTAAATTTATTGCCGAAAAAGCTGCAGAAGCTAATTTTGCTCCGGATAATATCTATGAACTCGTAAATCCTATATATCCTATTGTTGTAATTACAGCAGCAGCATAATTTTTTTTTACCTGATAGTTTTAAAAATATTTGAGGAAAAGCTAACAGTTTAAGTTTTGAAGATATTGGATATCCTTCTGGAATAAGAAATATTGCACTTATCCAAGCACCAAACAATCTTGTAAACAACATCCATGAACCGGAAATTCCCAAGGTAAATCCAAGTCCTCCAAGTCCTATTGAAAAACCACAACCAACATCGGTTGCAACAACAGAAAGACCGATATGCCAACTTTTAATATTTCTATTTCTAGCAAAATACTCATCTGTACTTGTATTTTTTCAGAAAAAATAAAATCCTACTCCAATCATTAATTTGAAATAGCAAACAAATATTATTATATGATAATATGCATAAGAGGAAGTTTTAAAATAGCCTAAATGAATAAAACAATATGTGGAAATTTATCTTTATGATTTTAATGATTGCAATAATTCTTGATCTAATTCTAATAACCCAGTTTTATTAACATAGCTAATTAAACCAAGATTTTTTAATTTGATTATATGTAGTGTTCCAATTTTTGGACTAAGACCAAGATTTTTAATTATACTGCCGAAATTTAAACGTCCGTTATTATTTAAGTGTTGAATTATTCTCTGGTTTATTGGATTTTCCAATGATTCTTTGATTTGATTTAGATTTTGTTCTTTTTCTATCATATTTTGAAGTTTTAGTGGTTATTTTTCACTTTATTCTTTTTTCAATATATCTTGAGTTTAATACACTTAACGTTCCCATATAATCCAATGAAAACTCGATTAAATCACCTACTTTATAATTTTTAGGATTTTTGCCTATATCAAGTACAATCATATCTGAACTAGAACCTGCAATTTCAATATTATTATCTTTTGGTTGGATATGTTTTTCTTCCACATCTAAAAGTCCAATATCCAGAATAGCTCTATAAGAACTTTTTCCGACATCATTATCATCAAAATCATATCCATTTCCTTCTACATTTGTTCCCATTTCACCACTTGGAATCATCGGTTTTTCAGAAAGCTCAATTATTTCAGCAAAAAGTTGAAATACATTATGCTCCATATTTCGAATCGTACTATCATTATAAACATCTGTACCTAGAAAAAGAGTTTCACCTACTCTAAAATGATTTATACTTTGTGGCAATAAGCCTTGAAAAATTAACGGAATTGTCACTGAAGATCCGCCTGATACGTATGCAATGTTTTTATTGAACTTTGCTTCTATTAATTGCTCATACAAACTCAATTGAATTAGTTTATCCTGATTAGGTAGAACACCGTATAAACAACTTAAATTTGTCCCAATACCAACCACTTCGATATTTGAAAGTTCAAATACAGACTCGTAAAAATCAATGAAATCATCCCACATAACCCCTTCTCTTAATTCTCCCATTTCTATCATAATCATAATTTTGTGGGTTTTATTCAGCTTTCTAGCTTCTAAGTTAAGTAGTTTTATTGTAGTGAATTCTGTATTGATACTGATATCAGCATATTTAATGATGCTTTTTAATGATCTTTTGGCAGGCGGTTTTATATAAATAGTTTCAATATTAGAATCAATTTCTTTTATTGCTTTTAAATTGGAAACTCGTGAATCACAAATTTGCTTAATACCTAAATCAATAACTTCTTTGATATATGCTTTATTGCCACATAGTAGTTTTGAAACGACAGCCCATTCTATTTTATGTTTTTTAAACAATTTGTTCAAGAAAGTAAAATTATGAGCAAGTTTTTCTTTGTTAAGAACTATAAAAGCCATGTTATTTTTATTTAATAATTACCCTTGGAATTTCTGTGGGTAATCTTGTTAATAATTCGTAATTAAGCTGATCACTATATTCAGCAAAAGATGATACATTAATTGTTAAATCGCCTTTTTTGCCAATTAAAACAACTTCATCACCTAACGCAACTTGATTAATTAAAGTAACATCAGCAATAAGCATATTCATATTAACCATACCAATAACTGCAACTCGTTGCCCATTTATTAAGATTCTACCTTGGTTACTTAAATTTCTGGCATAACCATGCGAGTAGCCAACGGGAATTATTGCAATTTTCATATCTTTTTGAGCTAAATAACTTGTTCCATAGCTAATAAATTCGCCAGTTTTAACTGTCTTAATAGACATTATAGTAGATTTCCAGCTCAGTATTTGTTTTAAAGGATCAGTCATTATATTATTTTTGGATAGATAATGAATGAAAGTTTCGTTACTGGGCCAAAATCCATACTGCAAAATTCCAATTCGAACCATTTCAAACTGTGTTTTTGGGTATGTCAGTGCTGCAGCACTGCAAGCTGTATGTCTAACTTCAGGAATTAAGTTATTTTTTAAAAATAGTTTATGTAATCTGTTAAATGTTTTTATTTGATCATTAATTCTTTTGTAATTAGCAATACTTTCTGCTCCGGCAAAATGTGTACAAAGCCCTTTGAATTCAAAATACTCTCTATTTGCTAAAAGTATCTTTATTAATTTGTTAATATCTTTTTGAGCAAACCCGGTACGATTCATTCCTGTTTCTACATCAATATGAATTTTTGCTGGAATGCCCAGTATCTTTGATGTATCAATAAACTTCTCAATACGCTCAAAATCGAAAACAAAAAAATCAATACTATTGGAGATTGTCCATTCCATATCATCATCATTAATCCAGCCCATTATCATAATATCTGCAGGAAAAGTAAGATATTTCTTTACTTTTCGTGCTTCTCTGGAACTAAATACTGAGAAATGATTAATACCACATTTGCCAGCCATATTAATGAATTCGTTCAAACCATGACCGTATGCATTTGCTTTAATAACAGATGATATCTTTGTATTCTTAAATTGTTCTTTTAAAAATGTAAAATTATTTTGGAGTGCAGATTGACTTAGCTCAATAACTGATGACGGCATAGAATTCTATTAATTAGATAATTGTTTTTTATATCTCATCTCTAAATATGGATTTGTAAATCCAACTTTTTCGTATAGAAACCTTGCAGGATTATCTTTTTCAACATGTAGTGCAACATCACCTTCAGATAATTCAATGGCCTTATTCATTAATTCTTTTCCATATCCCTTACCTCTTTCAGAATTATCAACAGCTATATAAACTAATATATTCTCAGGTATATAACCTCCCATTCCGGTTCTATTAATAACTACAATTCCAATAACATTATTATCATCATTGTAACCTTCCAGAATAAATCCTCCAAATGAGGGAGTTTCTTGTAGGGCATATTGAACTGATTTTTCAATATCTGGTTTTTTATCTCCATATTGCTCAAGATGTTTGTATAAAAATTCCACAGCATTCAACTTATCTAATGTGGACATTTTAGTGTTGGAATTGTAAATTTTGAATTTTAACATAACATTATTTGATTTTTAGTTCTATACGACACATAATAGGTATTAGAAATTTCAAAAAGTAGTAATACTGACAATTATGATGCCGTAACAAAAAATTAGTTTCTATGCGACAAATATACTAAATAATCTAACACAATGTCAAGGGAAATTCTTAAAATACAGGGGTTGTGCAAATATGAGTGTAGCGGTTAGCTTAAAAAGGTTCTGTAGAAACGATATTTTAACCAAGGCTATCTTCAATTGTAATCATTGGTGAAGCATCAACATCTGAAATATCTAAATAGTGTATTAGAATGTTTAAAGCATCATTTAATTCATCTATTTTTTCATTTGGCAGATTTTCAAGTTTTATTGATAATCGTTCATGTAATAATGCAGGTACTTTTTCTAATAATTTTGCTCCTAGCGAAGTTAAAGCAATATATGTTGTTCTTTTATCTTCTTTTTTTGGTAATCGGGCTACTAATCCTTTTTTTTCAAGTCTGTCAATTACACCTGTTACTGTGCTAGAGTTTAAATTTAAATAATTACGTAATTCTTTATGAGTTGACTGATAATCTTCACAATTATTAAGATGGTTTAAGCATAATACCTGTGGAATACTTACTCCATGTTCCTTTTGAATTTTTTTTGATTCCAAATTCATTGAACGAACAATTCTTCTTATTTTTATCAAAATTTCTGTGTAATCCATGGTGTAAATATGTTTTATACAAATTAAATGATTTTTCTCTATATATAAGTAAAATTGAAGTGTTTTTTACAATTCCCACTTACAAACATATTGGTAAACCTACATGTTCCAAAACACAGCCAGGTTTACCAAAAAGTTTGTAATCCAACCCAATTTTGCCGTAATCGGCAATAAGTAATTCCAACCTTAATACTAATTTTTTCATTTTTCATGGTTTGTTCTATACCAATTTGAGGCGTAAGGTAACACTTGCGCCCAACTTATCCGAATTCAATAACTTAACGCAACAAATCAAAAATTATAGATTTGTTGTATGGAAGAAATAAAGTACAAAAGATTAAGCTTACAGGAACGAGTAATTATCCAAACTTTACTTGAAGAAAAGAGATCAAAATCTTTTATTGCTACTAAGCTAAATAGATCTAGATCAACTATTACTAGAGAAATAAATAAGTGGGTTCAACATCTTGGAGAAACTTACAATGCAGAACTAGCCAATTGGGAGGCTAAGGATGACTATTTAAACAAAAGAAACAGGGATAAAATTGGTACTTATAAAAGTCTGAAATTTTATGTTTATAAGGGACTTTTAAATCAATGGTCACCGGAGCAGATATCCGAAAGTATCAAGCTAAAATACCCCAATGATCCTATTATGAGTATATCTTATGAAGCGATTTATATGCATATTTATTCTCATCCACAAGCTAGGTTAAATCGAAAATTGATAGCTCTTTTGCCTTATCATAAATCAAGAAGAAGAAAAGTAAAAGGCACTAAAAGACGTATAATTAGAATAAAGGATCAAGTAAGTATTGATCAACGACCTATGCACATAGAAGAAAGATTAGAAATAGGGCATTGGGAAGGAGATTTAATAATTGGAGTAAAACAAAGCAGTGCAATAGGAACATTGGTAGAGAGAAAAGCCAGATACGTTAATATTGTAAAGCTTGGTAACCGTCGTTCAGCAACTGTAAGAAAAGGATTTGCAAAAGAATTTAATAAGTTCGATGATATATTTAAAAAGAGTATGACTTACGATAATGGTACGGAAATGGCACAACATAAATTATTGACGAAACAGACAGGAATTCAAGTGTATTTTGCCCATCCTTATTCATCTTGGGAACGTGGCACCAATGAGAATACAAATGGCTTAATTCGTCGTTATTTCCCCAAAGGAACTAACTTTAATGATATAACAGAAAAGCAATTAAAAGAAGTAGAATGCAAATTAAATAATCGACCAAGAAAGATATTAGGATATAAGACGCCTTCAGAAATAATGGCGTTAGAATACCCTTAAATATTTTTCTTTTTTAAAAGCCTTCTAAAAAAAACTAACTTTGATTCAATGAGAAAAATTAACAATTTGTTGCGTTAGAACCCTGAATCCACCTCTAACTGCCATCATGAGCATTTTAAAAATACAGGAAACCACACTTATTCAACTTTTGTTTTACCAAACAGCTTATATGAATAATATAAAGTAATCAGTCCATAAATTATCGCCACTATGCCAAGTAAGTTAACAATGACCACTGCACTTTTAAACGGAACAAATAAAAAAATAAAACCAAATGCTATAAGAATAAGATTACGGATAATACCAATTTTCATATATTCAGGCTTGTGGTTAATTATAAACCACAAATTGCGTATTCCGAC
>JAQIBH010000171.1 GCA_027859205.1 Bacteroidales bacterium | reverse complement strand
TCTTTTCATGCCTTAATATACTAAATATTAGGCATATAACAAAACAATGAGATGACTAAATTCATATTTAATAGAACTTTAAATGAAAAAAGGGTATCCGTTCTTGGACACCCTCTTTTAATTTATTTTTTTTCTTCCCCATCTTCTGAACGTGGAGGATTATCCTTTTTTTCGGGTCTCGGTAACAGGACCTTTCTCGAAAGCTTTAATTTACCATTTCGTTGATCAACCTCAATTACTTTAACTTCAACTTCATCGCCTTCTTTTAAAACTTCTTCAACTTTTTCAAGTCTTTTCCATGCAATTTCTGATATATGAAGTAATCCGTCTTTACCAGGAAGTATTTCTACAAATGCACCAAATGCTACAATTGATTTAACTTTTCCTTGATAAACTTTTCCAACTTCCGGCACTTCAATAATACCATTAACACGTGCAAGAGCTGCGTTAATAACATCTTTATCTTCAGCGAAGATATCAACAATTCCAATATCCCCTTCTTGTGTAATAGTTATTGTAGCACCCGTTTTCTCTTGAATATCTTGAATTACTTTTCCACCTGGACCAATAACAGCACCAATCATTTCTTTAGGAATTGTTAATTGTACTATTCTTGGAGTATGTGATTTAAACTCTGCTCTTGGTTCTGATATTGTTTTAAGCATTTCACCAAGTATATGCATTCTTCCTTCTTTTGCTTGATCTAAAGCTTTGTTCATAATTTCGTACGACAAGCCTTCGATTTTTATATCCATTTGACAAGCAGTAATTCCATCAACAGTTCCGGTTACTTTAAAATCCATATCACCTAAATGATCTTCATCACCAAGAATGTCAGACAGAACAGCATATTTATCAGAATCGGTAATTAAACCCATTGCAATACCCGAAACAGGTTTTTTAATTTTTATACCGGCATCCATTAATGCAAGTGTTCCCGCACAAACTGTAGCCATTGAAGATGAACCATTCGATTCCAAAATATCGGAAACTACACGAATTGCATAAGGATTTTCTTCTCCTTTAGGAATCATTCCTTTTAATGCTCTATAAGCTAAGTTTCCATGTCCTACTTCTCGTCTGCCAACACCTCTATAAGGTCTTGCATCTCCAGTTGAAAATGGCAAAAAGTTATAATGTAAAACAAATTTTTCTTTTCCTTGCACTTGTACTTGATCGATTACTTTCTCGTCAAGTTTTGTTCCTAAAGTTACTGTAGTTAATGATTGCGTTTCACCACGAGTAAATATTGCTGAGCCGTGTGCTGCAGGTAAATAATCAACTTCGCTCCAAATTGGACGTATCTCATTCGTTTTACGACCATCTAATCGAATACCTTCCTCTAAAATTAAATTCCGAACCGCTTTTTTCTCAACATCATGAAAATACTTTGCTACCAACTTTGTTTGAATTTCTTCTTCGCTTTCTGCTTGTAATTTCTCAACATATGCTGCTTCTGCTGCTTTAAATGCTTCAGATCTTTCATGTTTTGCTTTTTGAGATTTCGCTATCTCATATACTTGATCGTATAAATCATCATGAATTCGTTTGCTTAATTCCTCATCGTTTGTTTCATGTGAATATTCACGTTTTACAATCTTAAGTTCTTCGGCTAATTCTGTTTGAATTTTACATTGCACTTTAATTGCTTCATGAGCAATTTTAATGGCTTCTAACATTTCTTGTTCAGAAACTTCATCCATTTCACCTTCAACCATCATTACATTATCGAAAGTTGCAGCAACCAAAATATCAATATCTGCTCTTTCTAATTGCTCAAAAGATGGATTGATCATAAATTTACCATCAATTCGAGCTACACGTACTTCTGAAATTGGCCCGTGGAAAGGAATATCAGAAACACTTAATGCTGCTGAAGCTGCTAACCCAGCTAATGAATCTGGCATAACATCTTTATCTGCAGAAATTAATTGAACATTAACAAATGTTTCTGCATGAAAATCATCCGGAAATAATGGACGCAAAGCTCTATCAACTAAACGTGATACTAATATTTCATAATCGTTTGCTCGCCCTTCACGCTTTAAAAATCCGCCAGGATATCGTCCAAACGATGAATACTTTTCTTTATACTCTACCGACAAGGGCATGAAATCAACGTCTTCTCGTGCATCTTTAGCTGACACAACTGTAGCTAAAAGCATTGTACGCCCCATTGTCACAACAACTGATCCATCGGCTTGTTTTGCCAACTTCCCTGTTTCTACAGTAATTTCTCTTCCTTCACCTAGATCAATTGTTTTTTTAATTAATTTATACATATTAAAATTCTTTAGTTACCTACAACATAGTAGGAATTTATTGCCAATATTAATTTTTTACTGCTTATAAACAATATCACACAAAGTTTATAATTGAATTGAGTAAAATTATTTTCTAAAATTATATTAAAAAAGGCAATTTTCAAATTGCCTTTTCTGTATTATTTACGTATGTTAAGTTCTTTTATTAAAACTCGATATTTCTCAACATCTCGGTCTTTCAGATAATCAAGCAAACGTCTTCTTTTACCTACAAGACTAAGAAGGGCTCTTTGAGTGCTATAATCTTTTCTGTTTGTTTTTAGGTGACCTGTTAAATGACTAATACGATGCGTAAAAAGAGCAATCTGTCCCTCTGTTGAACCTGTATTAGTTTCCGACTTTCCAAACTCCTTAAAAAATTCTTGCTTTTTCTCTGCTGTTAAATAGCTCATACTATCCGTTTTATTTAATTAATCTATTATATACCTTTTAAGACGTGCAAAAGTATTTATTTTTTTTCATTTTACAAGATAATTAAGTAAAAAATTACATTATTCTGATTTGAAAAACTCTAACACATCACGATCAAAAGGTCAATGTAGATTTGAAATAAAAATAATTTAATTAAAGAATTTAATTTTCAAAAAGCACTTTTTTCAATTTATCAATTTGATCAGGACTGCCTAAAACAAATATTTGATCATTATTAGTAATTTTTACATCAGCCGATGGATTTACAACATAATTATTATCTGAGGTTTTTAGTCCAATAATATTTGCACCGGTAGTTGTTCTTATCGACCACTCACCAATTGATTTTTCGGTAAACTTCGCAGACATTTTTTCACACGAAATTTCCTCAATATAAGCTTCATCGCTTTCGCGGAGCATTATAAACTCTACAAAATCGACAATGTCGGGTTGAGCTACAAGTTTAGCCATTCGTTGCCCACCAATTTTATCGGGCATTATTACATTAGTTGCTCCAGCGCTTCGCAACTTTCTATCGGAATTAAAATTCGATGCTCTGCTAATAATTGTCATTTCTGGATTCATTGTTTTTGCAGTTAAAACAACAAATAAATTATCAGCATCTTTTGGTAATGCTGTTATTAAAGCTTGTGCTTTCTCTATTTTAGCATCAAGCAATGTTTCATCCTGTGTTGCATCGCCCTGGATATACAATAAATTAGCGTCTTCTCGTATTTTTTCAATAATGGCTTCATCATTGTCTATTATAACAACTGGAATTTTATGCTTTATTAATTCTTTAATAGCTTGCTCTCCATTGCGGCCATGACCAACAACAATAACATGATTACTGAGTTTTTCGATTTTAGTTTTCACTTTATTATCTTTTAAATAATTTCTTAAAACACCATCAACAATATATCTGGTAAAGGTTGTAACTGCATAAGCAAAAATACCGAAGCTAATAACAATTAAAAATGCAGTAAAAAACTGGCCAAATCCGGATAGTGGGTGTACTTCTCTAAAACCAACCGTTGAGATAGTAATGATTGTCATAAAGAATGCTTCGGTAAATGTAAAGTTCTCGATTAAAATATAGCCTATAGTTCCAGTTATAACAATGAGCATCAATAAACCAATTGCTACATACATGGATCTAAAATTCTCTTTACCTAATCGAACTGTTTTCATTTATTTTTTCGGATTATATAATTTCCAATTTGGCAATATAGGCATTTTTTCCTATCGCAATATTTATTTTTTAATTGAATTAATGATTGAGTTTTAAATGAATTCTCTGCTTTAACACCTAAATCGTTCCATTTTTGAATAATTGCATTTTTTTCGGGTTTGATATTTTCTAATAATTTTATTGATCGTTCTTGTAATTCCGGTAAACCTTTTTCCTTTCCGTAAATAAATAGAAATGGAATAATTGTATTAATTAATAGTATATCAACAGCCGATTTACCAATTGCTTTTGATTTTTTAATTGATTCCTTATTTAATATATAATGATTCTCCCAATAATCGGAAGGATCAACTATTAATAGCTCATAGCAATCTTTTATTGTTTTTATTTCAAGCAATTTTGAGAACAAAGATGAAGAGCTATAAATTAATTTGGCAAATTGTGCAATTCGAACTGTAGGGAAATTACCAGGTCGTGATCTTAGAAACATCCACAGATGTTTTTCGATTGGATTAAGTTTAAATTTATTTTGCAAATAAACATATTCCTTTTTGAGACTTAAGTAATATTCATCACCCGAATCATTATCCAAGAAACCTGCTTGTCCAAATAACAAAGCTTCAATCTGAAAAAGATTATCCTTATGCTTTGCCAAATATGTTAAAGGTAACGATTTTGCCAGTAACTCGAATGGATCTGAATTTAATTTAAACCCAAAATTACGAGCTAATTGAATGTAAAAAGCATTTTCCCAACTGTTATTTGTCTGTTCAAGAATTCGATTTATTCTTTCGGCTTTTTCTTCCAGCCTTTCAATGCTTAATTTCTCTAACCAATTTTGTAATATAAAAGGATCGATATTTTTAATCTCATTTTGACATGGAATCCATGTTTCTCTTTTTATTAATGTTTTGTAATTGTTTAGTAATTCTTGATCAAATTTAATTTCCATGGTGGGAATTGACTCTCCATTTGTCCTAAACACATCCTTATCATGATTAAAAACAATCTGGAGAATTACATTATCATATGCTTTATTTTTATGATGATTGTGTGCATACCAATCAGATGAATTAATATGAATCTCTACATTTCCAGCCCAAATTGTTTCGTTTATTTTGATTTTAGCGTTGAAGAAATCTGGTCCAGAATCCGAGTTATGTGTTCCTTGATTTAGAACCTCGACTTTGTCATTATTTTGATTTTTTAAACTCGTGTTTTTGTATAATTTGTACTTCCAAACGTAATGTAAAAATTCTTCTTTCATTATTATAAAGATAAATCTATTGTATCATAAAATTAACAAATAATAAAAAGGAAACAAGAGTTGATTTAATTTGAAATATCAATAATAATATCAAAAAGGCTTAACCGTAAAGATGGGGAAACGTAAAGTAAAATATAAAAAAACTTAACTATTTAAGTAATAATTATCGCTTTTCTGCCTTTCGGCAGACTAGGCAATGCTCGGTATAGCCATTAAATCAAAATTGTTAGAGTAATTAAATTATATTTTTGGCTTTAAGCAAGTCAGCCATTTGGATGTGCAGCTCTCTGGCAACATTCCCAGCTTTTCTATCAAAATCGGTAGAACTATCAGCGTAAATTATTGAACGGGAAGAGTTTACCAATAAACCACATGAGTCATTCATTCCGTGTTCTGCTACTTCCTTTAAACTTCCTCCTTGGGTTCCCACTCCAGGAATTAAAAGAAAATGTTCTGGAATTAATTCTCTTACTTTTTTTAAATACACTGATTGGGTTGCACCAACAACATACATGAGATTATTTTTATTTCCCCATTCCGAAGATTTCGCAACTACAGTCTCAAATAAATTTTTTTCAGAATTATTAACCTCTAGTAATTGAAAATCTTTTGCACTCTCGTTTGATGTTAACGCCAATAAAATTACCCACTTATTATTAAATTCAAGAAAAGGAGAAACAGAATCTTTTCCCATGTATGGAGTAACTGTTACTGCATCGCAATTAAACTGCTCAAAATATGCACGAGCATACATTTTTGAAGTGTTACCTATATCACCACGCTTGGCATCAGCAATTACAAAAATGTCTTTATGAATAAGATTTATGTAATTAATTGTTTTCTCAAGACTTTTCCAACCCAAAACACCATTTGCTTCATAAAATGCAATATTTGGCTTATATGCAATTGTATATTGAGCGGTTGTATCAATTATTCGTTTATTGAATTCAAAAATAGGATCATCTTCTTTCAATAAGAAACTCGGAATCTTAGTAATATCAGTATCTAGACCTACACAAAGAAAGCTTTTCTTCTTTTTAATTTGCTCAAATAATTGGTTGTAGTCCATAATGCTCTTTTTAAAACTCCAAAAATCAAAATACAAATTACAAATAATAACAAAAACTCCAAATCGAATGTTTCAAATATTTCTATCTTTTTAGTATTTGTAAATTTAAAACAACAAATCATTTATTACCCAAGCTACTCTACTCCTGCTTCTTTTAATCTTTCGGCATTCTCTGCCATTTGTAATTGATCGATGATTTCTTTAATATCTCCGCCAATAATAGACGGTAAATTATAAAGTGTTAGATTTATTCTATGATCAGTAACTCGTCCTTGCGGATAATTATATGTTCTAATTTTTGCAGAACGGTCGCCAGTGGAAACCATTGTTTTACGTTTCGATGAAATTTCATCGATATATTTTTGATACTCTAGGTTATACAATCGGGTTCGCAATTCCGCATATGCTTTATCATAATTTTTATGCTGTGATTTTTGATCCTGACATGTAACTACAATTCCTGATGGTTCATGAACTAATCGAACAGCTGAATATGTTGTATTTACAGACTGACCACCAGGACCTGATGCACAATATGTATCTTTTCTAATATCTTCCGGTCTTAAGTCGATATCAAATTCTTCGGCCTCAGGTAAAACAGCAACAGTTGCAGCTGAAGTATGAACACGACCTTGTGTCTCAGTTTGTGGAACCCGTTGTACACGATGCACGCCCGATTCATATTTTAAGATACCATAAACTCCCACACCACTTACTTTCATCACTACTTCCTTGAAACCACCAACGGTACCCTCACTGGTATTAGTAACCTCAATTTTCCACTTTTTGCTTTCGCAGTAATGTGTGTACATTCTAAATAAATCACCTGCAAAAATACTTGCCTCGTCGCCACCCGCTCCTGCACGAATTTCAAGAATAGCATTTTTATCATCTTCTGGATCTTTTGGAAGAAGTAATACCTTAATCTCTTCCTCCATTGGTCCAATTTTCGCTTCAAGTTCATCAAGCTCCAATTTTGCCATCTCTTTCATCTCTTCGTCCTTTTCAGTAGATAAAATTTCCTTTGCAGACTGAATGTTACTTAATATATTTTTATAGATATTATATGTTTCAACAAATGGTTCAAGCTCCTTGTACTCTTTATTTAACTTAATATACTTCTTCATATCATTGATAACATCAGGGTCTGTTATTAATTGACCAACCTCCTCAAATCTTATCTTTACCCCTTCGAGTTTTTCTAATATCATTTTATTTCCTCCTAATTAAAATCGATGCCAAATTAACAATTAAATTTATTGATTTTTAATACTGAAATTCGCCAAACTCACTTTTAATAGTCAGTTTATTTTCACTTGCTTTTTCGCAACGACCAACAATTTTAGCATCAACATTAAAGCTTTTAGAGATTTTTATTATTTCTTCTGCATATTCCGGTGCAATATAAATCTCCATTCTGTGCCCCATATTAAATACTTTATACATTTCTTCCCAAGATGTTCCAGATTCTTTTTGTATTATTTTAAATAAATCCGGTAAATCAAAAAGATTATCTTTTATAACATGTAGATTCACTACAAAGTTCATCACCTTTGTTTGCGCTCCACCCGAACAATGAACTAAACCATGAATTTTTGATCTTGATTTATTAAAAATCTCAATCATAATTGGAGCATAAGTCCGAGTTGGGGAAAGCACAAGTTTTCCAGCATCAACACCGAGCCCTGGGATTTTATCTGTTAACTTATACGTTCCAGAATAAACAACCTCTGATGGTACTAAGGGATCAAAACTTTCAGGATAATTATCTGCTATATATTTACCAAACACATCGTGTCGCGCAGATGTTAATCCATTACTTCCCATTCCTCCATTATATTCTGTTTCGTAGCTTGCTTGTCCGAATGATGATAATCCTACAATAACATCGCCATCCTGTATATTACTATTATTAATAACATCAGAGCGTTTCATTCGTGCTGTTACTGTTGAATCAACAATTATTGTACGAACCAGATCGCCAACGTCTGCCGTTTCTCCTCCTGTTGAAAAAATTGAAACTCCCATTTCGCGCAAATCCGCTAAAAACTCTTCTGTACCATTAATAATAGCGGCGATTACTTCTCCGGGAATTAAGTTCTTATTTCTTCCAATTGTTGATGACAATAAAATATTATCTGTTGCGCCAACGCAAAGTAAATCATCAAGATTCATAACAATAGCATCTTTAGCTATTCCTTTCCACACAGATAGATCTCCTGTCTCTTTCCAATATAAATAGGCAAGCGAGGATTTTGTTCCAGCTCCGTCGGCATGCATAATATTACAGTACATATCGCTACCTCCGATTATATCAGGAATAATTTTACAAAAAGCCTGTGGGAATATGCCCTTATCAATATTCTTAATCGCATCATGAACATCTTCTTTTGATGCAGAAACTCCTCTTAGTTTATATCGTGAATCTTGAGACATATTTATTGAAAATGATTTGAGGTGCAAAATTACTAATTACTTATAAGAATTAAAATAAAAAAAGGATTCCCGAATTTGTCGAGAATCCAATATAATATATAAGAAAAGCTACTTTTGAGGTTTAAACTCTGTAGAAATTACCTGGAATTCTGTTCTACGATTTATCTGATGTGCTATTTCTTGTTGCTCTTCAGACTCCAAATTCTCAATGAAATCATCGGTTAGTTTTGTTCCTTCAATGAGGAAAGTACTTTGGCCAATAGTTTTACGGTCAACCACTTTTGGCATTGTAGATGCATATCCTTTGGCTCTTAATCTGGCAGGTTGAATCCCTTTTTCAATTAAATAATTAACAACTGATTGAGCACGCTTTTGCGATAACTCAACATTTGATATTGCACTACCACGTGAATCGGTATGAGAACGCAACTCAATTACCACATTTGGATTATCATTTAATGTTTCAACAAGCTTATCAAGTGCAACCATTGATTCAGGACGAAGATTCCATTTCGCAAAATCATAAAAAATATTCGGTAAATCAATTGGTTCTGCAATTGATGATAATTTGATTTCAGCTGAAAAAGTCTGACTTTCAATAATTCCTTTAGTTGTTTCCTTATCTTTTCCGGTTAAAAAGCCCTTTTTAGATGCTACAAAAACATAATCGGTTCCTGGTCGCAACATAAATTTAAAAGCACCTTCGTCGTCGGTTTCATTTGTTAATGTCATTCCATCGCTACCAACTAATTTAACAGTTGCATTTGCCAAAGGTTCATCATTTTTATCATTTAGAATTATTCCTTCAACGTCAAATTTAAGTGGAGGTAATACAAATGAATAAATATCATCATCACCATCTCGTGCTGAACTAAAATATCCTCTTTCCAAATCTTTTTCTATAATTATTCCAAAATCATCTTTTGTAGAATTTATTGGATATCTCATATTTTCAACTTTCCAATTACCATTTTCTTTTGATGCTCTAAAAATATCCAAGCCTCCCATACCAAGATGATAATCTGAAGAAAAATATAATGTTCCATCATTATGGATGAAAGGAAACATTTCATTTCCAGCTGTATTTATTTCTGCTCCTAGCGATTCTGGCGTTCCCCACTCTCCATCGATACTTGTGCGTGTAACTTTCCAAATATCTTTTGCTCCCATTCCACCTTTCATGTCAGACACAAAATACAAACTTAGTTCATCATCTGACAATGAAGGATGAGCTACAACAATACTATCTTCAAGCATTAACACTTGTTCGGCGTTCCCCCACTCCTCATTTCTTCTTTCAGATTGAAACATCATGCAACCAATTGCGTCTTTCTTATGACGTTCACAACGTGTAAAAAACATGGTGTTAAAATCTTTGCTCATTGAAACGGCACCTTCTTCGAATGCAGTGTTTATATTTTCGCCTAGAGGAACGGGAGTGCTCCAGTTTCCTTTTTTATCTTTTTTAGATGTAAAAATATCAGAGAAATTTAAACCTGTTCCGCCATGAGTATCATCACCCGTTGCACCGTCGCGAGAAGATGTAAAATAAACTTCGTCGTATTCAGCTTTTGCAAATGCCGGAGTATATTCACTCTCCTTTGAATTAAAAAATTTCATATTGGCCACTTTGTAGCCGTTCTCATTCTCCATCCATTTTATTGCTAATTCGCATGACTTAACTCCCATTTCTCCACGAGGATCAGCAGGTACTAATTTTTTATACTCTTTATAATTAGTGATTGCATCTTCAAATTTTTCATTCATTTTTAATGCATCTGCGTAATATAAGTAAATAACAGGATTTGAATATTTCTTTCGAACGGATTTTTTATACCACATTTCTGCCTTTTTAGGCTGATTTGTTTTTCGGTAACATTCTGCAACCTGATAGGTAATATCACTTTTGGTATTATTATCGGTTACCTTGCTGTATGCATCACGAAGTAAATCAATGGCCTGATAATACTGTCCATTTTTATAAAATTCATTTGCTTTATTATATACACTTGTCTGCGCTATAGAGGCGCTTTGTAAAAATAAAACAAAGATGCTAAAAAGAAATACTACCCTGATTTTCATATCTATTATATAATTAAATAGTTGTAAAATGTAAAAGTAAGATTTTTTAAATAAAATAAAAAGCCGATTATTATTGAGTTATCACCATTTTATTAATACGAAATATAGTCATATTTATTGCAAAACGCGTAATTTTTATAAGTAATCATCCTTTTTTTAATAAGAAAAAATCGCGCGTAATTAAAACTACTTACATATTTTTTTTTATTTTCTAATATTTGCGTTTCCCAACACAACTTTACTTTCCATAATTGTATTTATAAATACTTTGTTTAATGTGTAAAAAGCATCTCTCTATATTTAGGAAAAGGCCATATCTCATCGTCAACGATTAATTCAAGTTTATCAACATGATACCTGATTTTCTCAAAATACGGAACCACATTATTTGAATAATCTGCCGATTTCTCTCTAATATTATCAATTTTATTTGCTTTTTTTCTGGCCTCGATCATTTCATCTACAGCTTCTTTAATAATTGCAAACCGTTCAGAAATTTCGGTAATTGTTTTCAATTGAGGCTCAGCCATTTTCTCATAAATATCCCTTGGATATAATTCTTTTATTCCTCGCACATTTTCAATAAGTACATTCTGATATTTTATTAATGTAGGAATAATATGATTTCTGATTAAATCACCTAATACCCTAGCCTCAATTTGACTCTTTTTAGTATAAATTTCTAAACGAATTTCATATCGTGCTTCTAACTCTCTACCAGTTAAAATTTGCGATTTTTCAAAAACGTCTTTTGTATGCTCATTTACAAAAGCTTTTAAAGCTTCTGGAACATCCGCTATATTTGACAAACCTCTTTTTTTAGCTTCTTTTACCCATTCCTCACCGTATCCATTTCCTTCAAATCTAATTTTCTTTGAAGCAATAATATACTTCTTTAACACTTGAAAAATCGCCTCATCCTTTTTAATCTTTTTTTTAATTAATGCATCAACCTCTTTTTTAAATTTAATTAATTGATTAGCTACTACAGTATTAAGAGTAATCATAGGTGCAGCAACATTTGCTGAAGAACCAACAGCTCTGAATTCAAACCTGTTACCAGTAAACGCAAAAGGAGATGTCCTGTTGCGATCTGTATTGTCTAATAAAATTTCAGGGATTTTACCTATATCCAATTTCAGCTCTGTTTTCTCATCAGGAGTCATTTTTTTACTTGTAACTCGTTCCTCTAATTGATCGAGCATGCTCGAAAGTTGTGAACCAATAAAGACAGACATTATGGCTGGCGGTGCTTCGTGTGCTCCAAGGCGATATTCATTACCAGCAACAGCCACGCTTGCTCTTAAAATATCTGCATAATCATGAACAGCCATTATTGTATTTATTAAAAAAGTAAGGAATCTTAAATTACTACGAGGTGTTTTACCAGGAGAAAGAAGATTTTTTCCGGTATTTGTTGCCATCGACCAGTTATTATGTTTTCCTGATCCGTTAATTCCTTTAAATGGTTTTTCATGAAAAAGAACTCTGAAATTATGTCGACGTGCTACTTTATCCATTAAAGTCATTAATATTTGATTATGATCGACAGCCAAATTTGCTTCTTCAAAAATAGGTGCACACTCAAACTGATTTGGAGCTACTTCGTTGTGTCTAGTCTTAACAGGAATTCCCAACTTATAAGCTTCAATTTCAAAATCGACCATATAATTTTTCACACGATCGGAAATGGAGCCAAAATAATGATCGCTTAACTGTTGATCTTTTGCGGAGGCATGTCCAAGTAATGTTCTTCCTGTTAAGTATAAATCTGGTCGGACATTAAAAAGTGCATTATCTATCAAAAAATATTCCTGTTCCCAACCCAACGTCACGTTTACTTTGTCAACGTCTCTATCAAAATATTGACATACATTAACAGCAGCTTTATCTATAAAATTTAATGATTTAATTAAAGGTGTTTTATAATCTAATGCCTCTCCTGTATATGCTACAAATATTGTTGGAATACAAAGTGTGTTTCCGTAAACAAATGCAGGTGATGAAGGATCCCAAGCGGTATAACCACGTGCTTCAAAAGTATTCCGAATGCCTCCACTTGGGAAACTTGATGCATCGGGCTCTTGTTGAACCAACATCTCTCCTTGAAAATTTTCAATTACTCCACCTCCATCTGCAGGTTCAAAAAATGCATCGTGCTTTTCGGCAGTTGTTCCGTTTAAAGGATGAAACCAGTGAGTATAATGAGTTGCTCCGCGTTCAACCGCCCATGCTTTCATTCCAATAGCCACTTGATTTGCAATTTTTCGGTCAATACGAATACCTTGATTAATTGATTCAATAACATTTTGATATGCTTCGTGTGAAAGATACTCTTGCATTTTATAATCGTTAAAAACATTTTCGCCAAAATACTCTGAAGTTTTAATTGACGGAAGAGAAACTTCAACAGGATGCCTTTTAGAAACTTCTTCAATTGCTTTAAATCTGATTGTAGCCATAATTTTAAATTACGAATTAATAATTATGAATTAAAATACAAAAATACATTATTTTTACACACACCCCCTAATTTTTTACACATCAATTTAATATTTTATAGTTATTCTGATATACACCCCCTTCTTTACCGATTCTGTTCAATTGCATTTACAAATTTGTTAGAAATTAATAAATAAAAGCCTTTTATATATTTAAATTGAAAAAAAAGAATTCAGACCAAGAGTCTCGTTTTCTTAGCTATGAATAATAAGATTCCCGCCTTCGCGGGAATGACAAATAGATAAGGAATAACACTCCTTTATACAATTGATAAATTACCTTATTTCTTAACAGTATTTTTCATAAAAAAAGGCCTAACTAAACGTCAGGCCTTCATTCTTTAACTATAACTTCATTATTATTGCATTATCTCTGTATAATATTTATAGAAATAAGGAATAGTATTAATACCATTATAAAATTGCTCCAATGGATAATTCTCGTTTGGCGAATGAATTGCATTAGACTCTAAACCAAATCCCATTAATACAGATTTAATTCCTAGAATTTTTTCAAACTCAGAAATAATAGGAATACTTCCTCCGCTTCTTACGGGAACAGGTTTCCTGTTATAGATTTTCTCGTAAGCTTTTTCAGCAGCTGAGTAGGCAGGTATATCTATCGGGCAAACATAAGCCTGACCACCATGCAAGAACTTAACATTGACTTTTACATAATCAGGAGCGATTTTTTCGAAATGCTCTTTAAACAATTTCGCAATTTTCTCATTATTTTGATTTGGAACTAAACGTGAAGAAATTTTTGCAAAGGCTTTTGAAGGAAGAACCGTTTTTGCACCTTCTCCTGTATATCCACCCCAAATACCATTAACATCGAATGATGGACGAATGCCTGTTCGTTCGTTAGTTGAGAATCCTTTCTCTCCATAAAGTTCTTTTACATCGATTGCTTTTTTGTATTCTTCCACATCAAATGGAGCTTCCGCCATTTTAGCCCTTTCAGCAGCAGAAACTTCCAAAACATCATCGTAGAATCCAGGAATGGTAATGCGGCCATTATCGTCAACCATTTCTGTGATCATTTTTGCTAATACATTAATTGGATTAGCTACTGCACCACCAAATAATCCCGAATGAAGATCACGATTTGGACCTATTACTTCTATTTCCCAATAAGACAAACCACGCAAACCGGTAGTTATAGATGGTATGTCAGGAGCAATCATTCCTGTATCAGAAACTAAAATAATATCAGCTTTTACAAGATCTTTATTTTGTTCACACCATTTTGGAAGATTTGGAGAACCAATTTCCTCTTCCCCTTCGATCATAAACTTAACGTTACATGGTAAAGAATCAGTTTTTACCATAGCCTCGAAAGCTTTAATATGCATAAAACCTTGTCCTTTATCATCGTCGGCACCACGAGCCCAGATTTTTCCGTCTCTAACAACAGGTTCAAAAGGTTTTGTTTCCCACAAATCAATCGGATCAACGGGCATTACATCGTAATGAGCATACACCAAAACCGTTGGTTTTGCAGAATCAATTATTTTCTCAGCAAAAACAACTGGATTACCATCAGACGGCATTACCTGTGCTTTATCGCAACCAGCCTTTATTAAAGCAGATTTTAAGGCTTCGGCTGCTTTTACCATATCTGGTTTATGATCTTTAATTGAACTAATTGAGGGAATTCTGATTAACTCGAAAAGTTCTTCCAGAAATCGACCTTTATTTGCCTCGATGTATTGTTTTACATTTTCCATATTATTTTGATTTTTATTTAAATATTTTATAATTTAAAATGAGTGCTAAAATTAATCCTTTTCAAACTTATTTGCAATCCTTAGATTTTTCTGAACTCTCTATTTCTTTTTTATATACTTCAACAGTTTCTAATAACTCGTTGTACCATTCTCTTCCGAACTTTCGAACCAAAGCTTCTTCTAAAAACTCATAAGCCTTTACTTTTTTCTTACATCCGTATTTTCGAGCTGGATCGCAAACATTCCAGACATGATAATTTAAAGCAACCATATCGTCACCCATTTTCTTTATCCTGATTGGATACAAATGACAAGAAATTGGTTTACGAAATGGGATTTTTCCGCGCAAAAATTCTTTTTCAATTCCACATTGAGCAATACCATTTTTGAACATAGTATAAACACATTCCTTACCTTTATTTAATGGAGTTACAGGCTCCCCATCGCTTTTATCAATAACCGAATATCCAAATTTCTCAATTTCTTTAATAGTCTCTTCTCTGAGATGTTTTTTAAAGTTTGGATAATATTTTTCTATTAACTCTGCTTCACCATCTTCTAAAGGTGCACCGGCTTCACCTTCAACACAACAATGTCCTTTACAGCTATCCAGATTACATAAAAAATCTTCTTCGAGCAATTCTGTTCCCACGATACAATTGCCCACCTGCATCATATAATTCATTAACAATATATTATTCGATTACTAAATTTTTACCTGTCATTTCTCTGGAAGCATCTATCCCTAATAAAGCTAGAATTGTAGGCGCCACATCTGCTAAGATTCCATTCTGAACAGATTTAAATCGATCTGAAACTAAAATAAACGGAACAGGATTTAAAGAATGAGCTGTATTTTCTGAACCATCGTCATTAATTGCATTATCGGCGTTACCATGGTCGGCTATGATTATAACTTCGTATCCATTTTCCTTTGCGGTATCAACCACCTCACAAACACATTGATCAACAGTTTCAACTGCTTTTTTTATAGCCTCATAAACACCTGTATGACCAACCATATCACCATTTGCAAAATTCAAGCACACAAAATCAGTCTCTTGCTTTTTGAGTTCTTCAACTATAGCATCCTTTACCAGATTTGCACTCATTTCCGGTTGCAGGTCGTATGTTGCTACTTTGGGTGAAGAAATCATGATTCGTTTTTCGTTTTCGAATTCCTGTTCACGACCACCAGAAAAAAAGAAAGTTACGTGTGCATATTTTTCGGTTTCGGCTATTCGAATCTGCTTCTTACCTCCTCGCTCTAACAACTCACCTAACGTATTATTTAAATTATCTTTATCGTAAGCTATGTGGACATTTTTAAATTTCTCATCGTAGCGAGTCATTGTTATATAATGTAATGGCACCGTTTGCATTCCATGTTGTTGCATATCTTGCTGCGTTAAAGCAATTGTCATTTCACGTAAACGATCAGTTCGAAAATTAAAGCAAATAACTACATCGTTTGCTTGGATTTTACCTACAGGATCACCATTAAAATCCACTTTTACAATTGGCTTTATAAATTCATCGGTTACACCTGCATCATATGATTCCTGCACCGAATTAACTACATCTTTCGTTTGTTTACCCTTCCCATGCACAAGCAAATCATATGCTTCCTTTATTCTCTCCCATCGCTTATCACGATCCATACCATAATAACGACCAACCAAACTTGCTATCTCACCATTGGAATTATCCAAATGATTTTGCAGATTTTTTATAAATCCTTTCCCACTTCTAGGATCCACATCACGACCATCAGTTAAGGCATGAATATTTACTTTATTTAATCCATGTTCTTTTGTTAAATCACATAATTTATATAAATGCTTATCGGATGAATGCACTCCACCATCGGAAACCAAACCTATAAAATGAACCGCAACATTTTTTTCTTTTGCATATTTAAATGCATTTACCAAAGCTTCGTTTGATGCAATGCTATTATCTTCTACAGCCTTATTAATTCGTACCAAATCCTGATAAACAACCCTACCAGCCCCAATATTTAAATGACCTACTTCGGAATTCCCCATTTGACCATCTGGCAAACCAACATTATTCCCTGAAGTTTGTAATTGCGAGTTTGGGTATTTTGTATATAAGCTATCTATATATGGTGTATTTGCATTGTAAATTACATCCGATTTCGATTTATTTCCTATTCCCCAACCATCAAGAATTAGTAAAATAACCTTCTTATTTGTATCCATCTAATATTCTTTATTTTTAAAAGTTGTTAAATTTAAACAAACTCCTATTAAAAAAGTTTGGGTAAAATTATCCTTTTTTATTCCCAAATGAAACTTTATAAAGTATATAAAAACAAGAAAGAGAACAACTCTTTAACAAGCTATTCTCTTTTCTCTACCCTAAAATTAACCCTAAATTTATTACCCTAATTCTTATATAAGCCCTCTACTTTGTTTTATTTAGCATCTCCAACGAAATGGAGGTAAATAATTTATCTATTTTTAAAGGCTGCAAAAGTAATCAAGAAAGTAAAGCCTCCAAGTAATTTTTTATATTTTTTTTATGATCTACAACATGTTTTTTAACACTGATTACATGTGCTTTACAGCGACATTAAACTTTAAGTTTTTGCAAAAGTCAAATAATAATTATTTTTAAAAATTAAAAAGATAAATTTCCCAAATCAAAATATCAAAACTCAATAAGCAACCATATTCAAAATTTAAAATTATGTCAGTAAAAGTAAGTGTATTTAAAAAATTCCCTCGAACATTCTGGATTGCCAACACAATGGAACTATTTGAGCGTTGGGCTTGGTACGGATTTTACATGTTATTAGCGAATTACTTAACCAAATCGACTGACGTTGGAGCTTTAGGATTAAGTCAAGGAGAAAAAGGATTAATTATGGGTGTTGGCACGGCAATTCTATATTTTTTACCAATAATAACAGGAGCAATAGCCGATAGATATGGCTATAAAAAAATATTATTCTCGGCATTCATAGTTTACGCAGTAGGATTTCTAATAATGCCTTATTGTAAATCCTTTGGATCATTCTTCTCGATTTTTCTTTTTGTTGCTATAGGAGGGGCTCTTTTTAAACCTGTAATTACAGCAACCATTTCAAAAACAACTGATGACTCAACATCATCGATTGGATTTGGAATTTATTACTGGATGGTAAATGTTGGTGCATTTATAGGTCCTATAGTTGCTTTACAATTCAGCAAAATTTCATATACAAGTGTATTTTATTTAAGTGCTATTTTCATTTTAGTAAATATCCCTTTCCTATTTTTTTATAAAGAACCTGAACGAGAAAGATCTAATTTACCTTTCGGTAAATCACTTGGAATGATTTTTAAAAATATTGGTGTTGCATTAAGTGATTATAAATTCATAATTTTCTTATTAATCGTTGCAGGATTTTGGTCGATGTACTACCAACTATTTTATACATTACCAGTATTTATTGATCAGTGGGTTGACACACATTCCTTATATAATTTCATTGAAAAAATTTGGCCTTGGTTAATTGAAAAAATCGGTTCGCCCGATGGCACTATTGCTGCCGAATACATTACTAATATTGATGCAATGTATATTATCATGTTCCAGATTATTGTTTCGACAATTATTATGAAATGGAAACCATTAACATCGATGATGACAGGGTTTTTTGTTTGCTCAATTGGTATGTCATTAACATTATTTACAAACAATCCGTTTTTTATTATTGCTTCAATCTTCATTTTTGGTGTTGGAGAAATGGCTGGTTCGCCTAAAATTACTGAGTATATTGGCAAGATTGCTCCAAAAGATAAAATTGCATTATATATGGGAATGGCTTTTCTGCCAGTAACTTTGGGAAACTTATTAGCAGGTTATATTTCGGGTGGAGTTTATGGTAGAATGTCCGACAAAGTTACTTTGTTACAAAAGGATTTAGTTTCGAAAGGAATATCTGTTCCAGAACTTTCTGAGACTTTTACTCAAACTGATCTCTACAATAAAGCAGGCGAGCTCCTAAATATGACACAACTCGAACTTACCAATTATTTGTGGGAAAGCTACGATCCTGGACGTATTTGGTTAGTACTTCTAGGAATTGGTGTAGGTACTTCGTTTTTATTATTTTTATATGATAGGTTTTTAATAAGAAAGTCCCAATAAAGCTTTAACTTATTAATCAAGGCTTTTTTCTGTATCAACCTTTTCTGATTTCTTTTTAAACCAATTCTTTGGATTTAAATACGATTTGTATTTGATGAAGAGTTCTTTACCAACTAATAATCCTCCTACCCAAAAGGAAACTTCCATAGCGATTAAAGCGGCTGTTGAAAGGGCTATTTTTGTTTTGCCTTCAAGGTTCATAAACGGGAAAATCAACATCAATCCGAAAAAAACTCCAGACAATAAAATAAGGCCTATTCCCAGCCTGATTTTCCAATTCATTCTTTTCATTTTATTTATCTTAATTCTTGTAATAAGACCCTCTTAAATTAAAAATGTTTAAACCGTCTTTCATTTCGCCAAATATTCCTTACATGCATTTTTACAGTTCGACAATCAAGTCATAAATTTCCAATATAGAACACGGAATGATGAATTAAACAATAATGTGTCCTATATTCGATGTTCATTATTCATTATTTCTTTTTACAAAAATCGAGTAGGTAGAGGGATTACTCCCTCGTCCCCTCACACCACCACGCATGCTCTCGCACGTGGCGGTTTCAGTTAATAGTTTAACTTTTCGTAATTTAATGACAAATTAAAC